>JBBSAT010000527.1:0-1587 GCA_038252025.1 Polyangiales bacterium | reverse complement strand
GCGTGGAAGCTCGTCGAGGTCAGCGAGCCATCCTCGGCGTAGGCCACGCGCACGCGACCGAACGCGTCGTACACGCTGCGCGTGTGCGGGAACGACTCGCTCGGCGTGGCGAGCACGCTCGTGAAGCTCGTCTCGGCGCCGTTGAAGAAGTCCGACTGCCAGGCCTCGCGGACCGCGCCCTTGCGATCGAGCCGGGTCAGACCGCCGCGGACCCAGGCGCCCTCGTCGGCGCCGGCCGTCGCGAGCGTCGCGCGCACGCGGCCGAGGCCGTCGACGAAGCCGATCGACGTCAGCGAGCTCGAGCCGAGCGACCCCGCGCACGAGAGCTCGGTCGTGCTGATCACGCGCGACGCGGGCTGCGTCGACGGGCTCGCAGTCAGCTCGTACCGGATGCGCGTCGTCGGCCTTCCGGCCGCGCAGCCTTCTGCCGATGGCGGCGTCACGGAGGTCATCCTCCCGAGCCCGTCATAGGTCACGTCCGTGGTGAGGTCGTTCGGGTCGGTCGCCGACGTCAGCACCCCGAGCCCGCGGTCCCACGCGCCGAGCGTCGCCAGCGTCGTGACGGGCCCCGTCCGCGCGACGAAGGCCGTCTCACGCGTCGCGAGCTGATCGAACGCGCCCTCGCGCTCGACGGTGGCGAAGCGGAAGCACCCGCCATTCGCCGTGGTCGGCGCGGCGCCCGTGCTCGCGGCCCCGATGTCTGGGCCTCTGCATGACGGTGCCCAGCGCGGCGCCGGCAGGCGCCGCACCTCTCGGCGTCCTCGGCGGCCCGTCAGATCTCAGGCGCCGCTCGTCGCGATTGAAGGGCGTGCCGCGAGCGTGGTAGTGCGGCTCGACATGGCCGCCTCGCACGACGCGCTCTTTCGGCGCCTGCTCGCGGACCGCGCCATCGCGGCGGACGTGATCCGCGGCGCGCTGCCACCCGAGGTCGCCGCCCTGCTCGACCTCTCGCAGCTCGAGCCGCGCCCGACCGCGCACGTGGACGAGGCGCTGCACGCGTTCCACTCCGACCTCGTGTTCGGCGCCAAGCTCGCGGGGCGCGACGCGCTCGTGTTGCTGCTCGTGGAGCACCAGTCGCGGCCCGACGCGCGCATGCCGTTCAGGCTCTTGCAGTACGCGATGAACGCTTGGGACGCGTACGAGCGAGACCACCCGAAGGCCGCCATCCCGCTCATCGTACCGCTCGTCCTCTACCAGGGACCCGGCACGTGGAGCGCGCCGCGCGACCTGCTCGCGATGTTCGACCTGACGCCCGAAGAGGCCGCCGTGCTCGGGCGCTACGTCCCGCGCATGGGCTTCGAGGTAGACGACCTCAGCGCGCTCACCGACGCAGCGCTCGTCGCCCGCCACATGGGCCCGGAGGCGACCCTCGCGCTGTCCGCGCTCCGCGACGTACGCGGCGCCGCCGACGTGCCAGCGCTGCTCGAGCGCTGGGGCGAGCTCCTCCGGGCGGCGAACGAGACGCCCTCAGGCGCGCGAGCGCTCGCCACCGTTCTCCGGTACATTCTGCAGGTCCACAGCGCGCTCGACATCGACGAGCTCGCCCGCGTCGCCGACAGCGTCGTCACCGGAGGAGGAGCCGAGGTC
>JBBSAT010000526.1:0-1614 GCA_038252025.1 Polyangiales bacterium | reverse complement strand
CTGGTCGATGCGCTGAGCCTCATCTTCCCGGAAGGCGAGCGCTTCTTCATCCGCAGCGTCCTCCACTACGCGGACACCTACGAGGCCGACCCCGAGCTCCGCGCGCGCGTGCGCGGCTTCATCGGCCAGGAGGGGCGACACGGTCACGAGCACGACCGGATGAATCGTGCGCTCGCCGCGCGCGGCCACGACGTGAAGCGCTTCCTCGCCCTCTACCACCGGCTCGGCTACGAGACGTTCGAGCCGAGGACGCCGCCGCACCTCCGCCTGGCGATGACCGCGGCGCTCGAGCACATGACGGCGACGCTCGCCGAGGTGGCGCTCGGCACGCGCGTGCTCGACGACGCGCATCCGGAGCTCGCGCGCATGCTCCGGTGGCACGCGGCGGAGGAGATCGAGCACCGCGCGGTCGCGTTCGACGTGCTGCGCCAGGTCGACCCGCGCCTCCGCACGCGCATCGCGGGCATCGCCGGAGGGAGCGCGATGTTGCTCTTCTTCTGGGCCCTCGCGTTCGCATCGCTCCGCCAGGAGGATCGCGAAGCCGTCGTGGTGAGAGACCGGCTCGCGTCGCGCCGGTTCTGGAACCAGGCGGGCAAAGCGGTGCCACGCGTGCTGAAGGCGCTCGCGCGCTACACGGCGCGTGACTTTCATCCCGACGAGGCGCACATCGATCCGATGATGGGCGAGCGCGTCGAGAGTGCCTTTCGCGTCGTGATCGACGACCTGGCTACCGGATGACGCGCTCCGCGCGCTCGACGTCTTCCGCGTCGACGCGAGGCCGCGAGCCGTCGAGCGGCTCTGCCCGGCCGCGGGCGGAGCGCGAGTATCGCGTCGAGGATCTCGCCGCCGCCGCGAAGACGACAGTGCGCAACGTGCGCGCCTATCGACAGCGCGGTCTCTTGCCGGCGCCCCGCTACGAGGGACGCATCGCCCTCTACGGAGAGAAGCACCTCGCGCGTCTCCGGACGATCAGCGCCCTGCTCGAACGCGGCTACTCGACGGAGAACATCCGCGAGCTGACCTCGGCGTGGGCGCGCGGACAGAAGCTCGAGGACGTGCTCGGTCTCGAAGCGGCGCTCACCGCGCCCTTCAGCGACGAGTCGGCCGAGGCGGTGGACGCCGCGCAGCTGATCGAAGAGCTCGGCGCGCAGGTCACGCCGCAGCTCATCGCGAAGGCGCTAGAGCTGCGCGTGCTCTCGCTCGAGGGAGCGGAGCTCAAGGCGCCGAGCCCGCGCCTCCTGGCCGCAGGGATCGAGCTCGCGCGAAACGGCGTCTCGCTCGACGCGATGCTCTCCGAGCTCACCGTCCTCCGTGCGGCGGTCGATCAGATCGCGCGTCGCTTCGTGGCCCTGTTCGGCGAGCAGATCCTCGATCGTCACGGCACGGCGCTCCCCGGCCCGCGCGACATCCAGCGCATCGAGCGCGCCGTCCGGAAGGTGCGCCCCCTCGCCGAGGTGGTGGTCGACGTCGAGCTTGCGGCCGCGCTCGAGCGCGAGATCCGCGAGCAGATGTCGGCTCGGCTCGGCCGCACGCTCGCGGCAACGAAGACGCCGAAGAAGCGCCGGACCTGAGCGCGCTCCATCGGTCCAGCAGCCGGCCCGCGCCGCGGACGCT
>JBBSAT010000525.1:0-1703 GCA_038252025.1 Polyangiales bacterium | reverse complement strand
GCTTCGTGCGTGGCCACGGGGAGCGGTGTCGGTCGATGGGAGGGGCGCGTCGGGGCGAGCACGGCTTCCGGCGTCTCGACCTCGCGCGTCGGTGCGTCGACCGCGGCGACGCGGATCGGCGTGGTCGTCTCCGCGGGCGGCGTCGGCGGCGCGAGGACGAGCGTGGGGGCGGGGGGTGTGATCGGCGCGGGCCGTGTGCCCGGCCCGACGCTCACGTACGCGAGCGCGCTCGCTCCGCCGAGCAGCCCGACCGCGACGATCGCAGCGGCGAGGATCAGCGCGCTGCCGCCGCGCGAGGCAGGCGCGTTCGGCGTGATGAGCACTGGCGGCGCGAGCGCCGAGCCGAGCGCGAGCGCGGGACCGCCGAGCCCGAGCAGGTCGTCGACCCTCGCCGCGGGCGCAGGCCCATGGGCCGCCGGCGCGCCGAGCCCCGTCGCGCTCGCGAGCGCGCGGATGTCGATGAGCCCGGAGCCCTCGCCCGAGGCCATCGCTCTCGGCGTCGCGCTCGCGGTCGCAGCCGGGCCGTTCTTCGGCGCGCTCGCGCCGAGCGCGGAGAGGTTCGCGAGGGAGAAGAGCACCGAGCTCTCGTTCCGCGCCCCGGTCATCGAGTCCGCGCGCGCCGTCGTCGTGCTCGAGGACGCGATGGTCTCGTCGTCGCTCGAGGGCTCATCGCCCGCGAAGAGGCTCTGGCTCTCGGTCGCGAAGAGGTCGCCGCCGGCCGCGCGCTCGGGCGCTCTCCCGCCCATGATCGCGTCGACCAGCTCCTCCACGTCCTCGGCGGGCTTCCACTCGGCGAACCCCTCGCGCCAGACGTACGCGTCCCAGCCGATCGTGCCGCTCGCGATGAGCGCACCGACCTCGGCTGGCGCGAGCGCGCTGCGCTGCTCTTCTCCGACCACGACGTGCCAGACGCCGAGCTCCGCCGGTTCTGCGTCGCCGCGAACGATGATCGCGTCGCCGCACTTCTTGCAGCGGATCTTCACCGCGCGACCTCGGACCTTTTCATCGGCGACCGAGTACTTGGCACTGCAGGCACCGCAGACGATCTTCATGGCGCACCCCTCCATGCGCACGACGCGCACGTTGCTGGGGCTCCTCCGGCCGGCGCTTCCTCTTCGGAATCCGCGCCTCGCGAAGTCAGCCCGTTCTCGCCCCGATAGACCCGGTCGTCTCCGCACCCTTGGGTGAAGGTTCGTGCTCGCTCGAGCGGGGAAGGAACGCCGCCGCGATGCGTAGTCGGCGGGGTCGCGCCTTCCGTCGTACCCTCCGCGCCAGATGTCTCAGCGACTCCGAACGTTCCTCGTCTGGGCGGTCTTGATCATCCTCTTCCTCGGCGTCTACGTCGTGGTGAGCGGCGACTCGACGGGCGAGCCCCCGCGCGAGCCGAGCGCGGTGCTCTACGGGGATCTCTCGCGCGGCGAGATCGCCAGCGTCGGCGTCGACGCGCAGAACCGGGTCTACGTGAGCCGCGTGGACGGACGGGTCTACGCGGTCGACCTCCAGTACACCGAGCCGCTGGCCGACGCTCTGGACGCGGCCGGCGTGCCCGTGGGCTGGCGCGACGAGCCGGCGCGCAGCAGCGATCGAAGCTGGCTCTGGATCGCGTTCGTCGGCTTCGTCGCGCTGGTCGCGTTCCTGATCTTCTATCTCCGGCGCGCGCGGCAGACGGGCACGAGCGTGCTCGCGCTGCGGAAGACGACCGC
>JBBSAT010000524.1:0-1785 GCA_038252025.1 Polyangiales bacterium | reverse complement strand
TGGCGGCGTAGAGCGGCCAGCGCAGCCGCTTGATGTCGCTCGGCGCGGTCTGGACCTCGACGACGACCGCAGCGACGGGCCCGACGAGCACGAGATCGGCGACGTACGCCGATGGGGTGAGCTCGGTGAACGAGGCGGCGGCCTCGACGAGGTCGTCACCGAGGTCGATGCCGAACGCCGCGCGAAGGACCAGGGCGAGCGCGCGGGGCTCCTCGCGGAAGAGGAGCAGGGGCAGCTCGTGTCGGGTGGTGGGCACGAGCGCGGGGGTGCAGGGCGCGCTCCGTGGCGGCAGGGTGCGATCTTCGCGCTTTCGGGGGGCGCTGGCGGCGGGGCGGCGGCGGGGTGGCGGCGGCGATCGCCGCTCTTCGTCCCTCGCCTCCCTCGTCCTCGGGGATAGCGCTCGCTCCACGGGTGCGGAAGGTGTGTCTCAGCGTTCCAGCCAGTAGCCCGGACGGCGGCTCATGTGCGCGACGGCCGTGACCTCGATCTGGTCCGCCGTGATGACGCGATAGAACACGATGTACGGAAAACGCCTGAGCCGGGCCCTTCGGTACTCGTGCCACGTACCAAGCCACGGCGTCCGCGATCTCGGGCTCGACCGCGGGGGCGAACGAGAGCGTCGCGCTCACGTCCGGCGCGGGAGGTTCGCCAGGATGCGCGCGCGCATCGCCGGCCACGTCAGGGTCTCGCCGCCTGCTTCGAGCTCTCGGCTGCGTCGACGCAGCTCGGTCAGCCATGAGCGCTCCCACTCGGGATCGGCGAGCGGATCCACGCTCTCCAGGGCGCGATACGCGAGCTCCATGCGCTCGTCCTCGGGAAGCGCCAGCACGTCGTCGAGGAGCTTCTTGGCCGCGTCACCCATCCGAACACATTAGCACGCCGCCTTCAGTCTCCCGTGGTCGGGTCGAGCCACGTGCGATGCAGACGCGCAGATCACGGCCTCGCGCTCGGGGCGTCCTGCTCGGGACGCTCAGCCCGGCCACGCGCGATCGCGGGTCAGCTGCGCGGACAGCGCCTCGAGCGCCGCGGGCCCGAGCGCCGCGACCGCCGCCTCGCGCTCGGGCGACCACGGGATGTCGAGCACGGCGCAGAGCTGCCGGATCCCGACGCGAAGGCCTTGCTCGAGGCCTTGCTCGAGGCCTTGCTCGAGGCCTTGCTCGAGGCCTTGCTCGAGGCCTTGCTCGAGGCCTTCGGCGCGGCCCTTCTCGAGGCCTTCGTCGCGGCCTTGCTGCACGTACTTGCGCGCGAACTCGCTCTGGTACTCGTATCCTTGCGCCTTCATCTTCGCCTCCAGCAGGGCTCGAGCGACCTCGGTCAGGGAAGCCATCACTGCGTCGTGGTAGAGCGTGCCACGGTCGTCGCCCGGCTGCTCCATGGACGCGATCCCGGTGACGGCGGCGAGGGCGATCGCGACGCCGTCGTCGCCACGGCCGTGTGCGAGCGCCGAGAGCACCGCGAGCTCGGGGGAGCGTCGGGCGACCTCGGGGTCGTCGATGCGCGGGATCTGGCTCGGCCCGATCACGACGGGCGCGAAGCAGCCGCCGTGGAAGGTGGCGATGGGACAGCTCGCCCAGGCGGCGGTGGCCTCGGCGAGCGCCACGACGACGAGCCAGGTGGCGCGTCCGCCGTGGGCCGAGTGCGTGCTGGCGGCGTAGAGCGGCCAGCGCAGCCGCTTGATGTCGCTCGGCGCGGTCTGGACCTCGACGACGACCGCAGCGACGGGCCCGACGAGCACGAGATCGGCGACGTACGCCGATGGGGTGAGCTCGGTGAACGAGGCGGCGG
>JBBSAT010000523.1:0-1818 GCA_038252025.1 Polyangiales bacterium | reverse complement strand
CGCGCGCAGCGGAGCGGCTGGGCCCCATCGAGCTCGTGCCGACGCTCAGCGCGTGGGCCGTGCCCTCGGGCAAGCTCGATCGGCGCTGCTTCGAGACGCTGAGAGACGACCTCGTGACGCGCCTCCGGAACGCCGGAAAGCTCGACGGCGTGTTCCTGTCTCTGCACGGCTCGATGGGCGCCGAGGGCACCGACGACCCCGAGTCCGACATCCTCGAGGCCGTGCGAGAGGTGGTGGGCGACGTGCCCATCGTCGCCTCGCTCGACCTCCACGCCAACCTCTCCCAGCGCCGCGTGGCGCTCTCCACGTCGCTCTGCGGCTATCACACGAACCCGCACCGCGATCACGTTCGCACGGGCGCTCGCGCCGCCGAGATCCTCGTTCGCGCCGCCCGCGGCGAAGTGAGCCCGACGACGGAGTGGCGCTCGCTTCCGCTGCTGCTCGGGGGCGGAACGAGCGTCGATCTCCTCGCGCCGATGCGCGCGATCTACGCGCGATGTCGTTCGCTTCCGAAGCGCGACCCGCGGGTGCTCTCGGCGAACGTGTTCATGGTGCATCCCTGGCTCGACTGCCCCGAGGTCGGCTGGAGCGTTCACGTCACGACCGACGGAGATCGCGCGCTCGCTGCCCGTCTCGCCGACGAGCTCGCCGAGGCGTGTTGGGCCGCGCGTCACCAGCAGCCGCCGACCTTTCTCACCGCGAGCGATGCGATCCAGCGCGCCAAGAACGCGACCTTCCTCAGGAAGACGGGCGTCATCGTCCTCTCGGACGCGTCCGACGTCGTCAGCGCCGGCTCGACGGGCGACTCGACCAAGCTGCTCGCGGCGCTGACCGAAGAGGCCGACGGCCTCGTGGTCTACACGTGCATCCAGGACGCGGTCGCCGCGCGCAGTCTGTTCGAGAGGCCCGAGGGCTCCGAGGTGGACCTCGAGGTCGGCGGCACGCGCGACCCTGCGCGCCATCGACCGCTCCGTGTGCGCGGCGTGCTCCGGACCAAGCGCAACGACCCTGGCTTCCTGCGGCGCGTCCGCCTCGATCTGCACCCGCTCGCCGGCCGCTCGGGGCAGAGCGCGCCTCGCATCTCGCTCGTCATCGTCGAAGGGCCAGCGCTCGTGATGAAGCCTGCGTTCTATCGAGAGATGGGCCTCCGCCTCCGCGACGCGGACGTGGTCGTCGTGAAGAACTTCTTTCCGTTCCGGCTCTTCTTCCTGCCCTACGCGCGCGGCACGCACTACGTGCGGACGGGCGGCATCACCGATCTCGACGCGGCGTTCGGCTTGCCCCTTCGCGGCCCGGTGCATCCACGCGACGAGGTGGACGATTGGCGCCCGGTCGACGCGCGCAGGCGAGGCCTCGGTCCGCTTCCATCCGTGGCCGACGCGAGCTGACTATCGATCGATGACGCGTGCGAGCGCTACGATGGGCGAGAGCAGCGCCCGAACCGCGGCGCGCGCGACCTCGTCGTCGCGGATCGCGTCGGCCGCGCTGGGACCGACGGTCTCGTAGAGCGACACGAGCGCGTCCCCCACGCCGTTTCCGCGGAGGTAGCGGTCGCGGAACCGCCGCAGCACGCCGATCTCTTCGGCCATCGGCGTTCCGTACGCGGCCGTCGCCACGAAGCAGGGCGAGACCGTCGTGAACTCGATCGCGGGCGTCCTGTACTCGACGACCGCCATCCCGCCGCTCGTGTTGTAGCCGTCGAGCGCACGGATTGCGAACCAGTACTCGGTCTCGAAGGTCAGTCCGCCCACGTCGACCTCGATCGTCTCGCCGGGCGGCAGGCGCGGGACCTCGAGGGCCTCGCTGTCGATCGTGGCT
>JBBSAT010000522.1:0-1847 GCA_038252025.1 Polyangiales bacterium | reverse complement strand
CAGTCGCTGCTGCTCACGCTCGGCGTCGTCGCGCTGCTCCTCGGCGCCGCGCGCACGGAGACCGCCGAGAGCGCCGCGCGCTACTGGCATCTGCTCGCCTCCGCGTCCGAGGGCATCTGGCGCGTGGATGCCGAGGGGAACACGCTCTACCTGAACGAGCGCATGGCGGAGATCCTCGGCCTGAGCGTCGAGGAGGCGGCGGGGCGCGAGATCCGTGACTTCGTCTTGGACGAAGATCGCGCGCGATGGGAGGAGGAGCGGCGCCTGCGCCTGGCGGGCGTCGACAGCACTTACGAGGTACGCGCGCGGCGTCCCGACGGGTCCGTCGCCCAGTTGGTGGTGAATGGCAGCGTCGTGCGCAGTACGGACACCGGCGAGCCGGTGGGCTCCGTCGCGATCGTCACGGACATCACCGCCGCGCGCCGCACGGAGGCCGAGCGGCAGATGGCGCAGGTGCTCCTGGAGACGGCGTTCCGTTCGTCGCGCGACGCGATGGTCATCTTTCGCGCGTCCGACGAGCAGATCGTCGACGTCAACGACATGTGGTGCCGCGCGACGGGCTACGAGCGCGCCGATGTGCTCGGACGGTCGCAGAAGGAGCTGCGCATCTGGGGCGACCCCGCCGATTCGGCGCGACTGGCCGAGGCCATCCGCGAGCACGGCGCGGTGCAGGACTTCGAGATCGCCTTCAACCGCCACGCACCGGGAGGCGTCGAGCGCGGCTATGCGCTGCTGTCGGCACAGCCAGCGATTGTCGATGGCGTTACCTACCTCCTCGTGTCGGGACGCGACATCACTGTCGAGCGGCGGCGGGCCGACACGGAGCGGCAGCTGCAGCGCCTCGAGGAGCTGGGTCGCATGGCGGGAAGCATCGCGCACGACTTCAACAACCTGCTCACCGTCGTGCTGGCCTACACGCAGTTCGTAAAGGGGTCGCTCGCCGCCCACTCGCCGGTCGATCCGCTCGACGTGGACGAGATCGAGCGCGCCGCGCAACGGGGCCGCGAGCTCACCTCGCGGCTGCTCGCCTTCAGCCGGAACCAGCCGGCCGAGCCGCGCGTCGTCGACGCGCGCGACGTCGTCGACCGCGCGCGCGGAATGCTCCAGTCCATCCTCCCGCCCATCGTGCGGCTCGAGATAGAGCGGTCACCGGAGCCGCTGCCCGTGCTCGCCGACCCGGGGCAGATGGACCAGATCCTCCTCAACCTCGCCGTCAACGCGCGGGATGCCATGCCGAATGGCGGGATGCTCACCATCTCGACCGAGCTGCTGCAGGCGCCGTCGGGCGAGGTGGCGGAGCAGGTCGGGCAGGACGCCATCCCCGGGCAGTACGTGCTCCTTCGCATCCGGGATACCGGCTGCGGGATGGAGGACGCGACGCTGCCTCGCATCTTCGAGCCCTTCTTCACCACCAAGCCCCAGGGAGAGGGGACGGGGCTGGGGCTCGCCGTGGTGTTCGGCATCGTGCGGCAGGCACGCGGCGTCGTGCGAGTGGAGAGCGCCGTGGACCGCGGCTCGACGTTCAGCATCTTCTGGCCGACCGCGTCGATCGCCCCGATGCCGCTCGACGTGTCGCTCGTGGACGACGACAGCCGGGCGCACATGACGGGCGGCCGCGTGCTCCTCGTCGAGGACGACGCTACAGTCCGCACCATCACGCGGCGGATCCTCGAGGATGGCGGCTTCGAGGTGCGCGCGGCGTCGGACGGCGAGCGCGCGCTGCGGTGCCTCGACGAGATGGAGGCCGAGGGCCGTCCCCCCGACGTCGTGTTGTCCGACGTGCTGATGCCGCAGCTCGGCGGGCGGGGGCTCGCCCAACGGCTCGCCGCGCGCCGGCCCGGGCTCGT
>JBBSAT010000521.1:0-1864 GCA_038252025.1 Polyangiales bacterium | reverse complement strand
TCCAGCGCGCGTGGGGCCGGAGGGACTGGGTCATCGCGCACAGCGGAAGCCTCGAGCACAAGCTCGACGTGCAGGGGCGCTTCGAGCCCGTCGGCTCGACCGATAGCGAGCAGATCCTCTGTGAGATCCTCGAGCGCGCGGGCTCGCGCGGCGCCAAGAGCATCGGTGAGATCGCTCCCGAGGTCCTCCTCTCCTGGTTCACGGAGCTGAACGCGCATGGCGCGCTGACCGTCGCGCTGAGCGACGGGATCGACCTCGCGATCTACGCAGACGCGGCGAGCCGAGGCGGCGTGTACGTCCGCGAGATCTACGCACCGCACGGCGCGCTCGCCTTCGGCGACAGGGACCTCACGGTCGACCTCACGCGGCGCGGGATCCGCGGGCGAAAGGGCCTCGTCTTCTCGTCGATGCCGCTCGAGGCCACGCAGGGTGAGCGCGGAGAGTGGCGGCAGCTGCAGCCCGGCCACCTGCTGATCGCGCGGCAAGGCGCGGTGCGGGCCGAGCTCGCGCCCACCTCGGCGCCCCCCATGCTGCCCCCGCTGGCCCAGCCGCCCGCGCCGCTTCCGATGCCGGCGTCTCGAGTGGGAAGCGCGAGCAGCCCAGGGACGATCCCGCCGCCCTCGCTCGTGCCGTTTCGTCCACGCGCGCGGCCGGTCGTGTCGACGGAGCGCGCGGAGCTCCGGCGCTACGCGGTGCAGCACCGCACGACCTACCGGTACGAGCACCCCGTCGAGCGGAGCATGCACCTGTTCCGGCTCTTTCCGATGCACGACCGCCTCCAGCGCGTGATCCGGACCGACGTCACGAGCTCCGTCATCACCGAGCACCGCGACTTCGAGGACGTCTTCGGCAACCGCGCGCGACGGATGCTCATCGGCGTGCCCTTCGAGGAGCTCGTCATCGACGCGCGCTCGGAGGTGGAGCTGCTCGACGTGGAGCCGCTCGACATGCGCCCGGCGCGCGTGCGCTCGACCATCCCGCTCGCGTGGATGCCTTGGCAGCGCCAGATCCTCCAGCCCTTCCTCCTCCCGCCGGAGCTGCCGGAGAGCGAGCTCGAGGAGCTCAACGACTACGCGATGACCTTCGCGCTGCGGAACGACTACGAGCTGCTCGACACGCTGCTCGACATGAACGCGACGATCTTCAGCGAGTACGAGTACAAGCAGGGCTCGACCACCAACGCGAGCTCGGCCTTCGACGCCTACGTGAGTCGCCGCGGCGTCTGCCAGGACTTCGCGAACCTCTTCATCTGCCTCGCGCGCCTCATCGGCGTGCCGGCGCGCTATGCGTGCGGCTACCTCTACACGGGGCCGAAGCACCCGAACGCGCGCATGGCCGACGCGTCTCACGCGTGGGTGCAGGTCTACCTGCCGGAGGTGGGCTGGAAGGGCTTCGATCCGACGAACGGCGTCCTGACGCAGACGGACCACGTGCGCGTGGCGGTCGGCCGCAACTACAAGGACGCGACGCCGACGTCGGGCGTGATCTACGTCGGCGGCGGGGGCGAGACGCTCTCGGTCGAAGTAGCGATCACGCGGCTCGAGTAGGACCAGAACTGGAGCTAGAGCTAGTGCGCCTCCCGTGCAAGTGCTCGCGAGGGCTCGCGCCGCGTGATCGCTACTTCGAGCATTCGGCGTTTGCGAGATGAGAGATGAACCGGCACGACATGCACGAGACTCGTCCCCGTTCCGCGTCGCGCGGCTTCCGACCTCGATGAGCGATCGATCGGCTCGTGGTCAGTCGCGGCGCGGTGCCGGTGGCGGCGCTCGCGCGTGCGGTCGGCGCGAGCCCACGCAACCTGAACCGGCTCTTCGACTCCTGGGTCGGCGTGAGCCCGAAGCGGCTGGCGCGCGTGATGCGATTC
>JBBSAT010000520.1:0-1931 GCA_038252025.1 Polyangiales bacterium | reverse complement strand
GTTCGCGGGCGGCCACGCCCTGCTCGAGGGCGCGCCGGGCCTCGGCAAGACCCTGCTCGTCCGCACGCTCGCCGAGACGATGCACCTGCGCTTCTCGCGCATCCAGTTCACGCCGGACCTCATGCCCGGCGACATCGTCGGCACGAACATCGTCGTAGAAGACGAGCGCGGCCGAAAGCGCTTCGAGCTCTCGAAGGGCCCGATCTTCGGACAGCTCGTCCTCGCCGACGAGATCAACCGCGCGACGCCGAAGACGCAGAGCGCGCTCCTCGAAGCGATGGCCGAGCGCAGCGTCACGATCTCCGGCACGCGGCACCAGCTCGAAGAGCCGTTCTTCGTGCTCGCGACCGAGAACCCGATCGAGATGGAGGGCACGTATCCGCTCCCCGAGGCTCAGCTCGATCGGTTCCTCTTCAAGATCCTCGTGCCGCAGCCGGACGAGGAGACCCTCGTCGGCATCCTCGAGCGCACGACCGGAAACGCGAAGCCGGAGGTCCCGCGCGTCGTCGACGGCCCGCAGCTCCTCGAGATGCGCAGCCTCGTGCGCGAGGTGCGCGTCGCCGACGCCGTGACGCGCTACGTCGCCCGTCTCGTGCGCGGCAGCGACCCCTCGCTGAGTGACTGCGCACCGAGCGCGAAGAAGTTCCTCCGCTACGGCGCCGGCGTCCGCGGCGGCCAGTCGGTGCTGCTCGCAGCGAAGGTGAGCGCGCTCATCGCGGGCCGAGGTCACGTCGCGATGGAGGACATCCGCCGCGTCGCGATGCCCTCCCTGCGTCACCGCATCATCCCGAGCTTCGAGGCCGAGGCCGACGGCATCGGCGCCGACGCGATCGTCCAGAAGATCCTCGACGAGGTCCCCGAGGTCTCGGCGCAGGTCGCTCGGATCGCGAGCTGAGGCGTGGTGCACGCCTTCAGGAACCGAGCGAGCTCGACGTTGCGCTTCGCGTGGTGGGTCCTCCCGCTGATGACGCTCGGCCTCGCGGGCGCGGCGTCTGCCCAGCCGATGCCGCCTCCCGCCGTCGAAGTGTCCGCAGAAGGCGTGTTCGGTAACGACGCGCTCCTCGGTGACGGGTACTCGGCGCTCACCGTCGTCGCGAGGAACACGACCGCGAGCACGCTGCGTGGCCACATCGAGGTCGCGATCCGTCAGTGGCAGCAGGCCGAGCAGCTCGAGCGGGTTCCCCTCGACCTCCCGGCCGGCGAGTCGCGGCGCGCCGTCGTCACGATCTTCGTCGCCGACTCCGCGCAGATGTCGGTGCGCTACGTCGCGGAAGGTCGCGTGCTCGGCGTCGCGAGCCTCTCACCCGCGTACGGAAGCGGCGCCGAAGCGCTCGTGGTGCTCGCGGATCCGCCGCGCATCCGCGGCGCGCTGCTCGATCTGCAGACGACCGTCACCGCGCCGCGCAGCGGCTACGCGGGCGGAGGCCCCACCGCCTCGGGCGTCCCCCTCGGCGTCGTGGCGTTCGATGCGCGCACGGGAGACCCGATCCTTCCGGACTCGGCGATCGGCTGGGCCTCGGTGGGCGTGCTCGTGGTGAGCGCCCCGACGCTCGGGCGCGTGCCGGAGCGCCAGATGGCGGCGCTCCGCGGGTGGCTGCACTCCGGCGGGCGCGTGATCGTGTTCCCTCGGACCGACGCGGATCTCTCGCTCCCGTTCCTGCGCGAGCACTTCGGAGCGCTCGCGCGCGGGACCGAGCGCGTGAGCATCGACGAGCAGCCCCCCATCGCCGCGCTGGAGTGTCCACCGGGCACGGTCGACGAGCTGTTCGGCTGCTCGGCGCGCGCCGGCTTCGGCATCGTGTACGTCGCCGCGTTCGATGGCGCCGCACCGCCCTACGTCGATCAGCCGACCGCGCGAGGCGTGGTGGAGGCTGTGGTCAACGCGGCGAACGCGAGCCTCGACCCCATCCACACGTCGCTGCCGTTCGCCG
>JBBSAT010000519.1:0-1933 GCA_038252025.1 Polyangiales bacterium | reverse complement strand
GGGCGTGCGAGTGGCGCTCGGCGCGATCGCGCTGGCGTGCCTGTTCTTCGCGGCGAACGGGCGGACGCGCGCCGGCGTCTTCGCGCTCACGCATCCGATCGCGACGAGCCGCGAGCATGCGCCGACAGCCGCCGTGATCGACTCGTTCGACGCGCGCATCGTCTTTCCGGCGTACCTGGCGCGGCAGCCCGCCGTGCTCCGCGGCGCGACGCAGATCGAAGCGCCCGAAGGGAGCACGATCGAGATCACGGCGGTGCCGCGGATCGAAACGGGTCGGATCGAGCTCGGCGTCGGAGAGGATCGCTTCGCGATGACGCGAACGGAGATCGGCACCTTCCAGGCGAGCTTCCTGGTCGCTGGCGACGCCGAGCTCTCGATCTTCGTCAGGGAGCCCGATGGCAGGATCGTCCGGGATGCGGAGCGTCGCGCGGTGCGGTCCGTGAACGATGCGGCCCCGAGCGTTCGGCTGATGGCTCCCGAGGGCGACATGGTCATCGACGTCGGGACGGCGGTCGTCATCATGTTCAGCGCCAGCGACGACATCGGCGTCGTGGCCGCGGATCTCGTGATCACCACGGCCGATGGGCACGAGCACAGGCGGCGCGTCTCTTCGCCCGAGAGCGCTCAGCTCGAGCTGATGGGCGACACGGTGATCGACGCAGGAGAGCTGGGCGCGGAGCCAGGCGATCGACTCTCGGTGCGCGTCGAGGCGCGCGACGCGAACGACGTGAGCGGCCCGGGGATCGGACGCTCCGAGACGCGCACGCTCACGATCGCCTCGGAGAGCACGCGCCGCCAGGAAGCGATCGTCGCGCTCGAGGCGTTGCGCGACGCTGCGCTCGATACGCTCGCAGTGCGGCTGGAGCAGCCAGCCCCCGAGGAGGCCGCGGCCGCACAGTCGCGATTCTCGTTGCTCGCGGCGGAGACGACGGGGCTGGTGGACGCGCTGCATCGGCTCTCGATCGATGCCCGCGTCGGCGAGGGACGGCGGGCCGACGCGCCGCTGTTCTCGGCGATGTCGAGCCGACTCCGGCGTGGTCTGGTCGCGGAGCGTAGGCTCCACGAGCGCACCCTCGGCTCGCTCTTCGCGCGTGAGGAGGCCGACAGGGCGGCGGGCGCGGAGCTCGAGGAAGACGTGCTCGCGCTCTCCGACATGCTCACGCGCGCGCGTGTGGAGGACGCGGCGGAGGTCGCACGCGAGCTCGAGGCGCTACGAAGAGAGATCGCGTCTCTCCTGCGCGAGCTTCGTCGGGCGCCGAGCGATGAGGCGCGCGCCGCCCTCCTCGCTGCGATCGGACGTGCCGAGCAACGGCTCACCGAGCTTCGCGAGCGGCTCGGGGCGATGGGCAGCTCGGCCCCTTCCGAATTCGGGAACGTGACCGAGGAGACCGCGCAGGCCACCCAGGACGCGCTCGACAGCATGCGTGACGCCCTCGAGCGCGGGGATGCGGACGCAGCGTCGCAGGCGCTCACGGCGCTCGAACAGCAGATCGACAGCATCGCGCGCTCGCTCGGAGGGGGAGAGGCATCGTTCATGTCGGAGCACTTCGGCGCGCGCGACCGAGCGCTGGCGGAGGCCATGGACGCGCTCCAGGGGCTCGAGGCTGAGGAGCGCGAGCTCGCGCGGCACTCGGGCGATGCGCGGACGGCAGCCGCCCGCGACGCGCTCGAGTCGCTCGGGGAGCGAGGCGCGGCGGTGTCCGAGCAGCTCGCCGAAGACGCGGCCTCGGCGCGCGCGTCGGTCGAGGGGATCGGCACGGGCCGGCTGAGCACGACCCAGAGGGAGAGCCACGCGCACGCTCGTCAGCGTCTACGAGATGCAGAAGATGCTCTCCGCGCGGGCGACCTCGGCGAAGCTGCGCAGATGGCGGAAGAAGCCGAAGCGGAAGCCGACGCGCTCTCTCGGGATCTCTCGCTCGACGCGATGATGTTC
>JBBSAT010000518.1:0-1988 GCA_038252025.1 Polyangiales bacterium | reverse complement strand
GGGAAGACTTCGAGCGCTACCTCGCGCAGCAGACCGTCACGCTCGCGGCGAACCCCAAGCCGACTCGGACTCACGACGCCAAGCCCAATGCCCCGCTCGCGGAGGCCGCGTGACCAGCCATGAAGATCGGGATCTGCACCCTCCAGAGGTTCGGGGGGGACCTCTCGGCCAACGTACATTTCCATTCGCTCGTGCTCGACGGTGTGTTCGACGAGGCCGGCGACTTCACGCTGATCACGGCGCCGACGCTCGATGAGATGGAGACCCTGACGCGGACCATCGCCGAGCGCATCGCGCGCATGTGCGAGCGCCGCGCGCTCGACGAGGATCATCACGACGAGCTCGCCCTCCTGTGAGCGTAGCTACTCCAAAGGGCCCCTCGCCGGCATGACCTTCCCCTCGTTCAGAATCGATCACCTGGATCGAGGATCTCGGAGGCCCGAGCGCGGCGTCGCAGGAAGCAAAGCGTGGGCGTGGACGCGCTCGCGTGCCCGTGCGGGAAGCGGATGAGGTCCGTCGAGATCGTGATCGATCGAGACAGCCTCCCCCCGCTGCTCGACGGGTTCGGCTACCGAGAGGACCCGCTCCCCATCGCCAGGGCCCGCGCCCTCGCGCAGACCGACCTCGACGTCGGCCCGTGACGAAGGCGCGCGAGCGCGAGCGCGAGGCACGGGTCCGTCCGAAGCCCGAGGCCCGCACGACCCCGTCGGGCCGCGCCTTCTCGCCGTCGAAAGCATGCCGCGCTCTCTGACCTCTTCCCGGCACCCCGCGGGCCCAGCGCGTTCCGGTCTTCCCGGAGGTCCCCAGCGCCGATACGCTCCGCTCCATGCCCAACAACCCCGGCAAGCCGCCCACGGCACGGGCTCTGACCGCTACGGGCCCGATCGTGGGCGGCGACGGGAAGCCCCTCGGTGTGCTCCCGAGCGATGGAGTCGGGCTGAAGCCCGATGGGTCGATGACTCCCACTCTGGTTCCCTCCGTGATCCTCACGCCGCAGCGGACCGCCGACGGCCTCAGCGGCAAGGCGCGCGCGCTCGCGCTCATCGCGGAGCTCCACGAGATCCGGGCGCGCGCCGGCTCCATGGCCTATCGCGTCGGCGCGATCCTCCACGAGCTCTCGACACCGGAGATGGTGGCGGAGCTCGAGTGCTCTTCGTTCGACGTGGTCCTAAGGGACTACGATCTCGTCCCGCGGTTCGACGCCTATCGCACGATGGCCATCGCCGAGACGTTCACGGAGGAGGAGGCCGCCACCCTCGGTGAGAAGAAGAGCCTCGCCCTCATTCGCTATGCGAAGGTGACGGGCGAGAAGGCACCTGCGGTCACGATCCTTCGGAACGATCTCAAGATCTCCGGCACGCGGCTGAGCGACCACACCCTCGAGTCCTTGCAGGCCGCGATCGATCGCGTGCGCACGAGGGCGCAGGAGCGCGAAGAGGCCGAGAGCGACACGGCGCCGAAGGTGGACCGCGCGGTGCGCAAGCTCGGGCCGAAGTTCCGGAGCCACGGGGCGCCGACCGCGAGGTTCAGTCGGCGTCGCCGCGGGGCGAAGTTCGTGGTGCGCGTGGAGCTCGACGCGGACGAGGCGCTGGCGCTCTTCGACGCCCTGTTCGGGCCCGGGTCTCGGTAGGGTCAGAGCCTCCCGAGAGGCCATTCGAGACCAGCACGCATTTCTGTTCCGTTTTCGGAACATAATCGGCTTACATGCCCAGAAAACAGGCGCTTCAGCGGGCCACGTCGCTCCTCGAATTGGCCCTGTCCGGAAGATCTCGAGCCCGGGAACGGGCCCTCGGGCTGGTCCAGACGGTGGAGGAGAACCGGCACGACGCGAGGCGACTCCCCGCGGCGGGCCGGGCGCTCGAGGCGCTGCAGCGCGGGAAGATCTACAAGGCGCTCGGCTTCACCAACTACGCGGGGCTCCTCGCGAGCCTCGGCATCTCGCGGACGAGGGCGCACGTGTGGCGCGGCCTCGCGTCGCGGAAGAAGCC
>JBBSAT010000517.1:0-2118 GCA_038252025.1 Polyangiales bacterium | reverse complement strand
GTGGGAACGACGATCGGCGCCGCCGGGCTCTTCGCCGGGGCGAGCGCGGCGAGCGCGACCGGAAGCGCAGCCGGCGGCGCGTGGGCGACCGGCGCGATCGCAGGAGAGAGTGCCTCCGGGGCCGCCACCGCGATCTGGTCCGGGTCGAGCAGCGGAAAGCCGCTCCACGCGGCCTCCCAGTCGAGGTGCGCACGCGCCTCTTCCCGGATCGACTCCAGGCTCGCCTCGTCGTCTTTCTGAGCCACGCGCTCGCCGCTAGCATGGAGCGGTAGGCCGCTCAAACCGTGCTAGCGTGCTCACGCGAATGTCGAAGAGCGCAACGCCTCTGCTCTCGGTCGTGATGCCTTGTTACAACGAGCGCGCGACGATCCACACGTCGATCGAGCGCGTCCTCGCGTCGGGGATCGAGCCCATCGAGATCATCGTCGTCGACGACGGATCCCACGACGGCACGCGCGCCCTCCTCACCGAGGGCCCCGCGCGGGATCCGCGCGTGAGGATCGTCCTCCACGAGCAGAACCAGGGCAAAGGCGCGGCGCTGCGGACGGGCTTCCGCGAGGCGCGCGGAAGGTTCGTGGTCGTTCAGGACGCAGACCTCGAGTACGACCCGCTCGAGTACCCGCGGCTCCTCGAGCCGTTGCTCGCCGATCGAGCGGATGTGGTGTTCGGCACGCGGTTCGGCGGTGGCTCGCATCGCGTGCTCTATTTCTGGCACTCGGTGGCGAACAACGCGCTGACCACGCTCTCGAACATGGTCACGGACCTGAACCTCACGGACATGGAGACTTGCTACAAGGTCTTCCGCCGCGAAGTGCTCGAACAGATCACGCTCGAAGAGAACCGCTTCGGAATCGAGCCCGAGATCACGGCCAAGGTCGCCGCGCTGGGCGTTCGCGTCTACGAGGTCCCCATCAGCTACCACGGTCGGACGTACGCCGAAGGCAAGAAGATCGGCCTGAAAGACGCGTTTCGCGCTGTTTTCTGCATCGTCCGCTATGGCGTCCCGGCTCGCCTCTCGCGCAGCAAGCACGCCGCGTCGATCCGCCCGGTCGATCCGGCGGCGACCCCGCGATCCCGGGCCAGCGCCGCCCGGGACAACTGATCCGTCCGCTGGCCGGCACCGTCCGGGGGGCACCTTCCGCGGGGGGGGCACCTTCCGGGGGGGGGGCACCTTCCGGGGGGGCGAATCCCGCAAAACGGGGCCGGTTCGGATCTGTGTTGTTCTTGTCGGCCAACAATCGTTGACCAGTCGCATCGCGAGTTGATAGCTTCCTCGCCGGAACGAGTCTCGGGGGCGGTGCCCCGAGAAGGGAGACATTCGAGTCGTGGCATCCAGCGCGCGCGTGCTTGTCGCCGGCGAGACCAACGTCGGCATGAAGCGCACGCACAACGAGGACTCGTACGAGATCCTCGACGACGAACGTCTCTACCTGGTCGCAGACGGGATGGGCGGCCATGCGTCCGGCGAGGTCGCGAGCCGCATGGCGATCGACACGCTCAAGGAATTCTTCGTCGCGACGAGCGCGGACCCGGAGGCGACCTGGCCATACAAGATGGACAAGTCACGCCCCTACGAGGAGAACCGCCTGATCACGGGCATCAAGCTCGCGAACCTGCGCATCCACGAGTCGCAGCAGCGCGAGCCGAAGCTCCGCGGGATGGGGACGACCTTCGCGTGCATCCTCGTCATCGACGAGGGCGTGCTGGTCGCGCACGTCGGCGACTCACGCGTCTATCGCATTCGCGGAGCGAAGCTCGAGCAGCTCACCGAGGATCACTCGCTGCTCAACGACTACATCAAGATGAAGCGGCTGACCGAGGAAGAGATCGCGAACTTCCCCCACAAGAACGTCATCGTCCGCGCGCTCGGGATGAAGGAGACCGTCAAGGTCGACACCAAGCTCGACGTCCCGCAGGCCGGTGACGTCTATCTCGTGTGCTCGGACGGTCTGTGCGGGCCCGTCACCGATCCCGAGATCGCCGAGATCGCGGCCTCGACGAACGACCTGAAGGCTCTCGCGAGCAAGCTCGTCGAGCGAGCCAACGCCAACGGCGGCCCGGACAACGTCACGGTCGTCCTCGCGAAGTGGATCGGCCGCGGCTGACTGTTTTTCTGCG
>JBBSAT010000516.1:0-2137 GCA_038252025.1 Polyangiales bacterium | reverse complement strand
GCGGGCGAAGGCGCGGGCGAAGGCGCGGCAGTCTGGCCTTGCGCCGAAGAGCCCACGCTCCCGGTCGGGCCGGCGCACGCTCCTGCGAGGACGAGCACGAAGAGCCGCAGTCGTATCTGGCGCGGGCCTGTGAAGAGCACTCGAAACGATAGCGCGCCGTGGGACGCAAGCTCGCGCAATGACGCTCTCAGTTCGATTCCGTGCAACGCGCGGTGAGACTGTGTACGGGTGCCCCGTCGCCTTCTGGTATCGAGTAGAGCGTCCGCCCATCGACGGAGAATCCGAGCGCTTCACCCTGCCACTCTCGGATCACCGGTAGCTCGACAGGCGAGCGAGCGAGCGCCTCTGCCACACCCTCTCCGGACGAGCGTGGGTAGAGGAACGCGCGCAGGTACGTGCGCACTGCGATCGACGCGCCGTCGCTCGAGATGTCGGCGGCGGTGATCGCGTTCGCGAGGCTGCCGCCGCCGGGCATGGTGAGCGCGCTCTCGAGCACGGTCGGCGCCGACGAGGAGAGCGGCGCGTGCGCGACGAACACCGCGACGGGCCCTTCGTTCTCCTTCGAGAGGAAGAAGATGTCGCCGGTGAGGGGATCGATGAGCACGGCCTCGCAGTCGCGCGGATGATCGGGGTAGCGCAAGACGAAGCGCTCGTACGCGCTCGTGTGGAGGGTCGCGCCGCGCTCGGCCGGAAGCTCCGGCTCTCGCACGCGGATCAGCGCGAACTCGCGCCGCACCGGCACCGAGCCATCGCGCGCGCCGTTGTCGCCGGTGTCCGCGAGGTAGAGCCAGCCGTCAGCGTACGCGATGTCCTCGAGGTCGTTCGAGGGCGCGCCGTCGAGCACCACCTCGGCGAGCACCTCACCTTCCGTCGTGATGGCGAAGAAGCGCGTGTAGGGCTCGCCCGAGTCGTTGTGCACATAGAGCACGCCCGGATGCGCGCGGCTCGCCACGAGCCCCGAGACCTCACCGAGCCGCAGATCGGTGAGGCGCGCGACCTCCACCGTGTCGTTCCACGCCGTACACGCAGCGGGGAGCGTTCCGGCGCTGGGCGCAGGCTCGCTCGGAGCGGCGCTGGGCTCGACGCCGACGGTGCGCGACGACGCTGGCTCGACCACGGCCGGTGCGCTCGCCCTGGGCGCGCCGCATGCCGCGAGCGTCGACAGCACCGCCAGCCAAACGCTCGCTCGATGTCCCACGCGACCGCGAGTCTAGGAGACCGAAGCCCTCGGGGCTCGCGATCGCGCCGTCCTGTCGCGTCCGAGGTGCCGACTCGTGCCGATCGATGGACCAGGGCCCTGGAAGGTGGGCATGATCGAACGGAACGCCGCTTGCTGTCCCGGCCAGCGTTCCGCGGAGCGAGGCTCCGGACAGCCGAAACGAGACTGGAGCTCCATGCGCCGCGCTTGCCTGATGGTCTTGCTCGTCTCTTCGCTCGCCGCGTGCGGGAGCAAGTCGGAGATCCGCGGGGGCGGCCCGCCGATCGACGGCGGCGGGAGCGACGGGCACGTTCCCGGAGCCATCACCGTCGACTGCGGCCGCGCCGAGCGCTTCACGGCGCCGATGCGGCCGGTGACCGTCATGGCGAGCGCAGAGAGTGACTCGCCGATCGTGTCTCAGCTCTGGTCGGTCGAGACGACGCCGACAGGCTCGGATCCGACGCTCGACGGCGTGGGGTCGGTCGCAACGCTCACGCCCGATCGCCAGGGGGACTACCGACTCCGCTTCGACGCGCGGGACGCCGACGACAACGTGGGAACGTGCTTCGTCACGGTGCGCGCGGTGGTCGGCCCGCCCGTCGCCATCTGCCCCGACGATCCGACGTTTCGGACGCCCGCGCACGTGCCGGTGCGGATCGACGGCGACGCGTTCGACGACGTCGCCATCGTCTCCGCCACGTGGGCCGTCACGAGCTCGCCGCCCGAGTCGATGCCGGTCATCCGCGTCGTCGCCGGCGCGATCATCGACTTCGTGAGCGCCACCTCGGGCGACTACGAGCTCACGCTCACTGCCGTCGACGGCGACATGGCCATCGACCAGTGCGTCGTGCTCGTCCACGTCGCCTCGCCGCCCACCGTGACCTGCCCGAGCGAGCCCGTCACCGGACTCACGCGCAGGCCGGTCAGCGTCAGCGCCAG
>JBBSAT010000515.1:0-2166 GCA_038252025.1 Polyangiales bacterium | reverse complement strand
CGGGATGGAGGCGCACATCTGCGTGTTCCAGACCGCGCGGGGGCTCGCGTCGCGCGGCTTCGCGGTGCACGTCGCCGGCGATGCCACGGCCTCGCGCAATCCAGCGAACCTCGAGACCGCGCGCGGGCTCTGGCAAGCATCGGGCGCCTTCTCGACCGCGACGGAGACCGTGCTCTTCGATCTTCTCGGTCGCGCGAGCGGGGACGCCTTCAAGGCGATCTCGCGCCTCATCCGCTGACGTCGCGGTCCCCCGCACGCTCGCCAATACGTGTATCATTCGGCGTGTGGACACGTCGACACGCACTCTCGCTCCCGCGCTGCTCGCGCTCGCGCTCCTCATCCCGGCCGCGCGCGCGGTCGCGCAGCCCTATCACTCCGAAGACACGCTGCGCGGAGCGACGATCGGAAACGCGGCAGGCGGCTCGTTCGGGCCCGACGGTTGGACGGTCACGGACGTCGCCGATCGCATCTGGTACGCGCTGCCGCGCCTCACGTCGGGCTCGGTGGAGTTCACCATCGCGAACATCACGCTCGCGAACCTGCCGCTGGGCGATCACGAGATCTTCGCGATGTACGAGGACGCCTACGGGATAGGCGAGCCGATCAACTACGCGCCTCAGTTTCGCGTGAACCACTACAAGGCGATGATCCGGATCTACGGGACCGCGGAAGCGGGCCGTGAGGGGTACGTGAAGCTCATGTGGGGCATGTGCCCGAGCGGCGCTCCCGGCTACGACGCGTGCGGCTGCGCGTCGTTCTTCGAGGAGCCTTTCGCCGATCCGGGTGGTTGGACGGGAGCCCCCGTCCGCATGCGGATCGAGTGGGGCGGCGGACACACGCGCTTGCTCCGCGACGGGGTCGAGGTGGTCGGCATCGACTGGAGCGGAAGCGGGCTCGAGTTCGGGCCGGAGGAGCTCCACATGATGCTCGGGAGCCCGCGGAACGACGGCGGCCTCGCGGCGATGCCCATCGGCGCGGTGTTCTCCGACCTCGTGGTCGACGGAGAGATGGGCCCGCTCGCGACGTGCCCTGGCACGACGACGCCCGACGCCGGCCCGATGGCCGACGGGGGGGCCTGCTCGGCGGGCCTCGCCCTCGCGGACGCGACGGCGGCGAGCTGGGAGGCGGGCGTCTTTCCGGACGCGAGCGATCTCAACGTCGAGGGAGCTCCTGGCGCCCCTTCGGCCGTGGTCTACCTGCGCTTTCCTGCGCCCTTGGGCCCCGTCCAGAGCGCGACGCTGACCATGAGCACGTCGAGCGGAGCGAGCGCGGGCGGCGGCTCGGGCGAGGTCTGTCGCGTCGACGGCGGCGTGTGGGACGAGTCGACGCTGACGTGGGGCACGCGGCCGACGGTGAGCGCCGTCTGCTCGGGCGGTGCGCATGGCGTAGGCGCTTCGGAGAGCGTGAGCTGGGACGTGACGTCGCTCGTCGCGCCAGGCGGCGAGATCACGCTCGCGATCGTCTCGGAGGATCCCGACGGCGCGCACTATCTCTCGCGCGAGTCGGGAGGCTGCACGCTCGGCCCGCGCCTCGACGTGGTGCTCGTTCCCGGCGCCGACGCGGGCGTCGACGTCGACGCCGACGCCGACGTCGACGGGGGAAGTGATGCCATGGACGCGGCGACGCCTGCCGACGCGAGCGCAGGCATGGACGCCAGTGCACGCGGCGGATCGCTCACTGCGGGCTGCGGCTGCACCGTCGGCGCGACGCGTCCGCGCCTCTCGCTCGCGCTCTACGGGCTGCTCGCGCTCGCGTTCTTGCGCCGCTCTCAGCGCGCGCGTCGCAGAAGTCGTTCGTAGGCACGCTTCACTTCGCGAAACGTGTCGGCGTCGCCGCCTTGGTCGGGGTGGGTCTCGAGCGCGCGCTTCTTGAACGCACGCTTCACCTCACCCGGCGGTGCTCCCGGCTCGAGACCCAGGATCGACCAGGACGAAGCGCGGGCGCTCGGATCGCGTGACGGCGCGGGCCTCGATCCGCGCGGCTGCGGCGGAGGAGGTGGCGCCTCGCCACGCAGCACGCGGTTCCACGCTCGCGCCCAGTAGGGCTCGATGAGGACGAGGTGCCGTCCTGCGATCCGCTCCGCTTCCCTGAGAGCCTCCGCCTCGCTCTTCGCGCCTCCGTTCGCCGCATCGGGCCTCCGGAACGGCGCGCGATGCGGTGCGGCGG
>JBBSAT010000514.1:0-2168 GCA_038252025.1 Polyangiales bacterium | reverse complement strand
GCCGCCGAGAGCGGCGCTCCCCGCGCCACCAGCGACCGCGGCGGCGATGGTCTTCCAGTCGGGCGGCGCCGAGCGCGCCGAGTGCGTGCGACCACGAGGCGCCGCAGTGGTCGCGAACCCACTCGCCGCGTTGCGAGGCCGAGACGATGAGCGCTTGTGCTTTCGAGGATGCTTCTTCTTCATGACGTGACTCCTTGGCGGGTGAACGTTGGTGGTGCGTGATGAGCTACGCGGCATTGCGGTAACCGACGTGCGGGCCGGGCTCGTGCACGTGCCCGCACTCGTCGCAGAGCCGCAGCGGCGGAGGCGCGACTCTGGACGGCAGCCGCGTCCCGAACGGCGTCGGACATGCAGCGCTCGCGGACGTCGTCTGCCGCGCCTTGGGCGCGACCGGGATGACGTCGGCGGGCAGGTCGAGCGCATCGAAGATCGAGATCGAGTCGGACAGCCCGAGGCCGAGGTCGTCATCGAAGATTCGCGCGAGCAGGCTCGCGGTGAAGATGACGTCCTCGACCGGCATCCGCTGGTCCTTGCCGCCGAGACGCGCGAGCACGAACCGGCGCGCGTTGCGCACGCGCTTGCGCGCGGCCGGCCAGTCGTCGACGTCATGCTCCGCAAGCGCGAGCCCACATCGCTAGATCGCGCGCGGCGACGTTGGCCGGGCCGTAGTCGATGTCGCCGTCGATCCACGGCGGCTGCTCGGAGGTGGCGGCTTTCTTCTTCGGACGGTTGGTGCGGGACGAGTTACGAGACGCAGACATGGAGAGCTCCTTCGGCTCGGAGATCGAGCCGTGTGAGGCCGCACCGCGACGTGCGAGCGGCAGGGAACGAGAACGTCGGCACGACGAGCGCCGACAGAGACAACGGTGGTTAGAACTTCTGCGCGATCCAGCGACCGGCGAGCGCCTGCGGTGTCATCGCGTCGAGCGATCCGACCATCGGGGACGGCTTGGCGAGCGCGCCGAGTGTGATCCCCTCGCGGTTGAGCTCCTTCTCGAGCGCCGCGATCATCGGGGGACTCACGCCCGCGCTGCCGAGCTTGAGCTTGACTGCTTCGACGCCCGCGCCCGCGGCGATTCGGCCGCCGATCCGCGTGATCCCGCCCATGAGCTGCTGGAGGTCCTTGTTGTTGGCGATCGCGTTGAGCGCGAACAGCGCCCAGGGATTGTTCCGAGGCTCCACGGCCCGCTCGGCAGCGCGTTGGTCGAGGGCGTCGAGCGCGCGCGCCGTCGAGTGAACGACCTTGAGCGCGGGCAGCCCGTACGCGCGCGCCTCTCGCTCGGCGAGCGCGAGCACGAGCGCAACGTCGCGCGCATCGGCGATGCAGATCGGTCGCAGCACGAGCACGCCGCGCATGGCGCGGTGACCGCGATCCACACGGCTCAATCCGCCAGGCATGGTCTCGGCCGGCACCTTCGCCAGCTCGGCGATCCAGTCGACGGCCTGGGCGGGCGTGAGCACGACCGGACCTGCGGAGCCCGCGTTGCGCGTGTCGCCTGTGGCGATCGCGTCGAGCTGTGCCTGAAAATGCGTGAGCGCCCTCTCGTAGCTCGCGATCGCCTGATCGATCGGCTTGCCATCGACCCACGTCGAGTGGCCCCGCTCCTTCGCGCCGCGCGCGCGGGCAAGGTCGCCGCGCACACCCTTGGTCTCGTCGAGGCCGATCAGCCGCTGGAGGCGGAGTCGGCGCGTGTCGTCGCCGAGGTTGGAAACCGGACCGCGAGGCAGCGGACCCCGTGGCGTGTTGCGCGTGCCCTTCGGATCAAGGATCACTGGAACGCCGTCGCGGGTGGGGAACGTGTGCAGGCCGTTCGGTGTCGAGATCGTGGCGAGGCGGTACACACGATCGGGGTCGATCAGCTCCGCTGCCGAGGTCCAAGCGGCGGACCGTTCGAAGCAATTTGGCTGCGGGTTGTCGAAGTCCAACCGCTGCGGCGGACGACACGCGGCGACCTTCGGACCGTCAGCGGGATCGCCGTCGTCATCACGCTGGGGCAACGTGCGGAACCACGCCGCGAGGTCATCGGCGTTCGTGAACCGTGCGGCCAGATCCACGATCGTGGGGTTCCCGGCCGCGACCTCGGCGACGATCAGATCGGTCGTCGGGCCGAGGCATGCGTGGTCATTCATCGGGGCTGCGATCACGTTCGGTCTCCTATGAAGTGAAT
>JBBSAT010000513.1:0-2212 GCA_038252025.1 Polyangiales bacterium | reverse complement strand
TGTTCGACGCCAGATACAGCGCGCTCGGGCGCGCATCGACGTCGTAGCCGTTCGTGATGTCGCCGATCGACCGCTCGTAGAACTGCTGCGCGTCGTCGGTCCACTCGCGCATGTTCCCGAGCCAGTCCCACTCCCAGGTCAAGGCCTGCACGCGGTTCTCCGCGGGCGCCGAGATCATCGCGGCGGGCTCCGGACGCATCGGGTCGACCGCGTTCGAGGCCGCGGCCGTCGTGCGCCAGTCGCTCGACTCGTCGGGACCGATCGTCTCGAACGGCGTCCCAGGTGGCCCGTCGCCGGGCTGCGTGTAGTTGAACAGCGCGCCGACGACTCGATAGAGACTATCGTGCTGAATCTCCACCGACTGCGGCCGATGCCCGGATGGCCATTCTCTGGCATCGCGCTGATCGAGCACGGCAGTCAGGTTCGAGGCGGCGTCCCAGACGAGGCGCTGGTCGGCGATGGCAGTGACCTGCCGCAAGCCGCTCGTGCCGGTGGAGGGACGCACGCTCGTCAGGCGCGTCGGTCGCCGACGTTCGTCGTACTGCGTCGTCGAGGTCACGACGGCCGTGCTGGCCCCGAGCGTCGATGCCTGATTGCCGTACTCGATCAGATCGACGAGCCCGTCACGCAGGTAGTGGATGGCTCGCACGACGAAGATCGGATCGTCGTCGCCGATGATCAACGTCGCTGCGGAGGGTAGGCCTCGGTCGTTGTACGTGAGCGCCCCCTGCACGAGCGGAGCGTTCGTGAGCCCGTCTTCGTCCCAGTCGGGATCGCGGGGCAGTGCCATCGAGGTCGGGCGGCCCGCGTGATCGAAGTGCGCCGTGCGCACATACGTGTGCGCCTCGTCGTAGACGACCGTGCTCGCGGAGATCGCGGGCTGCGTGAAATTCGGCGCTGCGCCCGAGCCGAGCATGCTCGTGTCGATGCTCGGCGCCGCCGCGATCACCGCCACCTGGCGCGCGGTCCAGATCGCGTTCCCACGCTCGTCGTACGAGACGGCCGCGCGTTGCGCGCGGTCGATCACGCCCGTCGCGCGGCCGAGGAGCGGCGCACCGGTCGGCGCGGGCGCGACGGGATCGATGTCCGCGCCCGCGACCCAGGTCGGCTCGGCGTCGTAGAAGTAGCGGACGTCGACGACACGCGAGCCCGTGCTCGCGGTCATCCCGACGGCATCGGCGACCTCATTGTCGGGGTCGAATGCGCTCGGGTCCTCGGACGGCTGGTACTCGTGCGTGCTCGTGCCGCAGCCGACGTACTGCTCGCCGAGCAACCTGCCGCCGAGATCGTAGTAGAAATTCTGGCCGCAGCCGCGCGGGTCGCGCACCGCGCTGAGGTCGCCGGCGCGAGAGAAGAGGTAGCGCCAAGTTCGCGACGTGAGGTCCGAGCTCGAGCGATCGTCCGTGTCCATGTCGTCCGAGCCGATGCGCCTCCCGACGGAGTCGTAGATGAAGTCGCGATGGACGTGCGGGAACGCGCCAGCGATCGCAGCGCTGCGTTCCGGTCTCACCGTCGAGGCGTCTTCCTGCGCGCGCACCAGGGTCAAGACTGCACCATCGTTCCGGTAGTACGTCCAGAGGCGATGATGCTCGGTCGTCGCGTTTCCGGGCTGCCGGTTGCGCAAGACTTGATCGATCAGCCGCCCGTGCCCGTCCGTGCGCGCCGTCGTACACGTGCCCGCGTGCATCGATGACGAGTCGTTGTCGAGCGGGTCACACACGTCCGTCGAGAGCGCGTGGAAGCTCGTCGAGGTCAGCGAGCCATCCTCGGCGTAGGCCACGCGCACGCGACCGAACGCGTCGTACACCGAGCGCGTGTGCGGGAACGACTCGCTCGGCGTGGCGAGCACGCTGGTGAAGCTCGTCTCGGAGCCGTTGAAGAAGTCCGACTGCCAGGCCTCGCGCACGGCGCCCTTGCGGTCGAGCCGCGTCAGCCCGCCGCGGACCCAGGCGCCCTCGTCGGCGCCGGCCGTGGCGAGCGTCGCGCGCACGCGACCGAGGCCGTCGACGAAGCCGATCGACGTGAGCGAGCTCGAGCCGAGCGAGCCCGCGCACGAGAGCTCGGTCGTGCTGATCACGCGCGACGCCGGCTGCGTCGACGGGCTCGCCGTCAGCTCGTACCGGATACGCGTCGTCGGCCTTCCGGCCGCGCAGCCCTCTGCCGATGGCGGCGTCACGGAGGTCATCCTCCCGAGCCCGTCATAGGTCACGTC
>JBBSAT010000512.1:0-2249 GCA_038252025.1 Polyangiales bacterium | reverse complement strand
GCAGCGCCTTGCCGCGCTCCGCCGGGGGAGGCAGGCGCGCGGCGGGATGAGCGATCACGATGGCTGCGCCGAGGAACGGAAGCGCAGGGATGGGCAGCGCGGTGACCATGACGACCACCGCGGTCACGGCGAGCGCGATCGTCAGCGCGACGATCGTGCGAGCGAGAGCCCGTGCCGAGCCGCCGCCGCGAGATAGAGCGCGACGAAGACGACGTCACCGACGCCGAGCAACGGCTCGATCCGCGCGGTGCCGATCATCGGCCACGAGAGCGCGAGCACCGACAGGAGCGCTGGGCTCTCGGAGATCTCGTGCGACGGCCCGCGGGGCGCGAGGACGCTCGCCACGTCGGCCACGGACGAGACGACGGCGACGATCGAGAGGTGCCCGGCGTGCTGGATCCGGTGCCCGATCCCCGCTCCGGCCGCGGTCCCGAGCGTGAGCAGCGCAGCGAGCGCCACGGCGCTCGGCAGAGCACCCGGCGCAGGCGCCGAGACGACGAGCGCGACCAGCGCGGCCGCCGCCAGCGCCATCGCCGCGAGCGCGATCCTGGCGTCGGAAGGCGCGAGCGCCGAGACGACGAGCGCCAGCCCCGACACGCACGCGAATCCGATCCCGTAGGCGAGGAGCGCCGACGCCTCGCTCGCGGTCGGGTCGAACGGCACCCACGGCGCGACGAGCGCCGAGGCCACGAGCGCGATCGACGCGCCCAGGATCGCGAGCGACCACCGACCCACGCGAGGCCAGAGCCCCACGCGAAGCCAGAGCCCCACCGAGGTCGGCGGCCCGGGCGGCTCAGACGGGGGCGGCGCCCTTCTTCCGGCCATAGGCGATCGCCTCCAGCCGCGTGACGTCGAGGACCTCGATCATGTCGGGTGAGACCTTCAGCGCGCCTTCGCGCTCGAGGAGCGCGAGCCCGCGAGAGATCTCCTCGCGCACCGTTCCGAGGCGGCCGGCGACCGTCTCCGTGGTCAGGTCGCGCACGAGATGCCGCGCGTCCTCGCCGCGGAGCTCGCGCGCTGCGGCGAGCGTGCAGAGGAACGAAGCGAGCCGCGCGGGGACGGTGCGGAGCGAGAGGTCGCTGACGAGCCGAAGGCTGCGGTCCGTTCGTCGCGCGCGCAGATCGATCATCATCCTGAGGATCGCCGGGCGCTTCTCGCCGAGCGCTGCGAGCGTCTCGTTCGAGATGAGGAGCGCGCTCCCGGCCCGCATCGCGATCGCGCTCGCGGGGTACGTGCCACCGTCGAAGCGAACGCCCTCGGTGATCGGGCGACCGGGCCGCGCGAGGTAGATGATCTGCTCGCGACCGTCACGTCCGCTCTTCGTCAGCTTGATCTCGCCCGTGCGGACGACGAAGAAGCCCTCGGCCGTCTGCCCTTCGCTGAAGAGCGGCGCCGCGCGGGCGACCTTGCGGACCTCGGCAGCTTCCGCCAGCGAGTGAAGGTCGGCGACGGCGAGCTGACCCAGGACCGCAACGTCGCGGAGCAGCTCATCGGCAGAGCGCGGGGCGATGGCCATTTCGACGCTGGGTATATCACAGCGAGCCGCGCCGCGGCTGGCCTTCTCGTCGCGCTCGCCTCGGTGCCTTCGCGCGCGGCTCACCGTTCGCACGCCTCCTTTGATATCGTGCGCGGCGATGGGCGCGACGAGCTCAAGACGGGTGCTCACGCACGCGGAGCTCGACGAGCGGCTCGTCGAAGAGCTCGCTCGCGCCACGCGCGCCGATCGATCGACGGCGCTCGGCATGGCGCGGACGCGTCCGGGCGAAGGCGGCCGCTTCGTGCAGGCGGCGCTCGCACGGCTGCGCACAGGCGATCTCGTCGCGACCTGGGCGCACGACGAGGTCGAGATCCTGCTGCCCGACACGACGCGCGAGCACGCGGTGGTCGTGCTCTCACGGCTCGCCGACGAGGCGGGTGTCAGCGTGGGCATCGCGGTGGCGCCGTACGACGGACGCAGCGCCCCTCGTCTCGTCCGCGCGGCGCGCGACGAGCTGGCTCGACGCGGCGAGACGGAGCGCCCTCCCGCGCTGCTGAGGCGCGCGCTGCCGCTCGAGGATCCGATCAGCGAGCGAACGCTCGACGCGCTCACGGACGCGCTCGAGCGCGGTCACGTGCTCGTCACGGGTGAAGCCAGCGTGGGCAAGGTGAGCTTCGCGCGGCGGGCTCACGCGCGGCTCGCGGCGGACGGGAAGAACCGCGGAGCCCTCGTCGTGTTGCCGTGCGCGCGCGTGAGAGGCTCGGCGGAGCTC
>JBBSAT010000511.1:0-2267 GCA_038252025.1 Polyangiales bacterium | reverse complement strand
TGACCACCGCAGCGGCGCTCGTCACGTTCTGACAGACCGACCGCAGGCCCGGCCTGTCGGCGTCAGTTCCGGCCTGCCGGGTGCCGAGTAGACGACTCGTCGGCGAGCCTCCCGCTCCGTGCTCAGCGAGCGGTCCCGCCCAGCCCGACGCACGCCTCGTGCTCGCGCGACGCGTCGGGGCCGTCGAGCGAGGCGAGCGTGCAGTGAGGCTCCGGGTCGAAGGGGTTCAGGCGGATCGATTCGGTGCTCGTCTCGCGGGCCGCCTCCCCGTCGCCGACGAGCGCCTGCGCTGCGCCCAGGGTCGCCAGCAAAGGAGCGTGCTCCGCGTAGCGCTCGCGAAGCGGCAAGAGCGCGTCGATCGCTGCCCGGCCGTCCCCGGCCCTGACCGCCGCACGCGCGAGCCGCGACGACACGATCGGATCCTGTGGCGAGACCGCATGCGCGCGCCCGTACTCGACGCTCGCCGCGAGAGGATGCTCCTGGGTCCAGAGCAGATCCCCGAGACGGACGAAGCGCCGCGCCTCCGCCGCCCCGATCTCCGAGCTGTCGTCCGGCTCGCGGTCGCCGTGGCGCAGCTCGATGCGTGGCACCTCCGTCTCCGTCTCGGGAACGAGGAGCGCGCCGATGACGTCCCGCCAACGACCTTCGAGCTCGTCGAAGTTCGACCCGGCCGCCTCGGCGAACGCATCGCGCGCGTCCTGTCCTCGTCGCACGCGCGAGGCGACGTCGATGAGGCCCCGACTCCCGTGCGCCACGTAGAACGCGTCGACGAACGTCGAGACCTGCGCGAAGGCGAGCGCGGCGTCCTCTGCGCTCGGAAGCATCGCGATCGACGGATGCAGCCGATCGAACGGGATCAACGTGCCGTCTGCGGTACGCCGAACGAGCAGCGTCTGAGATCCGTCGTCGAGGTGCACGTGCGGTGGACCGCCCCGCCAGCGGCGCTCGAGGAAGCGCGCGTAGCCCTCCTGCATCCAGACCGGCGCGCGATCCTCCGTCATGCGCGCGAGGACGAGGTGGACGGTCTCGTGCCCGATCGTGTCCGCCCATGGATAGCCGTGGACCAGCGCGCGCGGGCTGGTGATCATCAGGCGATCCCACTTGCAGAGCGCGATCGTCCCGGTTCGCTCGATGTCCTCGATCGAGAGCGCAGACACGCGGGAGAGCGCGCTCGCCGTCGGTAGGATCTCGAGGCGGATGGGTCCGGGGTGGCGATAGCCCAGCTCGACGGCGAGGCCCTCGTCCACGGCGCGCATGACGTCGATCGCGTCCGGAGCGAGGAAGCGGTCGGGCCCGGGCGCATAGCGGACGATATAGCGACCATCGTCGCTCCGCAGCTCGAGGAAGCCGTGCGTGACGGCCGCCGTGTCGTGCGCGACCTGTGCGATCATCGAGCGAGTCTCCGGTGACCGGAGCGCGACCGCGCGAACGAGGGTGGCCTCGAGGTCCGTGCGGGCTGCTTCGTAGTCGCCGCGAAGGAGGCGCAGAGTGCCGCGCTCGAACCGGACGTCCGGATCGTCTGGATAGCGCGCCGACAGATCCTCGAGGAGCGGGGCCGCGTCCTCCAGCCGCAGCGCGTCGATCGCCTGCGCGGCCTGGACGAGGATCTCGCCGTCGCCTCCCGGAGGAGCCGCGAGGACGACGCTCGGCGCTGACGCGAGCAGACCCGCGAGGAGGGCGAACGCTCTCATCGCAGCAGCCCCTCGTAGTAGCGGCGCACGGACTCCGCGTAGCCGCTCGGAGCCGTCTCGCTCATCGCGTCGAGGACGCGGCGCCTCAGCTCCATCGGCCCTTCGTGATCCTCGGGGATCTCGACAGGACGCCCGAGCTCCGTCATCGACGCGCCGCCCCCCGAGTCGCTCCTTCGCTGCTGGGCGTCCTGCTCGAGCTGCTCACGCAGCTCTGCAAGGCGCCGCGCGGCGTCGGACTGAGCGTCGGCCGCCGACACCGAGTCCTCGCCCTCGAGCGCGCTTCCCGCTTCATCCATGATCCTGCGGATGTGCCGCACGGTCTCGGCGGCATCGGGGACGAGAGCCTCACCGTCGGGCCCGTTCTCGAAACGGTCCGCGAGGCCGGAGGCGCTGGCCGCGGCGCGCCCCTGACGATCCACGTCGCCGTGAAGCACCTGACGAGACTCGGGCGAGAGGTGTCGACGCAGATCCGGGATCGCGTGATCGATCGCGCTCCGCAGCTCATGCGCCGCGCGGGTCGCGTCCGCCGCCTGTCGGGCTGCGGCGGCCGCCTGGGTGCCGCGTCCGGGGAACATC
>JBBSAT010000510.1:0-2271 GCA_038252025.1 Polyangiales bacterium | reverse complement strand
CCGTGCGCTCTGGATCGGCGGCGCCTTCTTGCTCTTCGACATGCGGACCTCCATCGACAGGCTGATCCTCATGCTCACCCAGCTCAAGCCCTTGTTTCAGGCGGCAAAACCGATGCGCTCAGGATCGGATCCGCCTTGCTCGTCGGCGGAGCCCGTCGCGTACGACGATCAGCTGGAGCGCACCGCGCTTCCCTCGACGGTCGTCTCGCGCCTCGCTCCATTGTTCCACGCGCGCCCGGTCTCTTTTCGCCCTGCAGCGTGATCGCGGCAGGAGCGGCGAGCGGATCGCTCAGCAGTCCGTGCACTCGCAGCAGGGCTCGTCACAGTCCTCGGGGAAGTCGTCGCAGTCGAAGCTCACGCGGCCGGCGCACGAGGCGGGAAGCGCGTGGCACCGAACGGTCGCGCAGACGGGAGCGCCTGCGCAGACTCGCTGACCGCAACACGCCGGGTTGTCACAGTCGGCTGCGGTGCAGGGGCAGCAGCCAAAGGACGTGCCCACGGTGCCGCCGGGGCAGCTCGCTTCGTCCCCGCTCCCCACGGGGCACTCGCACGCGGTTTGCTCCGATTCACACGGGACGCGGCTCGCGTCGCGGAGCGCGCCTGCATCGGGCGTGGTCTGCCCGGTCGGTCCGGTGTGCGGCGTCGGCGGCAACGCTCCCACGTGGGGCGCGGTCCACGCGTCCCATCCGCTGCCCGCGTCGTGCGGCATCGCGCGCGGCACGCCGGGCACCGGACTAGCGCACGCCGTGAGCATCAGCGCGACGAGCAGCGAGCGCATCGCACGAGCATAGTACGTCGGCCGGAAAGCTCGACCGTCGCACGTAGATTCCGCTCCATCGGCCCCGCGTGCGACCATCGGCGAGATGAGCCAGCGCCTCGCTCTCTGTCTCGTCTCGTTCCTCGCCTCTACGGGGTGCAGCCTCTCGCACGAGCGACGTGAGGCCGACGCCGGATCCGTCGTCGAGCCCGACGCGTTCGTGTCGCGGCCCGACGCCTTTCGCGAGCGCGATGCCTGGGTCGCGCCGTTCATGATGGCCGACCATCCACCCGGCACGATCGTTCCGGATCAGGGTGGCGCGCGCATGGCGCATCCGCAGCTCGTCGTCATCACGTTCGCCGATGACGTCAATCGCGCCACTCTCGAAGCGCACGCGCGCTGGCTCGTCACCTCGAGCTGGCTGACGAGCGTCGGGGCCGAGTATGGAATCGGGGCCGGCACGATCCTCGAGATGGTCGAGCGCACGGACGCCGCGCCCGACACGCTCACGCAGACAGACATCGAGGCGTATCTGACCGCCGGAATCGCCGACCACACTCTGCCGACTCCGGCGGACGGCACCTTCGACGAGGCGCTCTACATGATCTACGTCCCGGCGCACACGCTCGTCACGGACGCGGACTTCGGTACGAGCTGCGTCGAGTGGGCCGGCTTTCACTACGAAGCGGACAACGGAGGTCGCCCCTTCCCCTATGCCGTCGTCGCGTCGTGCGACCTGCGAGACGCTCGGCTCACCGGCGTCGACCTCGAAGAAGAGACCGCGGCGCACGAGCTCTTCGAGGTCGCGAGCGATCGACTCCCCATCAGCGATCCTGCGTTCCGCTTCTCCGAGACGGGCTTCACGTACTCGCCCTGGCTCTTCCTCGGAGGGGAGCTCGCCGACCTGTGCGAGCTGGGCGCCGGCCCGAACACCATCGTTCGCGAAGGGGCCTTCGTCGCGGCCAGGATCTGGTCGAACGCCGCCGCGCGGAGCAACGACCGAGATCCGTGCGTCCCCGCCGACCCGGCCGCGCCCTACTTCGCCGTCGCCGTGTCGCCCGACGAGGCCCTCGCGGTCGCGCCTGGCGCGTCGACCAGGTTCGAGCTGACGGCGTGGTCCACCGCGCCAGTCGCCGACTTCGACGTTCAAGCCTTCGCGGGCGGAGGCACGTTCGTGCCGTCCGTGTCGCTCGACGCTTCACGCATGAACAACGGCGATCACGCCACGCTGACGATCAGCGTGCCTCGAGGAACACCGAGCGGGTCCTACGCCATCATCTACATGGCGACGGTGCGCAGCATGACCGAGTACAGCTACTCACCCGTCGTCGTGTACGTGCCCTGACGACGGTGAAGCCCGTTCGGCTCCAAGCGGGCTAGTACCGCGGATCAGAAGTTCGAGCCGCATTCGGATGACCACCGCCGGCGATGTCGGTCAGCGTCCAGCCGAACTGGTTGACGAGCATGTCGAGCAGCTCGTCGCGCGTCGCGCGGAACGGTGTGCGCTCCCACTT
>JBBSAT010000509.1:0-2320 GCA_038252025.1 Polyangiales bacterium | reverse complement strand
CAGCGCGACGCGCTCGGCCGCCTCGGTCTCCGGGCTGCGGAACGCGAACGAGAAGCCGACGTCGTCGCATCCGACCCAGCGCCGGGGTGGCATCGGAAAGTGCACACCGTCGTCGGCGGTGAGCGCGAACCGAGGGAGCCCGATGAGCAGCTCGGCGCGGTGCGGCCCGACCGAGCGGGCATCGACGAGGTGCGCGGCCGCGCCCGGCGCGAGCGTCACGCCATCGATCAGCGGGGTCATCGCGCGCACGCGAAGCGCCTCGTCCTCTTCGGGATCGAGCCGGCCCTCGAGGGTCCAACCCGCCTTCGTCAGGATCACGTGGAGCCTGAGCGGTCCCTCCGCGCGGTCGATGATCGCCTCGGCGTGCGCGCCCCAGACGTCGGCGAACGGATAGCCACCGCGCGCGGTGCGGAGCTCACCCGTCGTCCACGAGCCGCTGAGCTGGCAGAGGGGAAGAGGCGTCGGTGCTTCGAGCGGCGGCCGGGCCTGACGCGCACAGCCAGCCAGCGAAGCGAGGGCGAGGAGAGAAGCGGCGGTTCGGCTGACGTTCACGGCCGGACCCTACGATCAACCGGGGGATCGTCCACCGCGAGGCGGCATGCGGGCGCGTGGCGTGCGCGGCCGCTCTGAGGTACCGCCCGACGATGCCTTCTCTCGCGCGTCACTTCTTCCGCGAAGCGTGCAACCACGCCTGGGCCGGTCATCGACTGCTGACCGCGTGCATGGGGCTCTCGCAGAGCGACTTCGTCGCACCGAGGACGAGCTTCTTCCCGTCCATCAAGAGCACGCTGAACCACAACCTCACGGTCGACTGGTACTACGTCGACGCGCTCGAGCGTGCAGTGTCTGGCCGTCCGCCCGAGACCGACTCGGAGCGCTTCTTCACGCCCGAAGAGCCCTTCGACCGCTGCGCGGAGCTCGCAGCAGCGCAGCGCGCAGTTGACCTGCGCCTCGTGTCGGTGTGCCGCGGCCTGGACGATGCCCAGCTCTCGATCATGGTCGTCGTCCCTCGCCGCGCCGGCCCGCAGCGCGAGCGCCTCGATCGATTGCTCGGGCACCTCTTCCAGCACCAGATTCACCATCGCGGGCAGGTGCACGCGATGCTCGCGGGGACGCACGTGAAGCCGCCGCCGCTCGACGAGTTCTTCTGCGCCGGCGACGCGGGCCTGCGAGCGGCGGAGCTGAGCGCGCTCGGGCTCGACGAGGCGGAGATCTGGGGAGAGGCTCAGTCCCGATGAACCGGGCTCGGATCGCGTCCGCGTTCCTCGCCGTCGTGTTGCTCGGGTGCGGAGGCCAGACGCCCGCCGTCGAGCAGCCGAGGGCCACACCGATCGAGATCGTTCGCGCCCGAGACGGTGCGGCGCTGACCGAAGCGGCGCTCTTCGCGGAGCTCGCCGCGGCGCCCGTCGTCTACGTCGGTGAAGAGCACGATCGATCGAGCGACCACGAGGCGGAGCGCCGTGTCGCCGAGGCGATGTCGAGCGCCGATGCCGGGCCGTTCGCGATCGGGATGGAGATGGTGCAAGCGCCCTTTCAGCCGGTGCTCGACGCGTGGTCGACCGGAACGCTCGACGAGGCTGGCCTGCTCTCCGGCATCGAGTGGCAGACGCGCTGGCGCATCGACTTCGCGCTCTATCGATCGATCTTCGAGCTCGCGCGGGATCGCCACCTGACCCTCGTCGCGCTCAACCTGCCTCGCGAGCTCACGCGCGCCATCGCCCGGACGGGGCTCGACTCGTTGACGGAGACGCAGCGCGTCGAGCTGCCGGATCTCGACACGAGCGACGCCGAGCACCGCGCGTTCGTGCTCGGCCTGCTCGGCGAGCATCCTGGGCACGAGGGCGCGAGCGGGATGGACGCGGCGATGCTCGATCGCATGTACCTCGCGCAGCTCGCCTGGGACGAGGCGATGGGCGCCGCGGTCGCGAGCTATCTCGCGGTGCATCCGGACACGCGCCTGATGGTGATGGCGGGCCGCGCGCACGTGGAGCGCGGCCTCGGCATCCCCCGCCGGGCCGAGCGGCGCGGCGCGCCCCACGGCGTCATCGTCCTGCCTGTGCCGCGGCCCGATCTCGATGAAGCGCTCGCCGCGCATGCGGCCGACTACTTCTGGCTGACGGACTGAAGGTCTGACCAAATACTTTGGTCAGATCCCTTCGACTGAGAGAACTTCCCAGCGCTTCACGCTGGGAAAGGACAAGGCGCGACCATCGTTGGTCACGCCTTGAGCTCGGGAGCGCGGTGCTTCCGGACCGCTGAGGGGCGCTGCGAGACGGCTCGCCGGGAATGACCGGCTGCCCGCCGGACGTCCGCTAGCGTG
>JBBSAT010000508.1:0-2338 GCA_038252025.1 Polyangiales bacterium | reverse complement strand
GAGGGAGGGGGGAGAGGGAGGGGGGAGAGGGAGGGGGGAGAGGGAGGGGGGAGAGGGCAAGGGCAGGGGCAAGGGGACAGGCCGGTGCGGCCTGTCAGGGCTCGATGGTGTCGATTCGGCCCGTCGCGATCACGTGCGTCGCGGCGCGCGAGAGGCCCTTCACGCCCTCGATCATCAGCGCGTAGCGCGGCTCCTTCGTCAGGCCGTCCGCGTATCTCCGATAGAGCTGCTGTGCGACGACGGCGAGCTTGAAGAGCGCGAACGTGAAGTAGAACGGGAGGTTCGTCACCGTTCGTCCCGTCTTCTCCTCGTACCGCGCGACGACCTCCATCCGCGTGAAGCTCCCCTGGAGATCGGTGGGCCCGAAGCGCATGGCCTTCATCAGCATCGGGTCCGCCGCCTCGACCCAGTAGCCGAGCGCGCAGCCCAGATCCATCAGCGGATCGCCGAGCGTCGACATCTCCCAGTCGAGCACCGCGTCGACGCGCTCGAGGTCCTCGCTGAGCACGACGTTGTCGTACTTGAAGTCGTTGTGGATGAGCGTCGCGCCAGACTCCACGGGCGTGTTCGCCGAGAGCCAGAGCGCCACGGTCTCCATGTCTCGCACCTCGTCGGTCCGGGCCTTCAGGTAGCGCTCGCTCCAGCCGCGGACCTGACGCTCGTTGTAGCCGGCAGGCTTGCCGAGATCGGAGAGGCCGGCCGCGTCGAGATCGATCGCGTGGATCTCCACCAGCGTGTCGACCATCTGCATGGAGAGGTGCTTCATCCGAGGCGCGTCGAGCGTGGCTCCCTCGGGAGTCTTCGCGCGGAGGATCACGCCTTTCACCCGCTCCATCACGTAGAACGGCCCGCCGATCACGCCGGGGTCCTCGCACATCGCGAGGGTCTTCGGTGCCTTGCTCCAGACCTTCGACAGGCTCGACAAGATGCGGTGCTCGCGCCACATGTCGTGCGCCGAAGCGATCTTCACACCCGAGGGCCCGCGACGCAGCACGAGCTCGCGCGCTCCGACCCGCAACAGATACGTCACGTTCGAGAAGCCGCGCGGAAACTGGAGCAGCTCGATCTCTCCCTCGAGCCCTATCGAGCGCAGCCACGGCTCGAGCTTGAAGACGTCGAGCTCGGCGCCGGGGCGGATCTTCTCTGGACGATCGATCGTCATGACGCAGATGCTAAGGGCCCGCGGAAAAATAATCGACTCGCCTCGACGCCGATGCATCCCCGCCCGCGGCGTTGCGGCTCCTCGAGATACCGCCAGAACTTCTCTCGTCCCCGCGCCTTGCTGGCGGGCCGCCTCGACGCCGATCCGATCCACTTCTTTTTCCGCGGGCCCTAACCCGACAGACGCGCCGCGAGCTTCGCTTCCACTCGCTCCGCCGAGACCAGGTCGCCGAGGCGCCGGAACTGCTCCACGGCGAGCGCGCCGACCTTCTCTGCCCGCGCAGGCATCTGCTGCGCGAACGCCTCTCGCGTCGCGCGCTCGAGCGCCCAGGCCACGTCCGGATCGATGACGCCCCCTTCGAGGAGCAAGCCGCTGGCGTCGTCGACGAACCCGTCGAAGCGATCCCACGCGCCCGCGTGCGCCGCGCTCGCGAGCCGGATCGCGCGCACGATGCGTACGTAGGTATCCCGCCGCGAGAGCGCGAGCTCGCGCTCCACCTCGGCCAGCGTCTCGTCCGCGCCGACGAGGTCGTCCCGCGCGAGCTGCACGAGCCCGAGGTTGAGGCGCACGAACGTCCCATCGCCGCTACCGAGCGCGGTGAACTCCTGGAGCGCGTCGCGATAGCTCGCCTCGGCCTCGTCGAGCCTACCCAGCTTGCGAAGGAGATCGCCGACCCCGTTCATCAGCACGGCGATCGAAGGGCGAACGCCGAGGCGCTCGAGGATCGCGTGCGACTGGTGTGCGAGCGTGAGCGCGCGCTCGAACCGCCCGCCCCTCCCTTCGAGATCGGAGAGCCCCGTGAGGACGCGCGCCTCGTGGGCGAGCTCACCGATGCCGCCGAAGAGCACGCCGGCAGCTTCGTAGTGCTCCCGCGCGGCATCGAACCGCCCGAGGAGCTTCTCGCACTCGGCCGCGCCGTAGAGACAGCGCGCGGTCACGAGGCGGTCGGACACGGCCTCGGCGAGCGCTCGCGCCTCCTCGAACGCGCCGAGCGCGCGCGTCGTGTCGCCGCGCTTCTGCAGGACGATGCCGGCGAGCATCCGCTCGATGGGCTCGGTCTCCGGGCCGAGCGCGCCGGGATCGATGGCGCGCATCGTCGCTTCGGCCTCATCGATGAGGCTCGGGAGAAGGAACGCTTGAGCCGAGAGGTGGATCGCGCGAGCCCCCCGCGGGTCG
>JBBSAT010000507.1:0-2338 GCA_038252025.1 Polyangiales bacterium | reverse complement strand
TCCAGTCGCGAGAGCTCATCGCTCGGGATCATCAGGCGTCGGGCTCGGCGACCGCTCGGCATGCCGCCACAACCGCCCACCCGAGTGTCGTATTTCCGTCATCCGCGAAAGCGGATCGAATTTACGGGCAGCGGTACTAGCTGGGCTCGACGTCCGCGGCGGTCTCTTCGGCGGCCGCGGACGCGACCTCGGGCTTGGCGGCGGGCTCGCCTTTCGCGGCGTCCTCGTCCTTCGCGTCAGCCTCGGGCTCGCTCTTCGCGTCGGCCTCCGCCTCGCTCGTCTCGTCGGCCTCCGCCTCGGCCTCCGCCTCCGCGTCGGGCTCCGCCGCCGCGTCCTCGGCCTCCGCCTTCGTCGCTTCGGCAATGCCGGGCATCGGCGAGTCCTTCACGCCCTCGAGCAGGCGCGTCACGACCTCGCCGAGCGCGTGCACGACCTCGTAGCGGACGCCCGCCCCTTCCGTCGGAAGGAAGTCCTCCGGATCGAAGGTCGGCGGCATCGCGATGAACCCGCGCGGATCGACCGAAGCCAGACGCAGCGGATCTTCGGATCCCTCGGCCACGCGCAGCTCGACGTGGCAGCCGGTCTCCGCCTTGATGTCGCCCGCGAACGTGATCCAGGCGCTCGCGAGATCGCGCGCGAGCCCCTCGTACTCGTTGTGCTCCGGCAGCGCCTTCCAGCGCTCCTCGGCCGCGATCTCGCCGCCTCGCTTCCGGACTCGCGTCACGAACGCGAGCACCACGCCGAGGCCGAAGATCGCGCCGAGGTAGGGCAGGATGTGGATCGGCAAGAAGTCGAACACCGCGCCGACCATCGCGCCGCCGGAGCCCGCGATGAGCATGCCCGGGACGTCGTACTTGCTGCCGAGGCTCACGTCGTCGTGCACCGTGGCGGTGCGGAGCTTCGCGAGGTGCACCATCCGATCGTGCACGTCCTTGCCGATCGCGATCTCCACGATGCGCCCTTCGAGGTACGGGCTCTCGCGGAGCGGCTGCGAGCCAGGCGACGGCAGGTCCCCGGGCTCGAGCCGCTTGAACACCACGATCTTGCGTCGAACGAGCTCGCCGGTCGCATCGCCGAGCAGGACGCGCGGTGCGGTCACGATGCAGCTCCGGCCAGAGGCTCGGCCACCAGCGCCACGCTCACCCCGGCGCGCGCGCAGAGATCCCGCACCGTCTCGAAGAGCTCGGCGCCCGATCCCTTGTCATCGAGCCATCGCCCGGTGGCGTCCTCGAACGAGAAGTGCCAGGCGCGGTTTCCTCCGGCGAGCCAGAGCTGACGCGCCGGGCGCTGCGTGTTGATCACCATCTTCCCCCCGCCACCTTGCGACCCCGGCTTGAGCGTGATGGTCACCACGTCCCCCACCGAGTCGACGTCTGCATCATCGAGCTCCACCTCGTCGAACGCTTCGACGACCCGCGACAGCGCGGCCTCGGCGAGCTCCATGTAGCGACGTTCGTCCATGCGGGCCGCATGGTAGCCGGGTTTCTGCGCGCGCCGCGCGGCTTTCGGTCCGGCTCAGTCTTCGCCGCGGAGCCGCGCGAAGAAGAGCGACAGCATCTTGTGCGTGAGCCCCCAGACGATGCGATCCGACGGCGCTTCGATGCGGAAGCCGGGCAGGCGGATCGTCTGTCCCTGCCACGGGTAGTCGATGGTCGCGTCGCGCTCTCCGCGGAACATCGGCCCGAGCCTGGACCAGTGGATCTCGGCGACCTCGTCGCTCGTTCCGAGCGGAACCTCACCGTCCACGCGAAACACGAAGGGCGAGACGACCAGGCCGGTCACCCGGCCACCCGCCATCGCGCGCACGTCGTCGAGGCGACCCATCAGCGCGCCGCGCTCGCGAAGCGGCAGCCCGACCTCCTCCATCGTCTCCCGGATCGAGGTCTCGACGAGATCCGCGTCGCGCGGATCCTGCCCCCCGCCCGGGAACGCCATGTGGCCGGACCAGGGGTCGCTCTCGCGCTCCGCGCGACGGATGAGCAGCACCTCGAGATCGTCGCCCGTCGGCCTCACGATCGTCGCGACGGCGGCCCGGCGCTGCACGTCGTCGCCCTCGATGAGCCGCGGAGACCGCGCGCCGAGCGCCCGGACGACGCCGTCGAGATCGATGCCCGCGCGAGCCGGAGGCGCATCGGTCGGCATCAGCCCTCTCGGAGACGGGGCAGAAGCTCGACGAAGTTGCAGGGGCGGTAACGACTGTCGAGCTGGAGCACGAGGATCTCTTCCCACGCGTCACGGCAAGCGCCGGTCGAGCCGGGAAGCGCGAAGAGCAGCGTGCCGCCTGCCACGCCCGCCGTCGCGCGCGACTGGATCGACGCGAGCCCGATGGTCTTCAGGC
>JBBSAT010000506.1:0-2339 GCA_038252025.1 Polyangiales bacterium | reverse complement strand
GCCCGTGACGCTCGTGACGCTCGCACAGGGCCCTCTCGCGAGCCGCGATCTGTTCGCCGTGCCCACGAGCGACATCGAGGCACTCTCCGTCATGGGCCCCAGCGGGAACGTCACACTCACGCGCACGGACGCCGGCTGGGCCACGCCCAGCGGTCCTGCGGCGGAAGCGCCCACGACGGGCCTTCTCGATCGCCTGGCCTCGCTACGCGCGGTCGGCGTCGTGGGCTATGGCGTGGCGCTCACCGGCACGCCGTTCGTCTCGGTCCAGATCACGCGCGCCGGCGCGACGCCGGCCCGTCTCGACATCGGGCCTCGCGTCGAGACGCCGGTGCCTCACCACGTCGCGCGGATGACCGACGTCGGCGTCACGCTCTGGATCTCGACGGAGATCGTGCAAGCGTTCGCCGACTACCGTCCGTAGGCGCGTCTCCGCGAACGAGAAAAGGCGCCCCCGAGGGAGCGCCTTTCGTTCGTGCGGCTCGATGCGCCGCCCGCCGGGCTACGTTCTCGGCGCGATCAGCGGTGGCGGGTCGGCGCCACGGGCTCGGGCGGCGTCCCCGGCTCGAGAGTCTCGTGTGAGCGCCACTCGATCAGACCTTCGGAGACGTTGAACCCGCTCGCCGAGATGCGGGCGAAGTGGCCGGTGATCTTCACCTTCGCACCGACGAGGAAGTCGACCGGGATCGGCAGGATCCCGCTGTCCGGCTCCGGCGGCACGTAGCGGCCACGCGCGTTGAGCTCCATCGCTTCGTCGATCTGGGCCTGGTTCTCGGCGTAGCCGACCACCATGAGCATGTGGCTCTCGTCGGTCTCGGTGCGCGAGTCCGCGATCCACATGTGCGGCGCGGCTGGCGTCGGGCACGTGTGGCCCTCGGGGCACACCTCGGGGACGTAGAGCCGCGCGATGTAGCCCGTCACGACCGCGTCGTGGTCCATCGTCGTCGCGCTGCGACGACGCAGGCCGTACACGCTGTAGCTCGTGTCCGGGTATTGCACCGGGTACGGCGGCGGCGGCAGCGTCGGGACGGACGGAACGCTCGGCTGTACGTCGGGCAGTCGCTCGATGTTCAGATCCGCGTTCGGCCCTTGCCCGCAAGCCGTCAGGAACGGGAGCGCTGGCAGGAGACACAGCGCGAGGAGACACGACAACGCACGCAGCTTCATCGGAATCCCTTGGTTCGCCTACGCTAGGTCGACGGGTGGGGAAGAGTCGGGTGGGGAAGACAGGGAGCCAGAGCGCCCACGGCTGCAGAGAAAACCGCGCGGACGCTATCACGCGCTCCCCGGACTTCTCAACCATCAATCCCCCGTCTCGGGACGCCCCGGACCGGTCACGGGGTCGGGCTGCAGGGTGGGAGGGGGTCGCGCCCGTCGAGAATCGGCTGGAAAGACTCGATCTGCGTGCTTCGCAGCGCGATCGTCCTGGCGCGCTCGGCCGTCTCGCCGCCGATCCGAACCGCCACCCGGAGCGCGAGGGCAGCGACGTCGGTGTCGGGTGCCCGAGCGGACTCGCGCGTCCCGCGGACCATGACGCGATCGATCGCGTCCGCGTCGGGCACGCAGAGCGCGCTCGCGAGCCCGAGCGCGGCGGCGATCACGCGGGGCCACTCGTGGTCGTCGAGGAGCCTCTCCCGGGCGAGGGGCCACGCGTCGCGGTCGCCGCGGCGCGTGAGGAGATGGATCACGCGCTCGCGCACCCGGGGCGAGTCGTCGCCGATCGCTCGGCGGAGCGCCGCGAGCCCTCCCGCGCGGTCCCCGAGCCCTTCGAGCGCGATGACCCGCACCATCGGCCATCCGTCATGCGCGGCGCGATCGAGCAGCACGTCCGTCGCGCTGGGATCCGTGTACAGCATCTGCACCGCCCTCGCGCGGACGCGCGGGTAGGCGTCGGCGATCGCCGCCGCGATCACGCGAGGCCTGCGTGTCCCGACGGCCGCGAGCGCAGCGTCTCGCAGCATCCACTCTTCCGCGTGCGTCGCCGCGCTCTCGAGCCACGTGTCGACGGGCTCGCTGGGCTCCGCGTGCTCGGCGGCGAGCGCGAGCCGGAAGCGCTCCACGAACGCACCGTCGTCGCCGATCGCGCTCTCGAGAACCAGCCTCGCCAGATCGGGTCGCGGCTCGGCCAGACCGAGCGCCACGGATGCGCGTGCGTCGCCGCTCGCCGTGGCGAGCCATGACGCGAGGGCAGCCTCCGCCTCTCCGCGCGGTTCGCGGGCGAGGCGAGCGCCGATCGCCACACGAAGCGCAGGCCGGTTCGCGCCTTCCCCATCCGTGGCGGCGAGCAGGGGCGCCACGTCGAAGCCCTCCGTGCTCGTCGCGAGCGCCGTGGCGGCCTCGTC
>JBBSAT010000505.1:0-2346 GCA_038252025.1 Polyangiales bacterium | reverse complement strand
CTTCGCGGTCGCGCGCAGAGGCTTCTTGGGGCTTGGTCGAGTCATCGCACGCGCCCCGATGCGCGCCGGCTGGCGCCGTGGCCGACCGGTACGACGTGATCGGCGTCCGGGACCTCCATGCCGAGCGAGCCGCGCGCGACCGTCTCGACGCGCTCCGGATCGCGCAGCGTCGCGGCCTCGATGGACAGGAGCCGTCGCCCCTCGATGAGGCGTCGCTCCTCGCGCCGCGCCTGCCCGACCTCGTAGCCGAGCCGGACCGTCTCGAGCCGCAGGCTCAGGTGCGCGACGAACGCGCACGCCGTCGCGATCACGGCCGCGGCCCAGAGCCAGAGGAAGCGCGTCTTGATCGACGGCGGCGCCAGGTGGATGGACCGGCTCATGCGCGCAGCCCTTCTTCCGCACGCGGCACGCGCCGCGCGGCCCTCAGCTTCGCGCTCCGCGAGCGCGGGTTCACTGCGGTCTCGTCGTCCTGCGGCGTGAGCGGCCGCTTCGTCACGGGCCGAAGGAGATCCGAGCCCCGCAGCGTGTGCTTCACCGCGCGATCCTCGAGCGAGTGGAACGAGATGAGCACGGCGACGCCGCCGTCGACGAGGACGTCCGGCAGCGCGGCGAGCAGGGCATCGAGCTCTGCGAGCTCTTCGTTCACGGCGATGCGCAGCGCCTGGAACGTGCGGGTCGCCGGGTCGATGCCGCGGTGCGGGTCGCCCGTCACGCGCACGACGGCGCGCCGAAGGTCGGACGTCGTCGAGAGCTCGCCTCGCTCCTCCGCCGCCTTGATGGAGCGCGCGATCGCTCGCGACTTCCGCTCGTCGCCGTACGTGTAGAGGACGTCTGCGAGCTCGCGCTCCGAGAGGTCCGCGATGAGCTCGCGCGCGGTGCGGCCGATCGACATGTCCATCCGCATGTCGAGCGGGCCCTCGTGGCGGAACGAGAAGCCGCGATCCTTGTCGTCGAGCTGAGGCGAGGACACGCCGAGATCGGCCACGAGCCCGTCGAGCAGCGGTGCCTGCTGCGCGCGGAGCAGCGTGCCGATCTCGCCGAAGCGGCCGTGGACGTAGTGAACGCGCGCGCCGAAGCGCTCGAGGCGCGCTCGGCTCTCGACGATCGCCGCTGCGTCTCGATCGATCGCGTACAGCACGCCGTCCGGCGAGCTCTGCTCGAGGATCGCCTCGGCGTGCCCACCGCGGCCGAGCGTCGCGTCGGCGTACACGCCGCCGCTCCTCGGCTCGAGCATCGCGACCGTCTCGCGCGGCATGACCGTGGCGTGCTTCAGCTCGGTCACAGGCCGAGCTCCGCGAGGCGCGCCGAGATCTCGGCCCGCTTGCCTTCGTCCTCGAGCACGGACCTGCGCAGGCCGTCGAAGCGCTGCTTCGACCAGAGCTCGATCTGCTTGCCCATGCCCGCCCAGAGCACGTCGCGCTCGAGGCCGGCGACGTCGCGCAGCTCCTTCGGGATGACGAGGCGCCCGAGCTTGTCGAGCTCGATCTCGACCGCGCCCGACACGTAGAGCCTCCGGATCATCGCCACGCTCGCGTCGAACTGCGGAAGGCGGGCCAGGCGTTCCTCGAACGCGAGCCACTCCGTCATCGGGTAGGCGACGAGGCACGGGTCGACGCCGTGGGTGAGGACGAGCCGCTCCTGTCCCTGCGCCGTGAGCACGTCGCGAAACTTCGCCGGGACCGAGGTTCGGCCCTTCGCGTCGATCGCGTGCTCGTGCTGGCCGCGGAACACCTTCACCTGCGGTGGCTGCCGCGGGAGGGGCTGAGGCACCCCTTACCACTGCTTACCACCGCGGCGAAGCTAGGCCCCGCGGGAGACCGCTGTCAACTTCTTTCAAGGGTCAAATTCGTGCTGAATTCAACGTTTGAGAGCGGGGTGGCAGAAAGTGGATCGACCTCGATTCCGTCCACCTCTGCGGATGTTCATGTGTGCGATCGTGCGTGTCCATTTTCCGGCGGGAGATCGGTTAGAGTCGCGCTCATGGCGGAGGAGCCCTCGGACGAGGAAGCGCCCAGCGACGAGGCTGCTGGCGAGGCCGATGACGAGGCCGATCCGCTCCTGGCTGCGTTCAGGGAGCTCGAGACGCGCTGGGACGACCCGGCGGCGCACAAGAAGGTGCTCGCGCTGGGCGACACGCTCGATCGGCTCGCAGAGGTCGGCAAGCGCTACCGCGAGATCGAGGCCGAGGACCCTGCGCGCGCGGAGGGCGCGAAGAAGCAGATCGACGCGCTGCTCGGCCTCGCGTTGACGAGGGTGGCCCAGACCGAGAAGACGACGATCAAGCCGACGAAGAGCCGGATGGAGTGGGTCGCCTTCGGCGTGAGCGCTTCGCTGATCGCGGCGGCG
>JBBSAT010000504.1:0-2348 GCA_038252025.1 Polyangiales bacterium | reverse complement strand
CGTCGGCCTCACGATCGTCGCGACGGCGGCCCGGCGCTGCACGTCGTCGCCCTCGATGAGCCGCGGAGACCGCGCGCCGAGCGCCCGGACGACGCCGTCGAGATCGATGCCCGCGCGAGTCGGAGGCGCATCGGTCGGCATCAGCCCTCTCGGAGACGGGGCAGAAGCTCGACGAAGTTGCAGGGGCGGTAACGACTGTCGAGCTGGAGCACGAGGATCTCTTCCCCCGCGTCACGGCAAGCGCCGGTCGAGCCGGGAAGCGCGAAGAGCAGCGTGCCGCCTGCCACGCCCGCCGTCGCGCGCGACTGGATCGACGCGAGCCCGATGGTCTTCAGGCTGATGCTACGGAACAGCTCGCCGAAGCCAGGGAGCTCCTTCTCGTAGACCTCGAAGAACGCCTCGGGCGTCACGTCGCGCCCGGTGATGCCGGTGCCGCCGGTCGAGATGACGACGTCGATGGCGTCGTTCGCGATCCACGCGCCGAGCTGCGCGACGAGCATGTCCTTGTCGTCCTTGAGGATCAGCTTCGAGTGGACGCGATGCCCGGCCGCCGTCGCGGCCTCGGCGAGGAAGCGACCCGAGGAGTCGGTCTCGTCGGTGCGCGTGTCGGAGACCGTGAGGATCGCGACCCCGACCGGGATGCGCTCTCGGCTCTCGTCGATCCCCGGCGCCGCTGGGGCGTGGCTCACGTCGAGGCCTTGCGAGACTTGCCGGACTTCTTCTTCTTGCGCGGCTTGGCGGGCTCCTCGTCCGACGTCGCGTCCTCGGAGTCGTGGTCGCCTGCGGTGACCACGGGCTCGGCGCCGCCGCCAGGACCGCCGCGCGCGCGCCAGGCCTCGTCGACGGCCTCCTCGTCGGCGAGCTCTTTCGGCGTGAGCGGCGTGAGGATGTTGAAGCGCTTGGTCGCGAGGATGAGAAACAGGCAGACGATCACGATGGGCGCGCTCAGCGCGTGGCCCATGTTGAGGTGGTAGGGCCACCCTTCGTCGACGCCCTGCGACTCCTTGAAGAACTCCGCGCCGAAGCGGAGCGTGAAGTGGATCGCCAGGAAGAAGAGGAAGGTCGTGCCGGTCCGGAGCTTCCGCGCCGTCCGCTTGGCGAACCAGACCGCGAAGGCGAGCTCACCGAAGTAGAGCGCCGCTTCGTAGAGCTGAACGGGGTGGCGCGGCTCCGTGTAGTAGCGATCGAAGATCACGCCGAAGGGCCCGTCGGTCGGGCGTCCGACGATCTCGGAGTTCATGAAGTTGCCGAGCCGCACCCAGGGATAGACCCAGATGCTCGAGATCATCACGGCGTCCGTGTAGCGGAAGAAGCCGAGGTTCAGTGGCTTGCCGTTCCGGTACCAGAAGAGGAGCAGCGCGATGAAGCAGCCGAGCGCTCCGCCGTGGCTCGCGAGCCCGGACCCCAGCCCGAAGAACCGGCCGAGGACGAAGTTCCCGTCCGAGTCGAAGTGGGGGAAGTCGAAGAGCCCGTGCGTCTCGTAGAAGAGGAGGTGGATGTAGTGCGCGCCGAGGAGCATCCCGACCGGCACCCAGAGCGTGAGGCGCTCGGCATGGTCGCGCGGCAAGCGGTACCAGTCGAAGTACTCCGGCGCCTTCCACGCGCAGAGGAGGAGACCGATCGCGAAGAACACGCCGTAGTAGCGGAGCTCGATGGGTCCGAGGAAGACGATGACGGGGTCGATGTTCCAGTGCACTGCCCGCGGCTCTAGCGCAGCACGCCGTGGTCTGCACGCGCGGAGAGGGAGAGGCTCACGGGCACGTGACGTGTCGGACGCGGACCGTGCTCGCAGCTTCCGCTCGCTCGAGGCTCGCGAGGACGAAGCCGTGCGCCGTCCGCGCCACGTCGGCGACGATGGCCGCCTCGCCGATCGAGACGCGCTCGCCGACCTCGTCGCCCGCGCCGTTGCGGATCTGCAGGCCGAGCTGCCCCGGAGAGCCGAGCAGCACGGCGACACGACGGCCCGCGAAGGGAGCGGGCGCATCCTCGCCGAAGCGAAGCAGCGCGGGCGGTGACCGCATCTCGCCGTCCGCACCGAGGCGCACGTACGAAGGCCGAGCGAACTCGAGCGACGTGACGATGGAGAGCGACCCCGCGAGCCAGGCGATGGACTCGACGACGAGCGCGTCGTGGAGCGCAGCGACCTCGTGCTCGTCGAGCTGCGTCGTCACGCTCACGGCGCTCGCCGCGTCCTCGGTCGCGCCGTGGCGCCAGACGATCGCGTAGCCACCGCCCGACGCAGCGAGGCCGAGGATCTCGGTGGGCTCCTCCGCGATCGACGGAACCCCGTCACCGACGCAGGTCGCGGTGTGCGCGAGGTGCTCGCCCACGTCGAAGCGGTCGAGCAT
>JBBSAT010000503.1:0-2383 GCA_038252025.1 Polyangiales bacterium | reverse complement strand
GTTGTGCGCGAAGGGCCTCCTCGCGCTCGACGGCGGCCTTGCGAAGCCGCTTCTGCTCGCGCTTGTCGGTGCCGTTCGCGAGCGCCGCCGACAGCCGGACGCGCTCGGCTTCGGCACGCTCGAACGCTGCGATCTGCTCGCGCGCTTCCTCGAGCTCGCGCTCGAGGCTCTCGATGCGCGCGTGGAGCGCGTCACTGTCGTCGCGAAACGCCATGCGTCACTCCGGGGGGTCGACGTACTCGATCTCTTCGCCGCGGAAAGTACGAAGCGTCGTCACAGCGCCCGAGCGCCGCACGATCGTGTCGGGCGAGATCGCGACCTTGCCGCGCCCGTTGGGCGTGTCGACGACCAGCTTCGGCAGCGCGATCCCGCTCATGCGGCCGGAGAGCTGCTGCATGATCGCGAGGCCCGTGTCGATCTTCGTCCTCATGTGCGACGTGCCGCGCACGGGGTCGGCCTGCAGCAGGTAGTAGGGACGCGCGCGCTGGCGCACGAGGCCGCGGAAGAGCGCTTCGAGCGTGGCCGCGTCGTCGTTCACGCCGCGCAGCAGCACGCTCTGGTTCATCACCGGCAGACCATGATCGGCGAGCAGCGTGAGGGCCCGCTTCGCCTCCGGCGCGAGCTCCTTCGGGTGGTTGAAGTGCGTCATCACCCAGACCGACGGGTGCGCGCGCAGCGCGCGACAGAGTTCCGGGGTGATGCGCTGCGGCAGGGTCACCGGCGCGCGCGTCGCCACGCGGACCGTCACGATCGACTCGATGGTCGCCAGCTCCCGCAGGATCGACTCGATCTTCGAGTCGCTCGCGACCAACGGATCGCCGCCCGAGACGATCACGTCGACGACCTCGGGGTGTGCGCGGAGCCACGCGAACGCCGACGCGAGCGCCTCCATCGAGCGCGCGCCGCCGCCCTGACCGACCATGCGAGAGCGAGTGCAGAAGCGGCAGTACACCGAGCACCGATCGGTCGCGATGAGCAGCGCGCGATCGGGGTAGCGGCTCACGAGGTGTGGAGCGACGGTGTTCTCTTCCTCACCGAGGGGATCCCGGAGGTCGCCCGGGACCGTGACGCTCTCCTCGATGCGCGGGACGCACTGGCGGCGGATCGGACAGGCCGGATCGTGGCGGTCGGCGAGCTGGGCATAGTGCGGGGTGATGGAGAGCGGGAAGCCGTCTGCGAGGGCCCGCGCGGCGCCGAGGCGCTCGCTCTCGGTCAGCACGAAGGCCTCTTCGAGCGCTTCCAGCGAGGTGATCGCGCGGCGGACCTGCTCGCGCCAGTCCGAGAGGTCGGGGCTCGAGCGAGGAGCCTCAGAGAGCACGCGCAGGGAGGTCATCGGAAGCTCGGGAGCCTAGTCCGGGAAGGTGCGGCGCGCATGGCGCGTGGTAGAGGCGGACCGTGCGCAGGCCAATCTCGGTGATCCTGGTGCTGGGCGCGATGGCGTGCGGATCTCCGGAGACCGCGAGCGAGAGTCCGACGACGAGCGCGCCGGCGGGCGAAGGCCAGGCGCAGGGCGTCGCCGAGGGCCAGGGCGTCGCCGAGGGTCAGGGCCGGGGCGAAAGCGAAGCTCACGCCGAGCCGGTGACGCCCTCGTGCGACCGAGCGCGTCCATGCATCGAGGCCTTCATCGAGGTCGCGCCCGCAGATCTCGCGGGCCCCGCGCGCATCGCGCTCGCGCAGCTCGACGCATCGCTCGCGGAGACGTCGGCCCGCGAGCCGGCCTGCCACGCTGCGATCGCCTCGTATCGGCACGACCTCGAGACGCGCGAGATCGAGGTCCCGGACGCCTGCCGCTGACGGGCTCGCGCCTCCTCAGCCGCGAAGGTCCGGTTCGGAGAGCGCGACCCATCTGAGGAGGTCCCTCCGGCGGACGACGCGGAGGAGCACGTCGTGATCCCCCAGCGTGCTTGCCGGACGGAACCGATGATCGCGCGCGCCGTTCACGTGCGCAGGTAGCTCGCGCCGTTCACGTCGATGATCGCGCCGCTCGCGAAGCCCGCCTCGGGCGAGGCGAGGCAGAGCGCCCAGTAGGAGACGTCGTCCACGGTGGCGACGCGATCGAAGGGCTCTGCGCGCGCACGAGGGCGCCGCGTTGCGCCGTCATGTGCGGGCGAGCCATCGCCGTCTGACCGGCCAGAAGACAGGCCCTATAGGCAATTGGCTATAGGCCCTGTCGCGCGTGACGCGCCACGGCCCCGAGCGCGAAGCCGACCCCGACCTCCGCGACGCGGGCTGGAAGATCAAGGCGCGCCTCGAAGACTTCGACCTCGACGCGACCACCGTGGTGGCGCCCGAGAAGCGCGATCGGCTCGAGCACTTGTGCAAGTACCTGCTGCGGCCTCCGCTCGCCGAGGCTCGCTTGCGACGCGCTTCGCGATACCCGACG
>JBBSAT010000502.1:0-2430 GCA_038252025.1 Polyangiales bacterium | reverse complement strand
TCGATCCACGCGCGCACCTTGGCGATGTCGGGCGCGTAGGGTGAAGTGATCGGCGGCGCGCTCACGATGCTCGTCGGACGAATGTCGTGGTCGCTTAATTCATCCCGCCGCGCGTGAAAGTGCGGCCGGCTGCGTTTTTCTCGGTTCCCATCGAGGCCTTCGACGTGCGCCGCGGAGATCGAGCCCCTCGATGATCAGCCCGAGCTCTGCGGCCTCGATCGCAGTCGCCGCGAGCCGCCCGTTTCGTCCACATCGCGAAGCCGTTGCGATCCCAATAAACGATGCGGACGCGATCGCATCGCTTCGAGAAGAACACGAAGAGATGACCGCCGAGTGGATCGTGCTCGAAGACGTCGCGGACGATCACCATCAAGCTGTCGGCGCCTTTCCGTCCGTCGATCGGCTGCGTCGCGACGAACACGCGAACGCTCGGGGGAAGGCTCAGCATCCGCGACCGTCGAGGGCGTCCACGAAGCGACGAAGTGTTTCGGTCTCGATGGCTTCGCTGACGCGGAGCCGCCGTGCACAATGGCGCCGCCGTAGCCGCCCGACATCGGTGAGCCGGGCCGAGCTGGCACCGCGCCATGGCGCGAGATGGCGCCGCCACCTCGGATGACGAGAATCCTCGGGCAAGGCGTGGTCTCGCCTTCGGCACGGCGTTCGCGATGGGCCTCTGGCGATGGTGCCGTCGCTTCCGAGCCCTCGACTCCGCTACGAGCGACGTCGTCCCGAGAGGACGGTGCTCTACGAGGTGGTGCGCGACAACCTCGAGACGCTTTACGGGGCGATCGAGGACGGCGCGCTCGACGTGCGGATCGCGAAGCACGCGCGCAAGGAGCTCGAGGCGTACCTCGAATGCGGTGTGTTGTGCCGGGGGTTCGCGCGGCTGCGGTGTGAGTCGTGCAAGGAGACGCGAGTCGTCGCGTTCTCATGCAAGGGACGCGGGTTCTGTCCGTCGTGCCTCGGCCGGCGGATGTGCGCCACCGCAGCGAACCTGCTCGAGCACGTGTTGCCCGAGGTCGGGCTTCGGCAGTGGGTGCTGACGTTCCCGTTCCGCTGGCGACGCCGGCTTGCGCAGGATGGGGCGCTGCTGGGTCACGTGTCGCGCATCTTCGTGGAGACGGTGCAGGCGTTCTACCGCGGCGCGAGCAAGGACAAGACGGGAGCGATGACGGTCGTCCAGCGCACGTCGTCGGATCTGCGGCTCAACCCGCACCTGCACGTCGTCTTCCTCGACGGCGCGTACCGCGAGGAGAAAGGCGAGCTCGCGTGGCGAGAGCTCGCGCATCTTCAGACGCGGCACGTGGGGGAGGTGCTCGCGAAGGCGCTGCAGAGGATGACACGCTTTCTCCGGAGTCGACATCTGCTCGCCCGCATCGAGGACGACGACGAAGGCAACGAGGACGACGCGACGGACGCGCGCCTCGCCGCGTCGGCGGTCTCGGGGCAGGTCCCACCGGCAGGACCGCAGTGGGGTCTACCGCCGCTCGAGCCGAGCGCGCTTGCGTACGACAAGCCCCTCTGCGCGACGCTCGACGGGTTCACGCTGCACGCGGCGACGCGGGCGGGCGCACACGACGCGACCGGTCGCGAGGCCCTGCTCCGCTACGTGCTCCGTCCGCCGGTCGCGCAAGAGCGTATCCAGGCTCGTCCCGGAGGCCTCATCCGCATCGCGCTGAAGAGGGCGTACCAAGATGGGACAGTCGCGGTGGAGATGGATCCGCTTTCGCTCCTCTGCCGCCTCGCGACGAGCGTTCCACCTCCGCGCTTCCATACTGTGAAGTACGCCGGCGTCCTCGCGCCAGCGAGCCCCTGGCGAAAGACGGTCGCCCCGTCGCCGAAGGACTCCGGCGTCGTCGAGGTGCACGCCGCCGCCGCCAACGACGACGACAAGCCCCGCCGTCGCTATAGGCCGTGGGCCGAGCTCCTCAAGCGCACCTTCGCGGTCGACGTCCTCCAGTGCCCGAGCTGCGAGGGCCGCATGAAGCTCCTCGCCGTCGTCACCGACCCGAAGAGCGCCGCCCGGTTCCTTCATGCCTTCGGAGAGCTTGACGATGTTCCCGGCCGCTCACCGAGCCGAGGGCCTCCTTACTGGAAGAGCACCGTGCTCCGACGACGCGCTCTCGGCCACGCCGCGTAGCTCGGGCCGAGCTCCATCGTTCGACCGAAATCGGCCAAATCAGCCGCCCAAGTCAGCCGTTCTGGGCCGCTCTCGGCCTCGTCTCCACGCCGAAACGACCGCCGTGGGGTACACTCCGAGGGCCCGATGTCCGCCCAACGCTTCCGTTCCGCCCTTGTTCTTCCTACGCGCCCGACGCGCCCGAACGCGCCGTGCGGCGGAACATCACGATGGGCCCGTCGCGCGGCGTCAACATGCTGCTCGAGGGCCCGCGCACCCGCGCCACGCCGACCGATCCGCACGCCCCGACC
>JBBSAT010000501.1:0-2496 GCA_038252025.1 Polyangiales bacterium | reverse complement strand
TGGACGCGCTTCGTGCTCCCGCGCGTGCGCATCAGACAGTGGGTGCTCTCGTTGCCGATTCCCATCCGCGTGCCGCTGGCCTTCCACCACGACCTCGTGCTGGCGTGCCGCGAGACGACGACCGCCCGCGCCCCAACAACGCGACGTGGTGCGCAATGCAGCACGGGCTGGGCATCGACGTGCTCGCGTGCCCGTGCGGCCACCGGATGAAGCTCGTGGCCGTGATCTTCGAGAGGAAGAGCCTCGCGCGCGTGCTCGCCCACCACGGCCTCTCGGCGCGCATCATCGCCACGCGACCGGCCCGGCCGCCGCCGCAGACCGACCTCGACTTCGGCCCGTGAAGAGCGCGACGACTCGCGCTCGAGGGAAACGTGCGACCGGCGCACGACCGCGACGCGCCTCAGGGCGCCGAAGCGCGCGCGACGCTCCTCGCGAACCCAACGTTGACACCGAGGAACGCCTTCGTGATGCTCGTTCCCGGTGCTGGATGCCGAACGAGGGGGCGGTTCATGCGCACGGGAGGCCGTTTCGACCAGCTACGCTCTGCCCCTCACGGCCAGAGACGATTTCCGGATGGAGCCGGACTTCGACCTGTTCGAGAACGCGCGCGATCTCGCGGTCGGTGTCGGCGCGGGCGACGGCGCCCTCTCGCGCGGCTCGATGATGGTGGACGACCTGCGGGTGTACGACGTCGCACTCCCACGAGAGACCGCCTGGGCGACGACTGCGTGCCCGCTTTGAGGACCCACGAGCGCGCTTGGTCCTGAGGAGCCCCCCCGCAAGCGGGCGAGGCGGACCGCATGTCACCTGGGCCAGGGGCTCAGCGCGTGCGCTTGGGCCGAGGCGTGACCGGCGCGTGTGACCGTCCCACGCGCCGCCTCCCTGACTGAGCATCTTTGCGCCTTCCGCCCCGGACCGCTCCTTGCTTGAGGGCGGCCATGGCGGAACGAGGCAGGTCCCGCGGGCGACGCGGCGTGCTCGCCGCGCTCATCGCGGTCGCGTTGCTCGTGGTCCTCGTCGCGTGGGAGCTGGCGCGGCCGCCGGAGGGCGTCGTCGTCGCCCTCACGGCGCTCGACGATGGCACTGCGGCCATCGTGATCCGAAGCGGCCATGAGCCTGGCGCGTCGCGCTTCTGGCTCGCTCGCCTCGGGCGTGGCGGCCTCCCGCTGGCCTGGCGGGAGCTCGACGGCCAGTACGAGACGGTGCGCGGCGCGTCGGCCCTGGTCGCGGTCGGCGACGCGCTCCACGTCCGCCTCGAGCGCGAAGGCCAGCTGTCGATCGCTGCGTTCTCGCTCGAGGGCCTCACGCCGCGATGGCGCACGAACATCGCTTCCACAGCGAGCCCGGAGGCGAGGGGAGACTCGCTCTTCTTGGCCGGCGGTCTGCTCCTCGCACCGACCGTCGCGGGGGAGTCCGCCACGCTCGTCGCGGTCTCGCCGCAGAGCGGCGACGTGGCCTGGCGCGCGGAGCTCCCGGGTGGTGAAGAGCGGGCGGTGGGCGCGCCGCTCGTGGCGGGAGGCACGCTCGTGGTGAGCCAGAGCTGGAGCGTGTGGACGCTCCGCACGAGCGACGGAGCCCTGCTGCGCAGCTTGCCGCACACTGCGTTCGCCGCGTGCGTCGGCGAGCACGGAGAGGCCTGGGCCGACGTCGATCGCGCGCTCGTCGCGCTCGCCGAGGACAGTCGGGAGGATCGAGTGGTCCTCTCGTCGACGGTACTGCCCGGAGGCGCCGTCGCCGACGGCTGCGGCACGCGAAGAGGCGTACCCATCCTCCAGCTGACGAGGGGCCACCAGAGCTGGCTCGTGGGCGCGGACGGAGACGCTCCGTGGACCATCGAGCTCCCTGGATGGATCGCGGCCTCTCTGGGCAGTGGGCAGTTCGACGGACGCACGCCGCTGACGGCGCCGGCGACACGCTACCTGCCTCTGGTGCTCAGTCGGCGGTCCGACCCGCAAGGCCAGCCGAGGTACGATCTCGCGATCGTCGACGTGGACGGGCGGCACGTGAGCGCGACGCGCGATCTCGCCGGCTACGCCCCGACCCTCGCCGCGACAATCGATGACCGCCACTACGTGGCGGCTCAGCTCGGCACGCTCGATCTCGAGATCGACCTGATCGATGGAGGGAGCGGTCGGCTCATCGCGGCAGCGCGGGTGGCGCCGTTCAGCGCGACGGAGTTCGACCCGGCGGCGATCGCAGGCGGCCGGCTGTGGACCATCAGCGGTGAGGCGGCGCGGGCCGATGCGCTGGGCGTGCTCGTGCTCGACGCCGCGACCCTCGAGCCGCTGGTGAGCCGTGGATCGTACGAGGCAGTCGACGTGTCGGCCGAGGCGCGCGAGCGCTGGCCCGCCCCGCCGTGAGCGCCGGCCGCGGTGGAGAGATCACGGGGCGAAAGCCTCCGCGATGATGCGCACTGCGTCGACCATGCCGTCGACACTCTGGTCGAGCTCGATCCGTCTCGACTCCGCGCCGTTCTCGTAGAGCTGCAGCGTGATG
>JBBSAT010000500.1:0-2658 GCA_038252025.1 Polyangiales bacterium | reverse complement strand
GACGGGATCTACACCGCCGATCCGCGGATCTGCCAGGGTGCCAAGCGCCTCGATCGCATCGGCTACGACGCGATGGAGGAGCTGGCCCGACAGGGCGCTCGCGTGCTCCATGAGCGAGCCATCGGCCACGCGCGTGCCGGGAGCGTCTCGATCCACGCGTGCTCCACGTTCGGCGGCGCCGAGCACACCGTGATCGGGCCGGGCGATGCGCCGGCGGGCGCAGGCCGGCACGGGGTCGTCGGGGTGACGGGGCGCAAAGATCTCCTCCGCGTCCGCTCGCGCGGTGCGGACGCGAGCGCGTTGCGCGACGCGCTCGGCGAGGAAGTGCCCGTCGTGGTGACCGAGACGCGCGGGGCCACGCTCGACCTCTGGGCATCGACCCTGGAGGTGCCCGAGCCCAACGCGCTCGTCTCACGTCTTCGATCGCGGTTCGATGGCTCCATCGAGATCGAGTGCCTGGCCGGCTCGGTCGCGCTCGTCGGCACCCCGCCCGCGGAAGCGGCGTCGGCTCGCTCGTTCCTGTCGGCGCGGCTCGGCCTCGCGGGAATCCGGTCCGACGTGGTGCTCTCGACGCAGCACGCCACGGTCGCGATGCTCGCCGCCGGCGACGTCGATCGCGCGATCACGGTGCTTCACCGCGCCGCGCTGGAGACCACGGGAGAGGGGCGCGCGGCATGCACGGCCTGAGCGCAAACGACGTTCGAATCCGACGCGCACGGCCCGAGGACGCCGTCGGCGCCTACGCGCTGATCGAGCGGGCAGGGACCCTCGAGCTCAACACGGGCTACTGCTACTTGCTCTTCTGCGATCACTTCAGCGACACGACGATCGTCGCAGAGGCGGCAGATCGGATCGTCGGCGTGGTCATTGGCTACCGGCCGCCGTCTCGCCCCGACGCCATCTTCGTCTGGCAAGTCGGCGTCGACCCCGAGCTGCGCGGCGCCGGCCTCGGCCAGGCTCTCCTCGCGGCGTTCGTCCGCACGCCCGGCGCGGCGGGAGCGCGCTTTCTGGAGGCGACGGTCACCCCGAGCAACGCCGCTTCGCGTGCGCTCTTTCGGGCGTTCGCGCGCACGCACGATGCCGCGGTCGACGAGCGCGCCGGATACGCCGCGGCGCTGATGCCCGGAGAGCACGAGCCGGAGCTTCTGCTCCGCATTGGTCCCCTCACCACGGTCGAAGACGGTGTCACCACGCCGAGGAGCAAGCGATGACGAACAAGCAAGTATTCGAGCGGCTCGAGAGCGAGGTTCGCAGCTACTGCAGAGTGTTTCCCACGACGTTCGCTCGAAGCCGCGGCGCGCTGCAGTGGGACACGGAGGGCAGGCGCTACATCGATCTCTTCGCCGGCGCGGGCGCCCTCAACTACGGGCACAATGAGCCGGCGATGAAGGCAGCGCTCATGGCCTATCTGGCCGCGGATGGCGTCACGCACAGCCTCGACATGCACACGGAGGCGAAGGCGCATTTCCTCGAGCGCCTCGAGGAGCGCGTCCTGCTTCCCAGGAAGCTGGACTACAAGGTCATGTTCCCCGGCCCCACGGGGACCAACGCGGTCGAAGCCGCGCTCAAGGTCGCGCGCAAGCGCACCGGGCGCACGAACGTCATCTCGTTCACCAACGGCTTCCACGGAATGACCCTCGGCGCGCTCGCCGTGACGGGGAACGCCGGCAAGCGCGCGGGCGCAGGTGTACCGCTCGATCACTCCTCGACCTGCCCGTTCGACGGCTACGCCGATGGCATGGGTACGCGAGCAGCGGCGTGGACCTGCCGGCAGCCGTGATCGTCGAGACCGTGCAGGCCGAGGGAGGCGTGAACGTCGCGAGCGTCGACTGGTTGCGGCGCCTCGAGCGCGCGTGTCGTGCGCGCGGAGTGTTGCTCATCGCGGACGAGATCCAGGTCGGGTGTGGCCGCACCGGGCCCTTCTTCTCGTTCGAGCGCGCGGGCATTCGGCCGGATCTCGTCACGCTCTCGAAGTCGCTGAGCGGCTACGGCGTTCCGCTCTCGGTCGTGCTCGTGCGACCCGAGGTCGACGTGTTCCTCCCTGGTGAGCACAACGGCACGTTCCGCGGCCACAACCTCGCGTTCGTCACGGCAGCTTCGGCGCTCGAGACCTACTGGCGGGACGACACGCTCAGTCGCGGTGTCGCGCGCAAGGCGGAGCTCATCGGAGCCCGCCTCGGGCGCATCGCCGCACGCCACCCCGACCTCGGTCTCACTCGACGAGGCCTCGGGATGATCCAGGGGCTCCACTGCTCCGATCCGCGGACGGCGCAGTCGGTATCGCGGGCTGCGTTCGACGGCGGCGTGCTCATCGAGACGGCGGGGCCGAACGACGAGGTCCTCAAGCTCTTGCCTCCGCTCACGATCGAGGACGCGCTCCTCGACGAGGCGCTCGACGTCCTCGATCACGCGTTCGCGCAAGCCGTGCGGCCTCGGCGCGTCATGCCCAGCGGCGCGGAGGCGGCGTCGTGATCGTCCGGACGCTCGCGGAGGTGACCGGGACCGACTGTGACGTCTCGGCCGAGACGTGGCGCAGCAAGCGGCTGCTCCTCGCTCGAGACGGCATGGGCTTCTCCTTCCACGAGACCCGGATCTTCGCCGGCACCGAGACGCGAATGCACTACCAGAACCACCTCGAAGCGGTCTTCTGCGTCGAGG
>JBBSAT010000499.1:0-2688 GCA_038252025.1 Polyangiales bacterium | reverse complement strand
GTGAAGCTGGCGCTCCCGATCGTGCGCGGCGAGGCCGACTACGTGAAGGGCAACCGGCTCTCGCACGAGGACCTGCGCGCGATGCCCGTCGCGAGACGTCTCGGAAACGCCGTGTTCTCTGCGCTGACTCGTGTCGCGACGGGGCTCTCGATCGAGGACTCCCAGTGCGGATACACCGCGCTTGCGGCAGCCGCGGCGGCTCGTCTCGATCTCGCACGGCTCTGGCCACGCTACGGCTACCCCAACGACCTCCTCGCGCGATGCGCGCTCGCCGGGCTTCGTGTGCGAGACGTGGAGGTGAGGCCGGTCTACGGCGACGAGGAGAGCGGCATCGGTCTCTGGGAGGGCCTCGTCGTGATCCCCTCGGTGATCGCGCGCGCGGCCATCGTCCGACGAGGCTGGGCCCCGCGCAGCGGGCGCGAGCTCGACCCGGCGGAGTGACTCGATGCGCATCGCGATGCCCACGACGAGCTATCCGGAAGGGCCCGGGGATTCGGCCGGGCGATTCGTGCGGACGCTCGCGCTGGCTCTCGTGCGTCGTGGGCACGCGATCGAGGTGCTCGCGCCGGAGCTTCGAGGGTCCTCGGGGGACCCGTGCGATCGCGGCATCGAGGTTCGACGGATTCCCTATCTGAGACCGCGCGGCCTCGAGCGAACGTTCGGCGGGCACGGCGCGCCCGACAACCTCCGGCTCGATCCGCTCGCGTGGCTCGGAGCGGCGACGTTCCCGCTCGCGCTCACTGCCGAGGCCGGGCGGCGGTGCCGAGGCTGGGACGCGATCGTCAGCCACTGGGCGATCCCGTCGGCGCTCGCGGTCGCGCCTCTTCGCAGCGCGCGCCCCCACGTCGCCGTGCTCCATGGGAGCGACGTGCACCTCGCGTGCGCCCTACCGCGCGGCGTGCGTGAGGCGATCTCCGGCTCGGCGACCACGCTCTCGTTCGTGTCTCGGGACCTTCGTGATCGGTTCATGCTCGGCCTGCGAGCGGCCGCGGACGTCGTCGTGGAGCCCATGGGGGTCGAGGCGTCGGAGACGACGGGGCGAGCGCGAGCGCGAGCGCGCGAACGGTGGGGCTTCTCTCGAACGACGGCGCTCGTGATGTCGCGCCTGGTGCCCATCAAGGGGATCGAGCGTGCGATCGAGGCGGTCGCGGAGATCGAAGGCGTCGACCTCGTCGTGGCCGGTGATGGGCCCGAGCGAGCGAGGCTCTCCGAGCTCGCCGCGCGAAGACGGGCGCCCGTGCGATTCCTGGGGCACCTCGCGGGAGACGATCGGCTGGATGCCCTCGTCGGCGCGGACTGCTTCTTGGCCCCGTCGCGCACGCGGGAAGACGGTCGAACGGAGGGGACACCGACCGCGGTCCTCGAGGCGCTCGCCGCGGGCTTGCCCGTGATCGCGAGCGCAGCCGGCGGCATCGCCGAGGTCGTCGAGCACGAGCGCACGGGTCTCCTCTCTTCCGGGGAGGCCTCGTCGATCGCGTTCGATCTCGCGCGCCTCGTGAACGAGCCGGGGCTCGCGGAAGCGCTCGGCCAGAGGGCCCGGATCGCGGGCCTCGCCTTCGACGTGGACCGGGTCGCGGAGCGCTTCGAGCGCCGGCTCCTTCAGGGCTCGATCGGAGCGACGCCGGGAGGAAGTTCGAGCGTGAACAGAGAGTCCGGAATGCGCGCCGGGTAGCGCTGGTCTTCGAGCGAGACGCGATGTGTTCCGCCGAGCGTGTCGACGACGAGAAAGCGAGTGATCGATCCATCGTGTGCGAGCTCGAGCCAGATTCGATCGACGAGCGCGGCCGGGTCGATGGGGCGAAGCTCGAGGACAGCGTCGCCGTCGGCGACGATGCGCCGAACGGAAAACAGGTCCGCGAGCGGAGCTTCGCCGCGCAGCGCCGCGAAGAGCAAGGGGAGCGGCGTCGTATCCAGCCTGAACGAGAGCGCGAGCGGCTCGCTCCCATCGGGAACGATCACACGCGCGAAGCTCTCGTCGAGCGCGATGGAACGCACCTCGCCCCCGCTCATCTCGATGCGAGCGCGCGGGAGCTCGACGGTGAACGTTCCGTGGTTGTGCAGCTCGATCGTGCGCGAGCGGTCGAGATAGGTGTGGGTGAAGCGGCCACGCACGCGCGGATGCGAGCGAGCGAACGCGAGCATCCGATCGAAGAGGGCGAGCGCGTCGTCCGACGGGGGCGACGCGAGGACCTCCTGCGACGCGACGCGGCGCGGAGAGATCGCCGGCCCACCGAGCGCCGCGAGCACGCCGATCGCGAAAGTCAGCTGTTTCCAAGGGCGAATGCGTCCGTTGATCCCCATGCGCTCCCGGGCATACCATGGCGGGAACGATTGGTTTCCGTCCCGTGTCGTGGTCGCGTCTTGCTTGTGAACGATCGGATCACCCGCGGCGCTCGAAGGCGCCGCGAGAAGAGATGGAGGTCCCGCGATGGCAAAGGCTGAGAAGGAACTGGACCGTCTGCAGCGCCGGCACAAGAAGCTCAAGGACCGCGTCGCCGAGTACGCGGCGCGCGTCTTCCTGAGCACGAACGAACAGGCGGATCTCTCGAAGCTCAAGAAAGAGAAGCTCGCGACGAAGGACGCGATCCTGACCCTGTCTAGCTGAGCGGGGCTAGCTGAGCGGGGCTAGCTGAGCGGGGCTAGCTGAGCGGGGCTAGCTGAGCGGGGCTAGCTTGAGCCGGGCTAGCT
>JBBSAT010000498.1:0-2726 GCA_038252025.1 Polyangiales bacterium | reverse complement strand
GTACCCGTCGCCGGCAAAGACGAGACGAAGACGTTCTTCCTGTCTGGCAACGGAAACGCCAACTCCTTGAACGGCGACGGCGTGCTTAAGGATACTGCGCCTCGCGCGGACGCCGGCCCGGGGATCGACAGCGGCGTCCCCGCGATGGACGGCGGCACGGACGTCGACGGCGCCGTCGTTCGGGGCACGCTCCGCGAGGACATCTGCGGCAACCTGTTCGACGACGACGACAACGGGATCATCGACGACGGCTGCGACTGCGCGGTCGGCACGGAGCGCCCGTGCTGGCTCGGCCCGCCCGACGCGCGCAGCGTCGGCGCCTGCCACGACGGCATCCAGCACTGCGACTCCGCCGGCGCGACGGCCGCGTGGAGCTACTGCATCGACCAGCGCGCGCCTGGACGCGAGGTGATCGACAACGGGCAGGACGACGACTGCGACGGCACGATCGACGAGAGCGACGGCATCTGCGTGCCGCTCTCGAACGGCGAGATGGGGGCCGACTGCGCGAACGGGCACGACGACGACTGCGACACGCGGACGGACTGCGACGATCCGGCGTGCGCCGGCACCGCGGGATGCCCCGGCCTGTGCGAGAGCACCGAGACGCTCTGCTGGGGCGACCACGACGACGACTGCGACGGCGACGTGGACTGCGACGACGTCGACTGCGCCGCCGACCCGTCGTGCGCGACGGGGCCCTGCCCTCTCGGCCAGTCGCCGACCTACCGCGAGCGGCCGCCGCTGCCGAGCTACGGTGGGAGCTACATCGCCCTCGGCGACGGAAACGCGATCATGCCGATGACGTGCGAGCCCGGCCCGTGCGCGAGCGGCAACGTCGCGGTCGTGTCGGCCAGCGGCGCGGTCTCCTGCGTTCCTCCGCCGCCCGACTGCTCCGCGGGCAACCATCCCACGTACGTCGGCGCGAGCCGCTGGCGCTGCGATCCACCATGCGAGCTGCTGATCCACTACGGCAGCATCTACGGCGGCCTCACAGTGTGCGCGGGGCACCCGCCGGGAGGTGCTTGTCCAGGAGGACAGTCGTGGACCTTCGTCTACGAAACGCAGGCATGGGAGTGTCGCGCGACGTGCTCGAACACGCTCTACGATCGGATCGTGTTCGACGGGGCGATCGTGTGCGTTCCCTGCTGACCGGCGTGGCTCGCTCCGTTCCGACGCGCGTTGCCCTCGGACAGATCGGCGTGTAGGACGGCGGTGTCATGGCGCCCCGCGAGGACACGGACGTTCAATCGCTCGACGCGAGCGCGATCGTCAAGGCAGCCGCCGCCGTGGAGGCGCTGAGCGGGCTCTTCACGGGCCTCGGCGCGCTGCAGCTGATGATCTCGGGCCAGTTCGTCGGCGAGCTTCGCTGGGCGCAGTACGCGGTCTGGGCGCTCGGCCTCGCGGGGCTCGCTTCCCTCGTCCTCGCTTCGCAGGTGATGCGCATGCGGATGGGACGCACCCTCGTCGCGATGCTCACGGCGCTCGCGCTCGCTCCAGCCGTGATGGCATGGTTCGCGTTCTGCGTCGCGCACGAGATCTTCTCGTTCATGCAGATGATCTCCGTGCTGGCGAGCTGGGCGGCGGCGCTCGCGCTCCCGTTCACGCTCCCGGCCACGAAGCGCGCGAGCGAGATGCGCAAGCGGCTCTCGGACGCGGGCCTCGACCTCGGATTCTGACCCGTCAGAGCAGGCCGGAGATGTGCGAACGGCGCGAGCCGTAGTCGACGCGCTCGGCAGACGCGAGCATCCCTTCGCGATCGCTCGTCAGCGCTTCGCCGGGCCGACGGGGCTCCGGGCGCGGCGTCTTCTGGATCCCATCCACGTCCCGCGAGCGCGCGACGAGCACCGGGAAGCGAGCGTCGGCGAGGAGCGACTCCGCGACCGATCCGAGGAGCAGCTTTGCGAGCCCACGACGAGCGCGCGTGCCCACGATGATGAGGCCTGCGTCGACGTCGACGGCCACCTGGACGAGCGACTCGACGGCTCCTCCGACGCGGACGTGATAGGTCACGCCGAGCTCGCGCTTCCGCTCCTCGCTCTGCGCCGCGATCGTGCGCACGAAGTCGGCGAGGTTGGTCTCCGCCTCGATCAGCCGCTCGTGCCCGCCGCTCATCGCGCCCGTGCGGTCGAGGTGCGCGTGCTCGATGACGGTGGCGAAGTGAAGCTCGGTACCGGGCGTCCGTGACGCGAGCGCGAACGCCTCCACGACGGCGCTCTTGCACGCGTCGGTGAACCCGATGCCGACGACGACCGCGTAGCGCGGGGCCTCGGCGGTCACTTGGCCAGCCGCCCGTGAAGGAGGTCTGCGAGCGCACCGCAAACGTCGACCGTCGTGAACACGCCGACGACCTTCTGGTTGGAGAGCACGACGACGGATCCGAACTTGCGCTCGGCCATCTCGGCAGCGACCTCGTCGAGCGGAGCGTCCGGAGACACCGAGTAGACGCTGGAGGTCATCGCGTCCTCGACGGTCGTGGTGGTCGCGTCGACGCCCTTCATGGACGTGATCAGCGCGACGTCACGCTCGCTCAGGATGCCGACGAGCTGTCCGCCGGAGAGCACCGGGAGGTGGCGGATCTGATGCTCGTGCATCATCGCAGAGGCCGTCTGGAGCGACTGCGCCGGCCCTACCGAGTGCGGGGATGTGCTCATGTACTTCTGTATGGTGGGGATCGCTTTGGTCATGCAGCCCCCTTCGCAGGGACCGTGCCCGATCGATCGCCG
>JBBSAT010000497.1:0-2738 GCA_038252025.1 Polyangiales bacterium | reverse complement strand
CGGGTCCTTGCGGTAGCCGAAAGCGTCGAGGAGCGGGCGGAGCTTGTCTCGCTCGATCACGACCTCGATGAACCTCATCCGCCCGCCGCAAGGGCACGCGAGGACGTCCACACCGATGCCGTACTTGCAGAGCTCGCCCCAGCTCGCGTCGTGGATGCGCGTGGTGTCGGCCGCGCCCGGCACGATGAGCGCCCTGTCCTTCGCACACGCGGCGAGCACGCCGGTGTAGCTCTACCGGAAGGTCGGTGTCCGCAACGGACCGACGATGAAGCCGATCGAGCGGCGCGCGGGGATCATCGAGCACATGAGACACGTCGTGCGTCGGCACGCACGCAGCGTCCTCGACGGCGTCTGCTCCGGCGTCGTCCGATGAGTCGCGACCGGTCGTCGCCGCGTCGGCGCTCGCGTCGTCCGGCCCGGAATGGCTCTGCCCGCATGAGAGCAGCATCAGCGCGAGCGAGACGGCGGACCGCGGGCTCATTACGTGACCATGCGGGCGCGGAGCTCCGGCGTCGGGACGCGGCACTCGTTCGACTTGCCGAACACGCGGTAGCGGTTCGCGGCGACGAAGCGATAGATCAGATCGCGCAGGAACGCGGGGATGATCGCGAACCCCCAGGCGAGGCGCCAGGGGAACGTCAGGTGGCGAGCGATGTGGACGGCCGCGGTCGAGCGCGAGCGTGCGACGCCGTGGTCGACGAGGATCACGAGGTGGTCGAAGGGCATCCTGGCTCCTCGGCCCAGCGTAGCGTGGCGGCGCACGTGCGCGACCCGTCTCGAGCGAGCGACGCCCTCGGCCGGGCCGACGTACTAGCGAGCGCTCTCGCGGTGGCGTAGACAGCGGGGAATGCCGCTCTGCCCTCGATGCCGAACGGTCGACGCATCGCTCGTGTCGATCGGGGCTTCCGTTGTCCGACGTGCGGCAACGTCGATCCGGACGGGAACCCCGTCGAGGTCGCATCGCCCGCGAGCGCGGTCGGGACGTCCACGCCGTTCGCGCCGCCGCCGCCGCCCGATGTCGGGCCTTCGGTCGCGACCTCCGCCGATCCGCCGCGGATCCTGCTCATCGCATGCGGCATCGACGTCGTGGGCTCTCTGATCGAGGCCGGCGCGTCCGGACAGTGGTGCCCGCTCGTCGCCGCGCTCGCGTTTCTGATTCCGCTCGTGTCGGGCCGTCCCTGGGCGCGCACGCTCGCGCTCGTCGGCGCCGTGCTCGGACTGCTCGCCTACACGGCGCGCCTGATCTTCGGCTGGGGTGAATTCGGCGTCGGCGAGTTCTTCGGCGTCGCTCTGTTGCTGCTCGTCCATGCGTTCTGGATCTTCGCGCTCCAGCACTCGGACACGGTCCGCTTCTTCGAGCGCCGTGGCGCGGCGACCAAGAGGTCGTAGCGCGCGCTTCGTGGAAGAGAGCTCGTCGAGCACCTCGTCGTGGAGATCGAGCGCCCGTACGTGCTGGAGCATTGGCCACGACGCGAGATGCCGCGCGCCGGCCGCACCGATCGCGTTGTACGATACGTCCAGTGAGCGCAGTCGAGGGGCCGAGCGGAGCTCCGTCAACGCAGCCACCGCGTCGTCGTCGAGCCGACAGTCTCGCAGCGACACTGTGCGCAGCGAACGCCACGCGTGCAGCGCGCGAGCGAGCGCGGAGGTCCCGCGCGACGTCGCTTGGTTGTGCGCGAAGCGGAGCTCCTCGAGCACGGGCGCATCGCACGCGGCGAGCGCGAGCAGGCTCTCGTCGGTCAGCCGAGCTCCGCTCACGCCGAGCACGCGCAACGTCGACATCGCCGACGACCGCGTCCACGCGGCGAAGCCGTCGTCGCGCAGCGGCTGCGTCCCGGTGCTGAAGTAGTACGGCTGGCAGGCGGCCCCGGAGAGATCGATCTCGCGCAGCGCCACGAACGGGACGCCGGCGAGCGCCGCGAAGCCGCCCGAGCGGATCCGATTCGCCGAGAGGTTCAGTTGCTCGAGCTTCGCCGTGACGGGCTGAGCTACGAGCGCCTCGGCGGTCGCGTTCTTCGCGTAGACGTCGACGAGCTCGAGGTCGCGGAGGGACGTGGGCAGCGCGCGAAGGAGCGCCGCGAGGCCTTCGTCGCCGAGCGGCAGCCGTTCGAGGCGCAGCCGGCGAAGTGCCGCGAGCGCGCCGCTGGCGATGAGCGCGGACATCGTGTCCGGGCCCGGGCCCTCGCGCGTCCAGTAGCCGCAGCTGCGGCCGACCAGCGTCAGGTCGCGGAGCGCGTCGAGACGGGCGCGCTCGAAGAAGGTCCGCGCGGCTGCGTCGGACTCGGGGATCACGTTGCCCAGCGTGGGCTCGAACGAGCTCCGACCGTCGTGTGCGCAGCGAAACGCGACGCGTAGCGTACGGATCGACGCTAGCTCGCGCCGCGAGGCGAGCGCACGGGCTTGCGCCTCGTCGAGAACCCACACGTTCAGCTCGACGAGCGCCGGGAGGCTCGCGCGATCCCAGAGCGCGACGAGATCGTCGGCGCGCATGGTCAGCGCCGAGAGGCGAGAAGCCGCCGCGAGCTCCGGCCGGAACGAGAGCGGCGCTCGGTGAAGGGTGTCGTCGTGGAGGGATCCGACGTGCAGCTCCTCGAGGCCGCCCCAGAGCGGGAGTGCCGCGAGCGACGCGGCCTCGTGGCGCCAATCGTGCGCGAGCCGAACCGAGCGCGGCGACCAGCGGTGGGCGTGCTTCGCGAAGACGTCGAAGTGGTCTTCGTATCCCGCGAGATCGAAGTGCG
>JBBSAT010000496.1:0-2812 GCA_038252025.1 Polyangiales bacterium | reverse complement strand
CGCGGTCTCGAACATCAGGCGCGCCATCAAGCCGATCTCGGCGAGCAACGCGATCGGAAAGCTCAGCAGCCAGTCGAAGACGCCCGCGAGCGTGGCGACGACCGTGCGCGAGGGCTCCGGCTCGTTGCCGTCCTCCGCGTTCTTCGTCTCGCCCTCCGGATCCGCCATCGCTGGTGGATCTCTATCACGGTGCGCTGGCGGTGACCGGCTCGAGCACAAGGAGCTCGTCGGTGGTGCACAAGCAGATCGTGTAGTGCGCCGCGCGGACCGAGTAGACGGTGCGGTAGCGCGGGTTCGCGACCAGGTGCGGGAACCAGTCCGGGAACACCACGAAGTAACGCGGCTCGACCTCACCGAGGAGGAGCGCGCCCACCTCGAAGACGCGATGCTCGTTCAGGCCCGCGAGGTCGAGCACGCGGCGATCGGAGAAGAGCCGGATCGCGCCCGCGTCGTGCGTGGCGATCCACTGGTCGTCGGTCGTCCGCTCGCGCAGCCAGAGCGCGACCGCGACCTGCATCTCCTCGATGTTCTGGCAGTTCCACGCGTAGGTCTCTGCCGCGCGGAGAAACCGCGGCGGGAGCGCGACGAGCGGGAAGCCGAGCGCGAGCAGAGAGGCCCAGGCGAGCGCGCGCGTGCGACGGCTGCGATCCGATCGCGCGGCGCGAACGCGATCGACGGCCTCGCCCGCGCCGACCGCGAGCAACGAGAGGATCCAGACGAACGGCGGAAGCGAGTATCGAAGCGTCGCGAACGCGCGGACGAACGGAACGTCGTGCGCCCATGCGATGCCGAGTAGGAACACCAGCGGACCGACGAGGATCGCGAGCGAGCGCGGCGTGCGGCCGAGGCGCCGCGTGATCGCGAGCGCCGCGAGGAGCCAGAGCACCACGCCGCCGCCCGCGAAGAACCAGGCCATGTCGAAGAGCTGGGGTCCGAAGATGCGCGGCACGTCGCGCACGACCTCGAGCAGGCTCTCGGGGTGATGCTTCGCGTAGAACGTGTTGGGGAGCGGTCGTCCCGTCACGCTCAGGCAGAACACAGACCACGCGCCGCCGAGCACGATCGACGGAACGAGCAGCGCGGTGATCGCTTCGATCGGAGGGCGCTCTCGCTTCGTGAGCGCAGCGCGGCGCGTGTACGCCTCCGCAGATGCGACGAGCACGACGACGAGCGCGGCCTCGGGTCGCGTGATGATCGCGAGCCCGCCGAGGATGCCCGCGAGCCAGCGGCGGTCCTCGAGCCACGCGAGCATCGTTGCCGCGAGCAGCCCCGCCGCGAGAGGCACCTCCATCCCGGAGACCTCGGAGAACGTGAGCAGAGGATCGAGCGCGACGGCGATCCCGCAGGCAGCACCGATCCACGCCTTGCCGGAGAGCGCGCGCGCGAGTCGATCTCCGACGACGCTCGTGCCGATGCCGACGAGCACGCCGAGCACCTTCGTGCCGAGCGCCGCGCCGTGTGGGTCCCGCGTGATCCAGTAGAGAGGTGCGATGCAGAGCGCCCAGAGCGGGCTCGTGAAGCCTGCCTCTGGCCGGCCGGGCACGTACTCGAAGAGCCCACCGTCCGCGAGGGAGCGCGCGTAGACGTGGTGGATCCAGGAGTCGTCGAGCGGAAAGCCGATCCACGCGGCGTCCGTCCCGGGGTCACGCCGGAGGACGAAGGCGAGCGCCGTCACGACGTGCAGCGCGGCGTAGAGCCCGACGAGGAGCGCTTCCTTCGATCGATGCTGCCCCGTCGGCTCGGTCATCCCGCGTCAGGATAGACGCGCGGGACCCGGCGCGAGACGGCGATGAGCACGTCGTACGCGATCGTGCCCGACTCGCGCGCGAGGTCGTCTGCCGTGATCCGCGCTTCGCCGGAGGGGCCCGGCTGCGAGCCGAGGACGACGACCTCGTCGCCGATGGCGCACGCGGGGAGGTCGGTGACGTCGAGCATCGTGAGATCCATCGAGACGCGCCCGGCGATCGGACAGCGCACGCCGCGGATCAACATGCCGCCGCGGTTTCCGAGCTGGCGTGAGAGGCCGTCGCCGTAGCCGAGCGGGACGGTGGCGATGCGCGTCGCGCGCGTGGTCAGGAACGTGCCGTCGTAGCCGACGCGCGATCCCTCGGGGAGGTCACGCAGCGCGATCACCTCGGAGCGGATCCGCATCGCGGGCCGGAGCTCGGCGGCTTGCGGAACGCCCATGCCGATGCCGAAGAGCGCGCCGCCCGGACGGACCATGTCGAAGCGCGCCGCGGGATGCGCGAGCGTCGCGGCTGTGTTCGCTGCGTGGAGCGTGCCGGGCCGATGGCCTGCGGCGAAGACCTTGGCGCGCGCCTCGTCGAAGAGCTTCAGCTGCTGATCGGTGCTCTCGGGATCGGTGTCTGCGCTCGCGAGGTGCGTCATCAGCCCGGAGATGATGCAGCGCGGAAACTTCGCGAGGCCCGCGAGGAAGCGATCGAGCTCGCGCGCTTCGACGCCGAGCCGCGCCATGCCGGTGTCGACCTTGAGGTGCACGCGGTAGGGGCGATCCGGCGCGGCGGCGTCGAACGCTTCGATCTGTCCGAGGTCGTACACGACGGGCGTGAGGCCTGCCTCGAGCACGTCGAGGTGCGCGCGACCGTAGACGCCGTTGAGCACGAGGATCGGCGCGCGCACGCCGGCTTCGCGTAGCTCGAGGCCTTCTTCTGCGAGCGCGACGCCGAAGCCGTCGACGCCTTCGTCCTCGAGCCGGAGCGCGACGGGCACGACGCCGTGGCCGTACGCGTCGGCCTTCACGACGGCGAGCACGCGCGCGGGCGCGGCGAAGCTGCGGACGACGGAGAGGTTG
>JBBSAT010000495.1:0-2852 GCA_038252025.1 Polyangiales bacterium | reverse complement strand
GGTTGTAATGTTGCCGGCTGCGCGTGGGGCCATGCGGCGGGCGTGGCCACGGTCGCGCCCCTGGCCGTGGCGCAGGCGCCTGGGCCGACCGCGCCGGCCACGTCGGGCGGCACGGTGGCGGTCAGCGCAGATCCTCAGGGGCAGCTCCTCTCGCTCGCGAGCGAGCGCTGGACGCAGGCCCAGGCGTGCATGGCGGGCCAGCACGCGAACGCGACGCTCACGCTCGGCACCGACGGTCACCTCACCGCCGTGCTCGCCGACCCGTTCCACGGCACCTCGGTCGAGACCTGCGTCCAGGGCGTCCTCGGCGACGTCACGTTCTCGGGGCAGACGGCCGCGGTGACGGTCGTCCTCACCCTCTGATGCTCGGCATTCGCGGGGGACCCCGCGTCCCACACTGAATCGCGATTCAGTCAGCTATGCTGGCCTCGACATGACGTACCTGTTCGAGACCGAAGAGCACGCGCAGCTTCGCGCGACCCTGCGCCGTTGGGCGACCGACCACATCGCGCCGCACGGCGCCGAGTGGGAAGAGGCGGAGGAGTTTCCGGCAGACCTCTACCTCAAAGCCGGCGCCGCTGGAATCCTGGCGATCGGGTATCCCGAAGACGTCGGAGGAGATGGTGGCGACGTTACGCACGTCGTCGTCGCTTCGGACGAGATGATCCTCTCCGGCAAGACCGTCGGCACGACGGTGGGGCTCGGGAGCCACGGCATCGCGCTGCCGCCGATCGTGAAGTTCGGGACGCCCGAACAGAAGGAGCGCTTCGTTCGGCCCGTGCTCTCGGGGCGGAAGATCTCGGCCCTCGCGATCACCGAGCCCGGCGGCGGGAGCGACGTCGCCGGCCTCAAGACGCGCGCCGTGCGTGACGGGGACGACTACGTCGTCACCGGCAGCAAGACGTTCATCACGTCGGGCGCGCGAGCGGACTTCATCACGACGGCCGTGCGAACCGGCGGCGAGGGACATGGCGGGGTGTCTCTCCTCGTGATCGAGCGTGGGACGCCTGGGTTCGAGGTGAGCCGGAAGCTCAAGAAGACGGGGTGGTGGGCGAGCGACACGGCCGAGCTCTCGTTCGACGGCTGCCGGGTCCCGGCGTCGAACCTCATCGGGATGGAGAACGCCGGCTTCGTCGCGATCATGATGAACTTCACCGCGGAGCGGCTCTTGCTCGCAGCCCAGTGCGTCGCGATCGCCGAGCTGGCCTACCGAGAGTCGATCCGATACGCGCGAGAGCGCATGGCGTTCGGAAAGTCGCTCACGGCGTTCCAGGTGGTGCGCCACAAGCTCGCCGACATGGGGGCACGCATCGCTGCCGCCCGCGCGCTGACGAGCGAGCTCACGGTGCGGTACGCGCGCGGCGAACAGACACCGGCGCTCGCGGCGATGGCGAAGAACACGGCGACGGACATGTGCTCGTTCGTCTGCGACCAGGCGGTCCAGATCCACGGCGGTTATGGCTACATGCGCGAGACGCTGGTCGAGCGTCTCTATCGCGACGCGCGCCTGTATCCGATCGGCGGCGGAACGCGCGAGATCATGAACGAGATCATCTGCAAGGCAGAGGGCTACTGACGGCGAGCAGAGCGAGCTATCGACGCTCGCGCTCGTCGATGAGCGTCGATAGGATCTGGTGCCCGGTTCGGGCCTGTACGTCGTCGTCGAACGAGTCGTCTGCGTCCGCGGCGGTCGCCGTCAACCGAGGCTGTTCCCGCGTGAGCGCTTCCGTAGAGGTCGTACCCTCGCCTTCGAGGTGGTGCTCCAGCATCGCTTCGCTGAGCACCGGGCCCCTCTCCCGGAGAGCCGCGAGCGTCTCGGCGTCGAGGTTTTCCACGACGACGTCGGGCTCGATCCCCAGCGCCTGGATCGACGCGCCGCTCGGCGTGTAGTACCGGGCGATCGTCAGCTTGAGTGCGCTCCCGTCCGGCAGCTCGATCAGGTTCTGAACGCTGCCTTTGCCCCACGTCCTCTGGCCCACGAGCACGGCGCGGTGCTGGTCGTGGAGCGCGCCCGCGACGATCTCGGCGGCGCTCGCGCTGTAGTGATCGACGAGCACGACCAAGGGCCAGTTCGGGCGAGTGCCCGCGCGCCGCGCGACCGCCTCGTCGAGCACCTGGCCGTCGCGACCTCGCGTGGAGACGATGACCCCGCTCTCGAGGAACTCGTCGCTCACGCGCACGGCCTCGTCGAGCAGGCCGCCCGGGTTACCACGGAGGTCGAGGAGCACGCCGCGGAGACCGCCTTCGGGCGCGGTCTGGGCGACTGCGTGATCGAGCGCGGCGCGGAGCTCGTCCGTCGTCGTCTCGGAGAACGAGCGGATGCGCACGTACGCGACGCGGTCCGAGAGCACGCGCGCCTCCACTGCGTCGACCCGGATCACCTCCCGGTTCAGCGTGAGCTCGATGCCTTCCTCCACGCCCTCGCGCCGGATCCGGATCGTGACGGGCGTGCCCGGCGCCCCGCGCATGTGCTCGACGGCCTCGCTCAGCCGCATGTCCCGCGCGCCGAGGCCATCGATGGCGAGGAAGCGGTCGCCGGGCTGGAGACCTGCGCTCTGTGCGGGGCCACCCTCGATCACGCCGTGGACGACGAGCCAGCCGTCGCGGACGTCGACCTCGATGCCGATCCCGCCGAACTCACCCTGGGTGTCCGACACGAGCATTCGGTACTGCTCGGGGGTCAGGAAGCTCGAGTGAGGGTCCAGTGTCTCGACCATCCCCCGGATGGCACCGTAGACGAGAGTGTCCTGGTCGGGCGGCTCCACGTGGCTGGCCTCGATGTGGCTGAGCGCACGCGCGAAGATCGCGAGGTTCGCGTAGGGGCTGGCGCTCGTGGGCGTCGCCGACGCATG
>JBBSAT010000494.1:0-2873 GCA_038252025.1 Polyangiales bacterium | reverse complement strand
GGGCTCGCCACGGGCCGCGACGAGGGCGCCCCCTGCGCTGTATGCTCCGGCCGCGGCCATGACGCGCCTCTCGCTCCTCGTCGATCTCGGATCGATGCTCTCGCGCGAGGTCGATCTCGATCGATGGCTCGAGAGCGCCGCCAGCGCGCTCGCCACCGCGCTCGAGGCGGAGCGGGCCAGCCTCTGGCTCGTCGACGCGCAGAAGGGGGCGCTGGTGACGCGCGTCGCCGTGCTGCCCGAGGTGGACGTGCTGGAGCAGCCGATCGATCGCGGCCTGGTCGGGCACGTAGCGACGACGGGCGAGATCGTCCGCATCGACGACGCAGGGAGCGACCCGCGCTTCGATCCGAGCGCCGATCGGAAGACCGGGTTCGTCACGCGCTCGGTCCTCGCGGTCCCGGTGCGCGAGCACGAGAGCGCGCCGGTGCGCGGCGTCGTCCAGGTGCTCAACCACCGCGGCGGCGCGTTCGACGAGGAGGACGCGCAGTACCTGCTCACGCTCGGTCGCGAGCTCGGCAGGGCGCTCGCGTTGACGACGCTCGCGCCGGCCGACGCGCGCGATCCGGGCCTCGTGCTCCGCGGGCCCTTCAACCGGATCATCGGGCGTGGTCCCGCGATGGAGGCGGTGTACGGCCGCATCGCGCTCGCGGCCGGTACCGACGCGACCGTTCTCTTCACGGGCGAGACCGGGACGGGCAAGACACTGCTCGCTCGCGCGATCCACGTGAACTCTCCGCGGCGCGACGGGCCCTTCGTCACCCTGGACTGCACGACGCTGCCGGCGCCGCTCTTCGAGAGCGAGCTCTTCGGGCACGAGCGCGGAGCGTTCACGGGCGCCGATCGCCGCGTCGTCGGGCGCGTCGAGACGGCGGAGCAGGGCACGCTCTTCCTCGACGAGATCGGCGAGCTCTTGCCGGAGACCCAGGGCAAGCTCCTGCGCTTCCTGCAGGAGCGAACCTTCGAGCGTGTCGGTGGGCGCGTCGAGCTTCGCGCGGATGTGCGCGTGGTCGCGGCCACGCACAGGGATCTCTCGGCCGAGGTCGCCGCGGGGCGCTTCCGGCGAGACCTGTACTATCGCGTCAAGGTGCTCGAGATCGCCGTGCCGCCTCTGCGCGCGCGGGGCGCCGGCGAGATCGAGCGGCTCGCGCGTCACTTCGCGGATCTCTACGGGAAGCGGTACGGGCGGCGCGAGCCGCGGTTCGAGGAGGGCGCGATCGAGCGGCTCGCCTCGCATCCGTTCGACGGAAACGTGCGGGAGCTCGAGCACTGGATCGAGAGCGCGATCGTGCTCGCACCGGACGGGCTCATCCGCACGAGCGCGTTTCCCTCGGCGAGCGCGACGCGGACGGATGCGGGCGGAGCTCTGATCGAGGACGGACTGACGCTGGCTGCGGCGAGCGATGCCTACGTTCGCGCGGTGGTCGTTCGTCACGACGGAAACCAGAGCGCGGCCGCGAGACAGCTCGGAGTGTCCAGGAACACCGTCGCGCGAGCGCTCAAGCAGACGCGCTGACGCTCGCTTCTCGCGACGTGGCGCGCATGCCCCTTCGCCTCACGCGGCCGCTGCGTCTCTCCCCGCGTCTCCCGGCGCATGTGCCTCGCGCGCTTCGATCTTCGTCGGCACGCACGCTGCAGTCCCCACTGGAACGAGCGCGCTCGACGCGCGCGATCGGGGGGATCCGATGGACGTCCGCGCTGTGTCTCCTGTCGCTCTCTTGCTCGCCGTCGGGCTCAACTGCGCCGGCTGCGCGGCCGCAGGCGAGACGACCCCGGTGGTCCTCACGACCGAGTACGCGCTTCGCGACGACATGCGGCAGCTCTGGGCCGCGCAGGCGACCTGGTCGCGCGTGGTGATCGTCTCCACGGTCGCGGGGCTCGAGGACACACCCGCGGCGACGGACCGTCTGCTGCGGAACGGCTCGGAGATCGCCGACGCGTTCCGGCCGTTCTATGGCGGCCCCGCCGCCTATCGCCTCCACGCCCTGCTCAACGATCACGTCACCGGCTTGCGAGAGGTGATCGCGAGCACGATGGCTGCGGACAACGCAGGCCTCGAGGCGGCCCGCACTCTCTGGTACGCGAACGCCGACGAGCTCGCGCGCTTCCTCGCCGATCTCAATCCGAACTGGGGCTACTACGAGCTCTGGCGCATGTTCAGGACGAACCTCGACGCGACCGTGAGCGAGACGATGGCCCGCGTGGGCGGACACTGGGACGTCGACGTGACGGCGCACGACGCCGTCGTGTCCAGCACGCGCCCGATCGCCGACGGCCTCGCGGACGGCATCACCATGCAGTTTCCGGAGCTCGTGACGGACCGGACGTTCACCAGCGTGCGCGAGCGTGATCTCCACGTGTCGATGCGCGTGCTGTTCGAGGCGCAGGTCAGCTGGACGCGCTTCTACCTGATCGACGCGCTCGCGGGGCTTCCGAGCACGCCCGAGACGACCGCACGGCTCGTCCGGAGCGGGGACGACCTCGCGGACGCGATCCGCCAGATCTATGGAGCGACCGCTGCGGATCGGCTCACGACGCTGCTCGACCGGGAGGTCGAGATCCTCGGGGACTTCGTTTCCGCGCTCGCCGAGGGCGACCGGCAAGCGGTCGCCGGTGCGATCGGGGCCTGGTACAGGAACGCGACCGAGATCGCGGCGTTCCTCGCGAGCTTGAACCCGGTCTGGTCGTTCGTCGCGCTCGAGACGCAGCTCCACGAGCAGATCAACCTGACCTCGGACGAGGCGACCGCGCGCGTGCGCGCCGAGTGGGAGAGCGACGTGGTCGCGTACGACCTCGCCGTGGTTCACATCCTCAATCTCTCCGACGTCATCGCGTCGGGGATCGCACAGGACCTTCCGCCGCCGGCCCCGCAGCAG
>JBBSAT010000493.1:0-2875 GCA_038252025.1 Polyangiales bacterium | reverse complement strand
GAGGTCGGCCAGTCGTCCGACCACGCGCGCATGACCGTTCCTCTCGGGCGGGGCGATGGCTCGGCTCGCGCCTTCGCCGCCCGCATGCACACTCTCGATCACGTCTCCGTCAGTCATCGATGACTCCTCGTTGGGTTAGGACAGAGCCGCCAGCACACGGCGTGCCCAGCGCACCCGACCGGCGACGCTGTCCGGGCATGTCGCGTGCTGGACCCTTTGCGAGGCGCTGCGCCTCGCTCTGAGAGGAGACGGCGATGAGCCACTTCGAACCGAGGACCGTGGTCTGCGCCGTCGACTTCTCTCCGTCGACTCCGACCGTTCTCGACGCGGCGTGTTCTCTGGCGGAGCGCTTCGAGGCGAGGCTCCACCTCGTGCACGTGTGGCGCTTGCCGACCGTCGGCGTGCTCGACGGCGTGCAGACCATCCCCGACGCGCGCGAGACGGAGCTGCTCATCACAGGTCTCAAGGACGAGCTGCGCATGACCGCCGAGCGCATGCCTCTCCCTCGGGACCGTGTCGCGACGCACCTCGCGCAAGGCGACGCAGCGCTCGCCATCCTCGAGCTCGCGGGCAAGACGAGGTGCGACTGTATCGTCATGGGCACGCACGGCCGCACGGGTCTCCGCCATCTGGTGATGGGCAGCGTCGCCGAGCAAGTCGTCCGCCGCGCCCGCCTCCCTGTGCTCGTGATCCCGACCCTCGCCAAGTGAGAGGTCGCTGTGGCGACGCGCGGCCTCAGCGTGTGGCGCCCGCGGCCCTGTCGACGCCGCGCGGCGCGCTCGGTCCCCCGGCACGCGTCTGGCGTAGTCCCGACGCATGACCAGAGCCGCAAAGGGTTGGAAGGTCGTCTGTCCCGATGGCCGCGTGCGTCACTACCCATACCGCAGCGTCGACGACGCACAGGCTGCGGCGGAAGCGTCCGGCGACTCGTGCGATGGGATCCGTCGCACCGACGACGGCATGCCCCAGCCGCCCTGTTGCGGCGGCCCTCACGTCGTGCGGCGAACGTCGTTCGACGACGCGCCGCTGACGGGCCCCTTCGCGAGGTCGTAGAAAACAAGAGTGCTCGCGCAGCCGGGCGCGGACGGTAGTGCTCGGCGTAGCGAGCGTCACGGAGGGCCATCGCCGTCCGGCCGCTCGAGGCCGACGATCGTTCGCTCTCCGCTCTCGCTCGTCGCGATGTGAACCCTCGCGGGATGGCTCTGCTCGCCGTCCCGCGTGCTCGCGAAGAGATCGATGACCTCGTAGCGCGGGCTCGCTCCGCTCGGGAGGTCGACGCAGATCCGCGCGCCGACCACGTCGGCGGCCGCGAGCGGTCCGCGGAGCACGGGCGGAATCCCCTCGTACCGCGTCGCCCGGTAGGCTCGGTCCGACGCTTCGCGAAGGCCGGACTCCACCGCGAGGTCGCGCGTGCACAGCGCGTCTCCCTCGAGCTCCGGAAACGAGAGCGGTGAGAGGCGTACGAGATATCGCTCGAGGATCCGCGCGCGCCTCCCCATCAGGATTCGAACGAGCTCGTCGTCGTAGAGCGTGCGCGAGAAGCGCCCGGTGCGGACGATGGTGCGCACCTGCCTCTCGTCGAACCGCGAGATGACGCGGGCCATCCACGCCATGTCCGCCTCCGTCCGACGATCGAAAGCTGCGTTCGAGTATCCGCTCCGCCAGTCGGCGGGGTCGAAGCGCTCCACGTCGAAGAAGCCGAACACCGAGAAGGCCACCCCCCTCGGAGGATCTCGATAGGCGCGGTCCACCGCGCCGAACCCGAAGATGTCGCCGAGGATCTGACCGACGTCCAGGTAGTGCGCGTTGCCGAAGCGGCGGCTCATCGCGAGGTCGATGTCGCTGTCCCAGATGATGCCGAGCGAGTCGCCCGCGTCGAGGACCATGTGGTGGATGTACCCGCGGCCCTCGCGGGTCGCGACCCAGACGTCCACGTTGTTCTCGGCGCGCACGTCGACGTGGTTGAGCCAGGCAGACAGGACGTAGAACGCGCGCAGCTCACGGCGATGCTCGTGCGGCACGACGTCGTTCGGATCGTCGTCGCGCACCCCCTCGAACCGAAAGCCGCCGAGCAGGTCACCGTCGATGTAGCGCGAGAGGCTGATGCGTCGCGCGCCGCCCCGGACCTCGATCGCCGCTGCGAGGAACGCGTCGAGGTCTGCGTCCGTGTACGGGATCGTCCCGTCGTGATCGCGTGGCGCGCCCGGCCGGATGCTCAGATCGGCGCGCGAGACCTCCGTGACGAAGTCGCAGGGCACGTCGTACCCGGCCGCATACAAGAAGCGCGTGCCGATGGCGTCGCCCGCCGTGCCTCGCTCCGGCTGCTCGAAGAGGTCTGCCTTCATCACGTAGCGATGGCCGTCCGACGCTTCGACGACGGCCCCGGTGGTCGTCCCGCCCGTCTTGCCGTGGACGATGACGTACGGCGGTGGCGGCGGGTCGAGCGTGCTGCAGGCTCCGAGCGCGAGCTCCTCGAGCGACACCGTGCGGCGCGAGAGGCGGTTGGTGTACCAGCTCGAGTCGGGCACCTCGTCCAGCGCGTTCACGTTCATCGCCTCGCGCCCGCGCTCGTAGCGGAGCGCGTCCGAGGCCGGGCGGGTGATCGTGTTGTCGAACATGTCCCAGGCCCAGTCGGTGTAGAGCGACGGAGGCGGGCCTTCGAACGGGTGTCGGTCGTCGTCGGTCCAGACGATCGGCCGCGTCGCGAACGGTCGGAACGCCGAGCCGCATCCAGCGGCGGCGAGCAGCACGCACGCGCCGAGCGCCGTGCGGCTCATAGCGTGTTCCTCGCACCGACGAAGAAGCGGACCGTGGTCACGGAGGCCCCGCGCTCGAAGGGATCGGTCCCGAGGCTCACGCCCAGCTCGAACGGGTG
>JBBSAT010000492.1:0-2920 GCA_038252025.1 Polyangiales bacterium | reverse complement strand
CGTTCCGGGCGTCGTTCGATCTACCCGACGGGCTGCCCCCCTCCTACGCGAGCACCCTCACGAGCGTGCGCTGGTTCATCGACGTGGAGGTCTCGATCCCGTGGTGGCCGGACGCACGGAGCCACCATCCGCTCACGGTCACGCTCGCAGAAGCGCGGGGGCTCGTTGGCGAGCCGGCCCGGTACCGATCCCAGGGGGCGCACGGCGCGCCGCGCATCGAGGCGAGCCTCACTTCTTCGAAGCTCGCTCCGGGCGGCCGCATCGCCGGGGCTGTGGCGCTCCACGACTTCGATCCGCGCTCCTCCTTTCCGATCCGCATCGGCCTCGTCGAGCGCAACACGCTCTACTCCGCCATTGCGCACGAGCGGGTGCTGACTGCGCGCTCCTGGTTCATCGCGGCCGAGTCGCCCGCGGGCGCTCACGAGCGCGGCACGCCGTTCGAGTTCGGCATCCCTGGGTACTTGCAGCCGGACTTTCGCACCGCGCCGCTCGCTCACGGCCACACGCTCGAGATCGAGGTGAAGACGGGGCGCTTCTCGAGCACGACGCTCTCGATCCCCGTCACGATCGCGAACGACGGCGCGCTGCGGGACGAGAGCCTCGGGCTCGCGGTCCCCTCGGTCGGAGAGTCACGGATGGCCGAGCTCGGCCGCGCCGTCGCCGATCGCCGCGGCTACGTGATCGAGGGCGCCTCGCTGACGCGGACCATCGACGCCGGCGACGTCTCGGTCGCCGTCCAGATCGGCCACGAGCACCGCCTTAGAGAGGGCGCGTTCCTCGTCGCTTCGTTGACGTTCCCGCGCCTCGGGCTCGCGCTCTCGGTCGAGCCGCAGACGGGGCTCGCGGGCTACTTCGTGCGGGACATCGAGATCGACGACCCTGCGTGGGACCGGGAGCACCGCGTCACGGCGCGCGATGCGCAGCAGGCGAGCGCGTTCCTGCGTGGGCTCGTGCGGCGGCTCGGCAAAGAGGGGAGCTTCGCCGAGCTCTCGGACGACAGCGCCAGCCTGCGCGAGCCGGACTCCGCGCTGAGCACCGAGAGCCTGGATGCCTTCGCAGCAAAGGTCGAGCGCGTCGCGCTCGCGCTCGCGGAGGCCACCCGGAGCGTGCTGCCTCCGACGGGCCTCGAGCTCGCCCCGGAGTGGGCGCCTCTCGCCGCGCGCCTCGGTGGGCGGCTGGTCCCCGGCGAGCTTGCGATCGACGACGCGAAGCTCGGCGGCGCGGAGGTCCGGATCGAGACGCGATGGGAGAGGCCCTCGCACCACATCGAGCTCAGGCCGGATCCGCCGCTTCCGGACGCGGTCTCGCTCGCCCTCCGTGCGCCGCAGACGGAGGCGGCGACCGCGCCTTCACTCTCGCCGGAGGTCCGAGCGCTCCTCGCTCGCCTGCCGCCCGACGCGGAGGACCTTCGGCTCGGCAACGGCTTCGTGAGCCTCGAGCTGCCCTTCGATCGATCGGGGCCCACGCCGCGCGCGCGCCCGGTCGACGTCTCGAACGTCGTCGACCTCCTCGCGCGCCTGGGCCCGCTCTTCGGCGTGCGCCGCGGCCCGTTTCGCTGACCGGCGTAGCGAGCCGATCGGTGACCGGAAGAGTGCTCGCGTAGCCGACCGCGTACGGGAGTGCCCGCATCGAGCACGTACGGGAGCGGTCGGCGTAGCGAGCCGATCGATGATCGGAGGAGTGCTCGCCTAGCCAGCGATCAGCTGATCACGGCGTGATGAGCTGACGCGCCTGTGAGAGCGCGAACCAGCCGCCGAGGCCGCCCACGGCGATCGTCACGACCACCGCGATCGCGATCAAGAAGAAGAGCCCCACGCGCGAGCGGCGCGCGGGCTCGGACCCGGGCGCTCTGATGAGCGCGGGGGCGCCGCGACCGGCCATCACATCGGAGCGGTTCGCCGCCGTCGGAGGCGTGAACGCCGCCTGTCGCGGCGCCGGCGTGCTGGAGACGCGCTGGGGAGGCGCGCTCGGCGTCGGCGCACCGAACGCAGGCGGCTGTGCGGGCGCCGCGGGCGGGACGTGCGCCGGCCCGCCGAGCGACATGCGCGTCGGGGCGATCGGCAGCTGGGCGTTCAACACCGTGACCGCCAGCGGCGGCGCGGCCGGAGGGAGCGGCTCGGGCGGCAGCATCGAGGGCGAGGACGAGACGTCCTCCTCGTCGAGCCGCGCGACGGCGTCGACGATCCTCGTCATCGCGGCTTCTTCGCGTGACGCGTCGACGACGGGGAGCACGCCCGCGCTGCTCACGACGCTCGCGGGCAGCATCTGGTGCTCCTTCTGGATCGCGTCGGCCATCGTGCTGCGCACGAGCGTCGAGAGCTCCTGCGCCTCGATCGCGCGCGCCTCGGGACAGGCCTCGTAGAGCGCGCGTCGGAGCGCCTGCGCCGACTGGAAGCGCTCCTCGGGATCGGGCGAGAGCGCTTGCATGACGACCGCATCGAGCGACTCGCTCACGGCGGGCGCGAGCTTCCGCGGCGGCGTGACCTTCGGCTCGCGCACCATGAAGATGAGCTGCGCGTCGTTCGGCGCCGAGAAGAGCTTCTTGTAGGTGAGCATCTCCCAGAGAACGATCCCGAGCGCGTACACGTCGGTGCGCCGATCGACGTGCCCTCCCGCGGCCTGCTCCGGCGCCATGTAGCGGAGCTTGCCCTTGAGCGCGCCCTTCGCCGTGTGGTGCGAGCGGCCCGCGGCCTTCGCGATGCCGAAGTCGATCAGCTTGATCGCGCCCGCATACGAGATGAGCACGTTCTGCGGCGTCACGTCGCGGTGCACGATGCCGAGCGAGCGTCCGAAGTCGTCAGCCGTCTCGTGCGCGGCGTGCAGCCCGTCGGCGACCGCCGCGATGATGTGGACGACGAGCGCGGGAACGAGCGCTCGCTTCTTCTCGGCGAGGCGACGCACGAACGCCTGCAGTGAGACG
>JBBSAT010000491.1:0-2931 GCA_038252025.1 Polyangiales bacterium | reverse complement strand
GCATGGGCGCCGTCTACCGCGCGGAGAACCAGCGGATCGGGAAGCACGTCGCGATCAAGATGCTCCTGCACGGGCACAAGAAGGGAAGCGACTAGGAGAAGCGCTTCTATCGCGAGGCGCGGATCGTCGGCTCGCTCGGTCATCCCAACATCGTGGAGATCTTCGATCTCGGCACGCTCGAGAACGGCGTCCCGTACCAGGTGATGGAGCTGCTCGAGGGGCAGACGCTCGCAGCTCGCCTCAAGGACGAGGGGCCGCTTCCGATCGACGACGCGCTCGACGTCGCCGAGCAGATGCTCTCGGCGCTCGACGTCGCGCACGCGCGCGGGATCGTCCATCGCGATCTCAAGCCCGACAACGTCTTCCTCGTGAACCGAGAGACGGGGACGCTCGCGAAGCTGCTCGACTTCGGTATCTCGAAGACGATCGGCGACGAGACGCTCTCGCTGACCAAGACGGGCATGGTCGTGGGCACGCCGTACTATCTGGCGCCGGAGCAGGCGCGCGGTGAGCCGATCGATCACAGGGTCGACGTCTGGGCCATGGGCGTCCTCCTCTACGAGGCGCTGACCGGGCGGCTCCCGTTCCGCGCCGAGAACTACAACAAGCTCATCGTGCTGATCCTGACGACGCGCCCGCTGGCCCCGCGCGAGCTGCGGCCGGCGATCCCGCAGGAGATCGAGGACGTGATCCTCGCCGCGATGTCGCACGATCGCGAGGGACGCTACGCGGGCGCGCGCGGCATGCTGCGGGCGCTGCGGGCGGCGCGCGGGCGCGTTTCGGCGACGTCCGACGCGGGCCTCCGGTCCGAACCGCCGATGACGATCGACGAGGAGGATCCCGAGGACGATCCGACCGAGATCAGCGACATGTTCGCGCGCTCGACCGCGGCACAGCGTCGGAGGGACTAGGTCTCCTAGCTGCGCACGGATCGCGCGCAATTCGGGCGCGATTCCGTAGTCTCCTAGCGCAGGTCGACGGCGACCGCGAGCGCGAGCGTCCAGCCGGCGTTGGGTGCGGGCTCGCCGGCCGGGAGCCCGAAGAGCCAGGTGTGCCGGACGCGGGCCTCGATGGTGATGTCGCCCGTGACGGGAACGCCGAGACCGCCGCCCAGGCTCACGGTCCAGATGTCGAGCGCTGCCTGGCGCGCGCCGGGCAGGTCGAGGCGACCTCCGGAGAGCTCGAAGTGCGGCTGGACGGGGAAGGTCTCGACGTTGGGCCGGACGGTGAAGAGGAGACCTCCACCGGCGGCGAAGCGGTCTCCCGCGCCGAGCTGCGTCTCGAAGTAGCCGCCTGCGGCGAGCGGGCCGATGACGTTGAAGGCCAGCTCGGCCCGAAGGTTCGGCGCGACCGAGAGGTTGCCCGGCTCGCCCGACGCGAACGCCCCGAGCGCGAGCGCGAGGTGCCCGCTCTCCGGCCGCGTGAGCGCGCTCTGCGCGGAGGCGACGGTCGGTACGGTCACGAGCAAGAGCGCAGCGAGCGCGGAGGCGAAACGGTGAGCCATGGGACCTCGCGGGGGCGCGACCATCCCTCAATCCGGCGGGCTCGGCCACTTTTCGGCCCCAGAAACACGAAAGCCCCGGACCGAAGTCCGGGGCACGAGTGCTCGCGTAGCGGGCCGATCAGTCGATCACGCACATCCGGGGTGGGCGTTGTTCAGGCCCTCGAAGAGCTCGACGTCGACGCTGTCCGGGATGCTGCCCGTGGTCTCGCTCCAGTCGATGATGAGGTGGTCGCCCGGATCGAGCGTGCCGCCCGGGATCGTGCCCGAGCCGCCGCCCTGCCCGAAGCGGAGCTGCTGGCCGCGAGGAAGGACGATCGTGCCGGTCGTGCCCGGGTTCAGCTCGCCGTCGATCGGAGTGGCGTTCACGACGTCTTCTGCCGAGACGACATCGAGCGCGTGCCACTGGGCCGCGATCTCCGGCGCTCCGTGGACGCGCGCCGTGAGGGTCCAGTCCGAGACGCTGACGTCGACCGGGAGGGCGGTCGTGCTGTCGCCGAGCTCGGCCGCGGTGATGAGGTGGTTGTGGTCGAGGAACATGTCCGTCCGACCGTCGACGCTCGCCGGCACCGAGCCGAGGTCCGCCGTCGAAGCGGCCGTTCCGCCCATGCAGCCCGTGAGGGCGATGGCGCCACCGAGGAGGATGGACCCGCCAAACATTGCCTTCTTCATTCGCGTTCTCCGTCGTCGTTGGACCGCTTGTCGGTCTGCTCGTCGTTCGAGGCCGGCATGATTGCATGCGACCTCATCGCCTGAAAGTCCGCGGCCCACCGCGCCGCGCTGTGAACTCACATATCAACCTGCGTGCCAACCGAGAGACCCGCATTTTCGCGTGATCCAGCGGAAACCTCCGGACGTTCTGGCCCGTGCGTCACTTTCGTAACGTCGATGCGCGCCAGGCGAGCTCCCTTTCCCACGATCGTGCGAGAGGGCGGGGGGTGCGGGATTGCGAAGCGAGAGAAGCGGGGCGCCCCGGTCCGAGCTCGTGCCCGCGGCTCTCACCCCCTTCGCTGGCGTGCGCCGGGCGGTGGTTTGAGCCCGTACTTCTCCATCTTGTAGATGAGCGCTCGACGCGAGAGCCCGAGGGCCCGCGCGGCGTGCGTCTGGTTGTGGCTGACCTCCGCGAGCGCCTTCTGGATGGCGTCACGCTCCACGGTATCGACCTGAGCCCGGAGCCCGCCGTCGGACTGGAGGAGGATCTCGGGGGGGAGGTGGTCGGCGAGGATCTCTCCGTGCCCAGCGAGCGCGACCGCGCGCTCCATCGAGTTCCGGAGCTCGAGGAGGTTCCCGGGCCATGCGTGCAGCGCGATGCGGGTGGTGGCGCCGGGCGAGAACCGCGCGGGGCCGCCGCTCCACTCCTCGGCGAAGAGCGTGGCCGCCGCGAGCAGCTCCCTCGGGCGCTCTCGCATCGGTGGCACGGTGATGATCTC
>JBBSAT010000490.1:0-3033 GCA_038252025.1 Polyangiales bacterium | reverse complement strand
GTCGGTCGGCCTCGCTGATCGTCGACGACCTTGAGCTCGTCCCGCTGCGCGGCGATCGTCGCGATGGTCTTCACGAAGTTCTTGGCCCACGGAGCGTAGAGCCAGCTGGTGCGGATCAGCAGGTGGCGCGCACCGCTCTCGCGAAGGAGGCGCTCACCGAGAGCCTTCGTGCGTCCGTACGCGCCTTGCGGATCGATCGGCGCATCGACGGGATAGGGCTCGGTCGCGCGTCCGTCGAAGACGTAGTCGGTGCCGAAGTGCACGAGGGTCGCGCCGATCGAAGCGCACGCCCGCGCGAGGCGACCGACCCCGTGTCCGTTCACCTCCGCAGCGTCTGCCTCGCGCGTCTCGGCGAGGTCGACATCGGTCCAGGCCGAGCAATTGAGGACGACCTGCGGGCGCCCGCCGAGCGCGCGCGCGATCGAAGCCTCGTCTCGCAGATCGATCGCTGGGTACGCGATCGTGGAGATCGCGGTCCCTCGCAGCGCGAACCGTTCGAGGAACGCACGACCGAGCATGCCGTCCGGACTGACGAGGAGGATGTCGCTCACGGGGTGGTTCCTTGGAAGAGGTCCTTCAAGAGCTGGGCCGACACGCTCGCATCGTGAAGCGCGCGCACGCGACGGCGTCCCTCCGAGGCGAGGCGCCCCAGCGTCGTGACGTCGGTGCTCAGGACCTCTCGGAGCCCATCGACCAGCGCGTCGATCGATCCCGCAGGGACGAGAAAGCCGCTCGCGCCGGGCTCGACGAGCTCGGGGATCCCGGCGACATACGTGCTCAGCACCGGGCGGGAGAGCGCCAGCGCTTCCATGATCACGACGGGAAGCCCCTCGGCGAACGAAGGAAGGACCATGGCGCGGGCGGAGAGCAGCTCTTGCCGGACGACGTCTCCGGACGCCCAGCCGGTGATCCGAACGTGCGAACCGATCCCGAGGCGCGCGATCGCCAGCTCGATCTCTCTCCGGAGCTCGCCGTCGCCGACCAGCACGAGCTCGACCGCGACGCCCTCGCGCACGAGGCGCGCGACCGCTTCGACCAGGAGCAGCTGTCCCTTCTGCTCGCTGAGCCGACCGACCGAGACGAGCCGCGGAACGTCGGGCACCGGGGTGGGTGTGCTCTCGAGCAGGCTCGGGTCGAGCCCGCAGCGCACGACGTGGATCTTGTCCCAGTCCGCCGCACGCGCGCGGTGGAAGAGCTGGCTACGACCGAAGCTCGAGACGCCGGCCACGAAGCGAGCGGCGCGGATCTTCTCGTCGAGGTGGATCGCGTCTGGCTTATCGAACTCCTCGGGCCCGTGGACGGTGAAGCTGAACGTCGGCCCGCCGAGATCGCGGCAGAGCATCGCCACGGTCGCCGGGTTCGTCCCGAAGTGCGCGTGCACGTGCGACACGCCTGCTTCCGCGAGCCACTCCGCGAGCACGCACGCCTCTGCTAGGTAGGCGGCGTGGACCAGGAGCCCGCGGTCGGAGCCGAGACCGAGCCGAACGGCCTTGCGGGCGGCCCGGACGAACGCCCGCGGTCTCCGAGCGGCGGTCCGCAGGAGCCCCTGCGCCAGCCCGCGCGCCCCCTCGTCGAGGATCACCCGCGTCCGATCGGCCTCCGCTCGGTCAGCCTGATCTTCGAGAGGCTCGCTCACGCGACGTACGGTGAAGCGGGCCACGTCCACACCGAGCTCTTCGAGCGCGTGGATCTCGCGACGCACGAACGTGTGACTGACTTTCGGATACTGGTTGACGAGGTAGCCGACCTTCACGTCGGGCAGATACCACGGAACCACTGAACGCGCGGATCGCCTTCTCCATTGAATGGAACGCGTGATCGGCGTGCAGTGTCGCAGCGAAAAACGATCGGATTCCGATCACTTGCGATCGAAATCGCGACACGTCGTGATCGCACTGCTCAGAACCTCGAACGATCGAGAGGTTCGTTCGCGTGAAGCGATCTTCGGCTCCCGGCGCCGGCCGCTACCGTAGGCGTTCGAAGCGAGCGCTCCCGTACGCGAGCACGACTCCTGTCGGGATCACGCCGCGGGGCGTGCGAGCACGCGAGCGCTGATCTCGATCGCCGAATCGATCTCCGCGGGCGTCGTCTCCGGCCCGAGGCTGAAGCGAATCGAGCTCGCCGCGCGGATCGGCTCATCCGGGTACATCGCGCGCACCACCGCGGAGGGTCGATCGACGCCCGACGAGCACGCCGCGCCGCTCGCGACCGCGAGCCCTTCGATGTCGAACGCCGCGACGAGGGTGCTTGCGCGCCAGCCGGCGAACGACACGTTCAGCACGGTCGAGACGCGCGGGCCGCCGACGCCGTTGACGGGCGCGCCGACGCCGTCGGTGAAGCGCGCGAGGCGATCTCTCAGCTCCGCGATCGATGCAGCCGCAGCGAGGCGCGCGGGGACGTCCTCGCACGCTGCGCCGAAGCCGACGATCGAGATCACGTCCGGCGTCCCGGCGCGGAGGCCTCGTTCCTGTGCGCCTCCCACGACCTGCGGGGCGAGCTCGCTGCCGCGCGCGAGAAGGAGCGCGCCCGCCCCCGCCGGACCGCCGATCTTGTGCGAGGCGATCGCCATCGCCGCAGCGCCGACCGCGTGGAACGAGACCTCGACCTTGCCGAGCGCCTGGGTCGCGTCGACGAAGAACGGCACGCTGCGCTCGCGAGCCAGCTGCGCGTACGCGTCGACCGGCAGTGTCGTGCCCGTCTCGTGGTTGATCCACTGCATGGCGATCAGGCGCGTGTCGTCCGTGATCGCTTCCGCGAGCTCCTCGGGCCGCGGGGCGCGCCCGTCCAGCACGTCGAGCACGACGACCTCGAAGCCGCGCGCGCGGAGCACGCCGATCGCGGCCTCGACCGCGGGATGCTCGATCGACGTCGTGATCACCCTCCCCGGTCGTCCCCCCGCGAGGCCGAGCACGCCGAGGTTGCAGGCCTCCGTGCCGCCGCTCGTGAGCACGACCTCGCTCGGCGACGCGGCGACGGCCCGCGCGATCGACGCGCGCGCGCCCTCGAGCGCGGCCCAGGCACGGCGGCCGGGCC
>JBBSAT010000489.1:0-3108 GCA_038252025.1 Polyangiales bacterium | reverse complement strand
TGCTGCGTGGCCGGCTGGCGCTGCGCACGTTCGGGGTCGCGGCGCTCATCGAAGATCTCCGGGACGATGCATGTCGCGGGCGGCTCTTCGGACGGCGCGAGCTCGTGTTCGCGGTGCTGGCGCAGCTCACGAGCGCCGAGCGCGCGCTCCTCGAGGACGTGCCGCTCCTGCCGACCCTCCACGGCGCGGACCGCTCTCCGCGCGACGTGGTGAGGCTCGACTCCGTGCTCTCGCCCATCGCGAGCGCGCTGGCCGCGCACCTGCCCGTGCTCGATCCGACGTTCGCGTCGGACCATGCCGAACTCGCGACGGCGTGGACGGCAGGGTTCGGACTGGCCGAGCTCGCGGCGCGCCTCGAGAGCGGGCTCGCGGTCGAAGGGTCTGCGCTCGAGGCCGTGCGGACGCTGCTCGACGCGCACGCGTCGGCGCTTCCGCGCGACGTCGCGAGGCGGCTCGCGTCCCTCCCGATCTTCCCGGACGTGCACGGGACGCTGCGCGCGCTCGTCGGCCCGAGCCGAGCGCTGCGCGGAGCGCCGGAGCTGGTGCAGGCCCTGCCGGAGTGGCCGTGGCTCGCCGAGCCCGAGAGCGCGTTCGCCGACGTCGCGGCGGCGCGGAGCCTCGACGCGCGTGCCGTCGCCGGCGCGGTGGCCCGCGGCAGCGTCGATCTTCCGGCGATCGGACGCCTCGATCTTCCGCGCCTACTGGCCTGGCTCGGTCCGCGCGCGGATGAGCTCCCCAGCGCGGTCGTCGAGGCGCTCGTCACGGCGCCGATCTGGCTCGACGACGACGGCCTCCCGCGTGAGCTCGACGCGCTGCGCCGCGGGACCGAGTCGTCCTCGCTCGACGCGGTCTACGCCGCGCTCGGCGGACGCTGGGTTGCGTCGCCCGGCGCGCTCGCCTTCGCGCGTGCGCTCGGTCTCGAGCGACGCCTGCCGACGTCCGACCACGACGCGCTGATCGCCGATCTGCTCCGCGCGCCGATCGCTCCGGACGTGCCGCGCGCGCCGCTCGCTGCTGCGCTCGCCGAGGCGTGCGCGGTGTTGCCTGCAGCGTCCGTTGCGCCGCTGGCAACTCTGCCGCTCTTTCACGACGAGCAAGGCACGGCGCGGTCGCTCGCGTCGTTCCGCGCGCCCGACGCGCGCGCCTGTCATCGCCCCGGACGCTTCCGCGCGCTGCTCCGCGCGGGGCCGTGGCCGCTGCTCTCGGACGAGGACGAGCAGCTCTTTGCGCTGGTCCTCGCGATCGTGTTGCCCGAAGAGGCCACGGCCGCGGACGTGATCCGCCACGCCGCGTCGCTCGCCGCCGAGCCCGAGCGGCTCGCGGAGGTCCTCGAGTCGCACGCCGACCTGCTCGACGACTCGGCGCGCGAGGTCATCGCGGCGCTGCCGATCTTCACGAGCCGCACCGGGGCGCGACTGCCGGCGCACCTTCTCTCTCTGCGAGCGCCTCTCGCGCAGGCCCTCGGCGAAGATACGGTCCGCGCGCTGGCGATCGACGATGCGCTGCTCGCGGACACCGACGCCCCGCGCGTCGCGCGTCTCCGGATCACACTCGCGTCGCCGCGCGCGCTCGTCGAGTCCCGGCTGCTGCCGAGCCTCGTCGCGGACGCGCCCCTCGATGCGCAGCCTCCGCCCTGGAACGACGCAGCCACGCTCGTTGCGCTCGCGACGCTCGTCAGCAGCGTGGGCGCGGACCTGCTCGCCGCGCCGCTCGCGCTCGACGCGTCGGGTCGGGTCGTCCGCGGCCCACTGCTCGTCGGGAGCGACGCCGAGCGCAGCCTCATCGCCGCACTACCGCTCGCGTCGAAGCTCGCCGATGCCGGCTGGGCAGTCGCGCATTGCGCTGATGTCCCCGACTCGCCGCTCCTCGATCCGCTCTCGGCGCGCGCGATCGCCCAAGCGCTCTCCGCCGCGTGCCGAGAAGAGGCGCCGCGCGAAGGGCATCCCGTCGTGCGCGACGCCCTGTCCCTCTACGCCTGGCTCCGCGACGCCGGCACCGCGATCGCCGCCGACGAGCCGGCTCGTGCTGCGCTGGCGGTCGCCGCAGTGCTCCCGTCTCAGGGCGGGACCCTGCGCGCGCCCCGCTCGCTCGTCCTCGATCCCGCGCTGCCGGATCTCGGCCTCGGCTGGGGGCTCGCGCCCGACGTGCCCGCCGACGTCGCAGAGTGGCTGCGCGCGACGTTCGAGATCGATCGTCACGCGCGTCGAGCGATCGTCTCGCAGCTCCTCGACGGGATCGACGTCGCAGCGGGCGCAGACGATCGCGCGCGCGCTGCTGCCCTCACCTCGTTCCTCGCGCGCACGCTCGGTGCGGGCGAGGTCGCTGCTTCGGAGCTGGAGGAGCGCGCGCGACGCCTCGACGTTCACCCGCGGCTCAAGGTGCCGACCGTGGGCGGTGGCTGGGACAAGCCGCGCTTCGCGTGGTCGCCGAGCGGCGAGGTGGCTGCGCACGCGGAGTCCTTCGCGCTCGATCTGCCCCCGCGCGTGGCGCTCGGCGTGCTCGACGCGCCTTCGCGGCTCTTGCTCGCGGCGTGCGGTGCCAAGGCCGATCTCGACGCGGAGACGATCGACGCGTGTCTCGACGGCCGGGGCCTCCGCGAGGGCGGCGCGGCGCGGCGTGCGCTCGCTCGCTACGTGGCGCTGCGGACCGACGCAGCACCGGCGCTCGCTCAGCGGTGGCGCTTGCACGCGCGCGCCTGGGTGCCGTCGGGGAGCGGCGCGCTCGCACGCCCGTCCGAGCTGCTCTGGCCCGACGCGCTCGCGCGGGCTCTGTTCGGCGACGACGCGTCGCGCTTTCCCGATCCCGAGGTCACCGTCGATCTCGATCCGCGCGCCGCCACGCGGCTGGGGCTCGCACGCGCCGAAGCGCTGACCCTCGAGGACATCGCGCCTCTGGTGGACGGCGCCGAGGCGCGGCCCGCGCTCCTCTCGTGGCTCGAAGAGGCGCTCGCCACGGGACGCTTCACTCCAGCCTCGGTGCGCGATGCCCTGCGCGCGCGCCTCTTGCTGCCCGACGATGAGGGCATCGCACGACCCGTCCACGCGCTCGCGCGTCGCGATGCGCGCGTCCTCTTCGGCGCGCGTCGCGGCGACCTCGGCGCTTCACCCC
>JBBSAT010000488.1:0-3189 GCA_038252025.1 Polyangiales bacterium | reverse complement strand
GGTGCGCTCGGGTCGAGACACGTCGCGCCGGCGGCATCGCCCACGCAGGCCGTCCCCACGTCGCAGTCGCGCGCACCTTCGGGCGCGCCGTCCGCGTTGCAGTGCGCGAGCTGACCGTTCGGGAGGCAGATGTCGTGCGCCCGGGTGGAGAGAAACCGACCCAGGTTGAGCGCCGAAATGCTGGCGCCCGCCACCACCGCCATCGCTGGGCTGGATTTCGCACGAAACCGACAGGCGGGCGATCGGAGCGTCGCGTGCTTCGGAAAACCGCCAAGGCTCAGTCGAGGCGCAGCGACCGATGCGGAGCCTCACCGGTTCGACGATTGCTGCACTCTCGCCAATCGTGCGCGCAGGGCGGGCAAGACCCCTCGCACGGCACCCCACACCGCGAGCACCAGGACGCGCTCGCCCTCGGTGACGAAGTACATGTGGCGATGGACGCGCGGGACGTGCCGGCGGCGAACGTCGCCCCCACGGAGCCGGCGGAACACCACCAGGCTCGGGGCGACGTCGCCGAGATCCTCGAGAGCCGCCGCGATGTCGGCGCGGACGAGATCGGGCGCGTCGGGACGGTTCGCACGCCACCACGCGTCGCTCGCCTCGATGTCGGCGAGCGCGTCCGATGAAACGATGACTCGCACGCTGGTCGCTCGGTCAGCGAGGGGCGCGGAGCCGCGCGATCACTTCGCCCGCGTCGACGAAGTCTCCGGCGTTCACGGCCGCCAGACGGCGCTCGAGCTCCTCATCCAGCTCCGGCGGCCACGCCTCGTCCACGACGACGAGCTCCACCTCGGCCCCTTCAGGCAGATCGACGGCATCGTCCACCACGATATGTCCCCGAGCCACCCGTCCTCGCACACGCACCATGTCCGCAGGATAGCGCGGGCGGGCCGCGAGGTCGCGCCATCGTTCCGGAGCCACCGGCGTTGGGTCAGCGCAGCCCACAGTTGCGGGCGGCGCGCAGGAAGCGCTCAATCCCGCCTCGCTCTTCGGGGGCTGACCCTGGTGCACGCCCCGTGCAGCCTGGCGAGGCCGTGAAGAAGGGCGAGCCCATCGCCGAGCTCCACCTGATGGAGCTGCCCGCGTGTGAGAGGCTATGCGGCACGATCGCGCACCGCATCGCGCGGATGCTCGCGCGGCGCGCGGTGGAGCACGACGACCGGGAGGAGCGCGCCCTGGCGCTCACACTCTCGCGCTCCGCTCGACGACAGAGCACGACGGCGCATCGCCGCGAGAACGCCGACACGGAGGACGACGTATCCCTCGGCACGAGCAAGCTCAGGGCACGTGTGGACGGCTTCGACCTCGAGGACCCTGAGGATCAGCCCGCCTGGCGGACACCCCGGGTAGCATGACGATGCGCGAGGAGTGTTCGATGAAGAAGCAGAAGGTCGACAGGCGGGCGCGACGGTCGTTCTCGCCGGAGTTCAAGGCGGACGCCGTGAAGCTCGTGAGGGGCGGGAAGACGGCGGGGGAGGTCTCGAAGGAGTTCGACCTCACGGAGACGGCACTGCGCGAGTGGGTCAAGCGAGCCGACGCGGATGCGGGCATCGGGAGCCCCGACGTCCTCACCACGGAGGAGCGCCAGGAGCTCGCGCGTCTGCGCAGGGAGGTCAAGACCCTGCGGCAGGAGCGAGAGATTTTAAAAGCGGCGGCCACCTTCTTCGCGAAGGAGAACGCGTGAAGTACGCGTTCATCCTCGTGCCTTGGTGGCCTTCCCCGTGACCGTGACGTGCCGCGTGCTGGGCGTGTCGACGAGCGGGTTCTACGACTGGAAGACGCAGCCAGTGTCGAAGCGCGACGAGCGCGACGCGGTTCTTCGAACGCCAGTGCGTTCGACGCGAGTCGAAGCACCTACGGCAGCCCTCGTGTTCGCGCCGAGCTCTGCGCGCACGGTGAGCACGTGAGCCAGCGGAAGGTCGCGACGCTGATGCGCGAAGAGGGCCTCGTGGCCCGAGCAAAGAAGCGCTTTCGCGCGACGACCGACTCGAAGCACGACGACCCAATCGCCCCCAACTTGGTCGAGCGCGACTTCATCACCGACGAGAAGAACGACACGTGGGTCACCGACGTGACCTGCATCTGGACGCGCTCCGGCTGGCTCTTTCTGGCTGTGATGCTCGACCTGTTCTCGCGCCGTGTCGTGGGCTGGGCGACCAGCTCGACGAACGACCGATTCTTGGCGCTCGACGCGCTGCGTGACGCCCTGACGAAGCGTCGACCGCCCGTCGGCCTCATCCATCACTCGGACCGCGGCAGCCCCTACGCCAGCGCCGACTACCGCGCGGAGCTCGAGCGCTTCGGCATCGTGGCGAGCATGAGCCGGAAGGGCGACTGCTGGGACAACGCCGTCGCCGAGAGCTTCTTCAGCACCATCAAGACGGAGCTCGTTCGCAACCGCATCTACGGCTCGCACGACGAGGCGACGGCGAGCATCGGCGAGTACCTCGATGCGTTCTACAATACGAGTCGCCGCCACTCTCATCTCGGGTATCTCAGTCCGATAGAGTTCGAATTGAAGAGTCAAGTAGCAGCGATTGCTGCATAGTCAGACTGTCCGCCAAACGGGGTGATCTTCAGCGCCGCGGACGTCGCGGAGCGCGGACAGCGCGAGGGTCGCTTCCGGACCCATGTGGCGCGCGACGAGCGCCGCGTCGGTGAGCGCGCTGAGGTCGTCGACCTCGAAGCCCATGCGCGGCACGTAGCGCCCGAGCACGGCGGCCTCCTCGGACGTCAGGTCGAACATCGCGAGCAGGTCGGCCCAGGTGCGCATCGGGCTGGCCGAGCGCGCGTGGATCGCGAAGGACGCTCCGTCAGCGTGAGCGGCGCCGGCGGCGCGACACGCCCGCCCACGCGAGACCGAGGAGAACGAGCCCGGCGCTGGAGCGCTCACCGTGCGCGCCGATCGTGCACGCGCACCCGCCGGTGAGCATCCGGTCGGGCATCATGCCCGTGCCGGCGTCGGTTCCCGGAGACATCCCGGCGTCGCGCGGCGTGCTGCCGCCGTCGCCCATGCCGCCGTCGCCCATCACGGAGCCAGCGTCCACCGGTGCGCTCGGGTCGAGACACGTCGCGCCGGCGGCATCGCCCACGCAGGCCGTCCCCACGTCGCAGTCGCGCGCACCTTCGGGCGCGCCGTCCGCGTTGCAGTGCGCGAGCTGACCGTTCGGGAGGCAGATGTCGTGCGCC
>JBBSAT010000487.1:0-3304 GCA_038252025.1 Polyangiales bacterium | reverse complement strand
TTCCCGTGCAGCGGGCCTGGGATCAGCGCATCGCCCGTCGGGACCACCTCCGCATGACAGCGGTCGCACGTGCCGGCGAAGTGATCCGGAGGCGGGCTCTGGTGGCACGAGCTGCAGTCGACGCCGACGTGCGGCAGCCACGATGGCATCGGCATCGTGCCGCCGCGATCGTGGCAGCGATTCGCGCACGTACGGGTCCCCGGATCGAAGCCCGCGCGCGCGTCGATCTCGACGACGCCGTTGCCATGCAAAGAGGTGCCGAGCGATGCCACCGTGCGCTCGCCGTGACAGAGCGCGCAGTCGATGTTGCCCGCGGCGTGGGCCTCGTGCGCGCCCGCCGTGCCCGCTTGGTCGGGGAAGAAGCAGAGATCGCGCGGCGGGTACGCATGGTCTTCGTCGCCGTGACAGGTCGAGCACGCGGTGGGCCCGCCGGGCTCGGTGTGGCAGCTCGTGCACGCGGTCGCGCCGGGCGCAGTCGGCGCCATCGGGTCGATCGTTCCGTCGGTTCCGAGGTGGCAGCGCGCGCAGGCGCCAGGCGTGGTCGGATCGATGAGCCGACCATAGCCCTCCGCCCGCAGCGCACGACCGTGGAAGTCCGCGCTACGCGGGTCGACCCAGCCCGAAGCGTGCGCCTCGCCGACGCGAGAGAGCGCACCGCTCTCCACCCAGGCGCGCAGCAGCGCGGCGTCCTGATCCGTGAGGAGCCCGGCGTGGTCGGGTCTGTCGAGCACCGCGAGGATCGGCGCGCGCACGTCGCGTGGCTCGACGGCCTGGCCCTGGCCCCGAGGGCACGCGATCGCATCCAGGTACCAATCGACGCGGTAGTCCGCTTCGGCGCGGTCCTCGCCATGACACTCGACGCACGCGGCGCGCAGGACGGGCGCGACGTCGGCGTACGTGGGCGCGGGCGGCGGAAGCTCGGTCACGTCGCAGCCGGCGACCGCGCAGATCAAGAGCAATGCCCCGGCGCAACGAGCCGAGCCGTGCATCGAGGCGGGAGCGCTCGCGCCGGCCGATCTCGCGATCACCGGACCGCCTCGTCGGCGGGGGCCGGCATCCGCACCGGCTCGAGCGCCTCGTCGGCCAGGCCCGGGGGCTCGCGCAGAGCTCGGCCGTCGATGCGGCTCTGGCAGGGCGTCGCGTGGAAGGCTCCGCCGACGCAGCTGTCGTCAGCACCCGCGAAGCAGACGCGCATGCGTCCGTCGACCTGCGCCGCGCTGGCGCTCGTGATCTCGAGGCGCGCCACGCCGCGGTGGGCTTCGGCGTAGCCTCCGGCGATCGGTCGCTCGTAGTGGATCTCGAACGACGCGGGCGCGTCGGCTTCGGGAGCGGCGAGCAACGCGAGCTCACCGAGCGCGATCGACGTCACGCCGGGCATTCGCAGCCAGACGCGCGTCTCGTCTCGCGCGACGGAAAGCCCGCAGCGCGCGATGGCCCGATCGGCGAAGAAGAGGTCGACGCGCTCTCGTCCTGGGAACGTCACGACGCGAAAGCGCGCGTCGAGCGCACGGAACGCACGCCCGTCGACCTGGCCCTCGACGGGCCCGTCGACGTCATCGAGCGCCACCCTGCTCGCGTCCGGCAGCGGCGGCGGCGCTGGCGGCGCGTCGTCTCCGCACGCGAGCGCGAGCAGTCCGAAGGAGAGAAGGGCCGCGCGGCGCATGCTCACGGGAGGCTCTCCCGACTCGGCTCGTCGGGCGAGCCCTCGGCGCGGAGCGTGCCCTGTTCCACGCGCGTGGCGATGCGGACGAACACGGTGAACATCGCGAGGCCGAAGGACCAGATCCCGCCGATCACCGCGAGCTCGACGATCGAAGGGAAGTAGCTGCTCATCTCACCAAGCGGCGTCGGCAAGAAGCCGGGGATGATCAGCGCCATGCCCTTGTCGATCCACACACCGACGAACGACATCGCGCACGCGACCTCGAACATGCGCGACCGATGGAGCGGCGTGATCAAGATGAGCGCCGAGCCGACGTTGAGGGCGATGCCGAGCCAGACCCAGCCCACCAGCTCGTAGTGGCCGTGCCACCCGAAGAGCAGGTAGCGCATCGACGCGCCGTGCAGCGATCCGTTGAACAGATCGGTGAACACCTCGGCCGCGAAGAGGAAGAGGTTCACGAGCACGGTCACTGCCAGGAGCTGGCGCAGCGTGGCGAAGACCTCGTCGTCGATCGTGACCCCGAGGCCGCGCTTCACGACCCGGAGCGCGAGGACGAGGAAAGCCGGGCCGGAGACGAACGCGGATACCAGGAACCTGGGTGCCACGACCGCGGAGTTCCAGAACGGGCGCGCGCCGAGCCACGTATAGAGGAACGCTTCGTCGAGCAGCAGGCTGATCGCCCACGCCATGCTCACGAAGATCAGCGGCACGTAGAGCCGCGCCTTCTTCCGCCCGTGGAACTGCGAGTAGAGGATGAGGTTGAGGAGCGTGAAGTTGATGACGAGATAGCCGCCGAGCACGACCACGTCCCAGCTGAGCAGCGACGCGGGGAAGTTCAGCGAGCCGAGCCACGGCACGAGATGCCATGAGCGCTCGGGCCGCCCGAGGTCGACGGTGACGAACAGCAGCGCCATCGTCACCGCGGACAGCGCCAGGATCTCCCCGATGACCACGATCTTCCGGAACGACTGCATTCTGAAGGCGTAGGCAGGGATGATGATCGTGGCGCCCGACGCGGCGAGCCCCACGAGAAACGTGAAGTTCGCGATGTACGCGCCCCAGCTGATCTGGTCGGTCATGTGCGTCGCGTAGAGACCGTCGATCAGCTGCTGGCGGTAGCCGAACGCGCCCACCACCATCCCGGCCATGAGGAACGCGAGCCAAGCGCGGTACGCACGGCCGTTCCCGGCCGCCTCGGCGATCATCGTGGGAACGAACGCTCTCGGTGTGACGCGCATGCTCGAAGTCAGTCGAAGAAGTAGAAGAAGCGCGGCATCGTCCCGAGCTCTTCGCGCAGGACGTACACGCGCTTGGTCTCGAGGATCCGGCGCACGTCGCTCGTCTCGTCGAGCAGGTTTCCGAAGTGGCGCGCGCCGACCGGGCAAGCCTCCTGGCAGGCCGGGAGCCGCCCTTCACGCACGCGGTGCAGACAGAAGTGGCACTTCTCCATCACCCCAGCCGGGCGAACGCGGTTCGACAGATAGCCCTGGTCCGGGTTGATGTCGGACGGGGCGATCGTCGGCTCCGTGAAGTTGAAGTGCCTCGCTCCGTACGGGCAGGCCGCCTCGCAGTAGCGACAGCCGATGCACCAATCGTAGTCGACGACGATGATTCCGTCTCGCTCACGCCAGGTCGCGTTCA
>JBBSAT010000486.1:0-3307 GCA_038252025.1 Polyangiales bacterium | reverse complement strand
GGCCTCTTCGGGCGTCAGGTCGAACATCGCGAGCAGGTCGCGCGGCGCGCTCCACGTGCCGGGTCCCTGGTAGAGGACGAGCGGTACGATGAGCGGGATCGCGGCTTTCGGGTGGTCTCGCTCGTACGCGTCCCAGGCGTTCATCGCGTACTGCAAGAGCCTGAACGGCATGCGCGCATCGGGCCGCGACTGGTGCTCCACGAGCAGCAACACGAGCGCGTCGCGCCCGGCGAGCTTGGCGCCGAACACGAGGTCCGAGTGGAACGCGTGCAGCGCCTCGTCCACGTGCGCGGTCGGGCGCGGCTCGAGCTCCGAGAGATCGAGAAGCGCGGCGACCTCGAGGGGGAGCGCACCACGGATCACGTCCGCCGCGATGGCGCGGTCGGCGAGCAGGCGTCGAAAGAGCGCGTCGTGCGAGGCGGCCATGTCGAACCGCACTACCACGCTCGCGGCGCGGCCTTCAATCGCGACGAGCGGCGCCTGAGATCTGACGGGGCCCCGAGGACGCCCGAGAAGTGCAGCGCCTGCCGGCGCCGCGCTGGCTTGTTGGGAGGAGAGCGGCGCCGTCGGCGCCGCGCGGCCGATGCTGCCTCCGATGACGTTCGCGTACTCGGCGCTGCCGGCGGTCTCGGGCGCGATCGCGGGGCTCGGTGGGCTCTCGGGGGCAGTGCACTCGGTCACGTCGAGCCCGCCGCACTCGGTGGACGAGGCGCGCAGCGACTTCTTCGACGTGAACAGCGACGGGCTTCCCGACCTGATCGTCACGGACCCCGCGCGCTATCGGACGCGCGATGGCCAGCCGGCGGTCGGCGTGTTCTTCAACGGGTTCACCGGGCCGAACGCGACGCCGGGCGCGGCGGGTGAGTTCTCGGACGCAGTGCCGATGGGGATGCGCTCGGACCTGTCCGGGGTGCTGAGCCTCGCGAACCTGAACATCGTGCCGATGGACATCGACGGCGATGGACGCACCGACCTGCTGCACATGCCGCGGGTGCGCAGCTACGGATGGTTCACGCCCACGCGGCAGGCGGACCCGACCGGAGCTCCGGCGCATGTGTCGCCCGCCGACCAGGGCTGGCGATGGACCTACGCGACGATCGACCTGCCGAGCTCGGACACGGATCCGCGCATCGACTTCGGGCGCGACTCGCAGTTCATCCAGGTGGTCGACGTCAACAACGATCACCTCGTGGACGTCGTGCGCACCACGGGCACCGTGATGCAGACCTGGCTGAACCTCGGCTGGGTGCCGCTGCGCGACACCGCAGGACGACCCGCCGGCGACGGCCGCTTCGGGAGTGCGGCGTGGACCGGCTCGACGTGGACGCTGTCGACGGAGCCGATCGAGTCGTGTCTGCTCCAGGCCGGGACGGCGCTCGACTTCGAAGACCCGGAGTCGCGGCTCTCGGACATGAACGGGGACGGGATCGTGGATCTCGTACGCGTGCGGCGCGGGCGCGTGATCTGGTGGCCGGGGCGCGGCACCGGGAGCTTCGGCGTCGGGCCTCACGACTGTGCGCGCGGCGCGGGCGATGCGCGCTACGTGGAGATGGCGACGCCGCCGGCCGAGCTCAACGTGGACCTCGCGGGCGTGCAGCTCGCGGACGTGGACGGCGACGGCGCCACCGACATCGTGCAGGTGCGCTTCAGCGACGTGGACGTGTGGTTCAACCGGGCAGGGCAGAGCTTCACGTCGCGCTTCACGCTGCATGGCACGCCCGCCGCGCCGGACTTCGCGCCTCGCGTGAGGCTCCTCGATATCGATGGATCTGGCACCCTCGATGTCGTCTATGCCAACGGCGATCGATGGCAGTACGTGGATCTGCTCCAGCGCACGCAGCCGCGGATGCTGGTCTCTGTCGACAACGGGCTCGGCGCGCTCACGACGATCGACTACGACACGAGCGCGCGGGACTACCTCGAGGACCTGGCCTCGGCGACGACCGACTGCCGCGACGAGTCGACCGGGTGTGATCGCTTCGCATGGTCGCGCGTCGAGGGGTCGTACTCGAGCCGGCTGGCGCGCAGGGCGCCGACCGAGGACCCGACGCGGATGTACCACTCGGCGGGCACGCCGGTGATCTCGACAGTGGTGCGCGGGATCCGGACCAGCGATCGCTTCGGGGTGTACTCGGCGGAGCAGGTGAGCGAGACGCAGTTCGCCTACCACGATGGATACTACGAGGGCATCGAGCAGGAGTTCCGCGGCTTCGGCGCGGCGGACTCGCGGACGGTGGGCGACGAGACCAATCCGTCGGTGCTGACGCGGACGTGGTTTCACCAGGGGCGGCGGCCGCAGCTGATCGCAGACGACCGGCTCGCCTGGAGCCCGGACGAGGCGCTGAAGGGGCGTGAGTACCTGACGGAGGTGTTCGACGAGAGCGCCCGGTACCTGTCGTCGGCGCACGCGACGATGACGTCGCGGACTCTGGCGACCGGGCTCGACGGGAGGCCGATCCAATATGCGTTCGTGTCGCAGGCGGACGAGATCCGGTACGACACGACGCCGTTCACGCCGCAGCTGGCGAGCATCGATCTACCCGACGTGCTCACGCAGACGCTCAGTGCGAGCCATGCGCCGATGGCGCCCGTGGTGGACCGGATGCGCAGCGTGCGCGTGCGCGGCGCACGCGCCGTCGTGGTGCGGACGACGTATGACGAGGTCGATAACCTCGGGCAGGTGCACCGGCAGACGGCCCACGGCCATCTACCGCAGGCGATGGTGCCGGGCTCGATTTCGCTACCGCTGGATCCGGAGATCACGAGCGTGACCGAGCCGCTGCTGCTGAACGCGGCGAGCTGGCTCTGGCGGACCTCGGGCAGCTACGTGCTCGATGCGGGTGGCGGCCATCTTCGAGAGACGTCGAGCCGGTTCCACACGCTGACGGGCGACCTGTTGTCGAGCACGCAGCAGGTGACCACGCCGCGCGCCTACATGTTCGCTGGCGATCCGATGGGGCAGGGGACGGCGGAGACTCTCGCGCAGGACGCGGATGGGACGGCCGACCTCGTTGCGTCGAGCGTCGTCGACGAATGGGGGCAGGCGGTAGCGAGCTGCGTCGGCCTCGACATCGGGGCCGTGAGCACGGGCGCCGCGCCGACCACGGCGAATGGCGGCTGCTTCCGCTTCGCCACGGTCGAGCGCGAGGGCGCGTTCGATCAGCTCGCGACGCGAGAGACGGCGTTCGTCGCGCGGACGGGACCGGTCACGACGCTGGCGACGCTCGGGGCGTGGGACCGCGGGCTCGGGGTGCTGACGTCGGCGACCGACCCGAACGACCTCACCACCGACGTGACCTATGACGGG
>JBBSAT010000485.1:0-3315 GCA_038252025.1 Polyangiales bacterium | reverse complement strand
TGGATGGTGTCGATGACGAGGTTGTTGCCGCCCTTGATGGGCTGACCGAACTTCTCGTAGAGCCAGCCGATGCCGAGGCCTGCGATCGGAAGCGTGAAGACGAGCTCTTCGTGCGCGCCCCGGAACGCCGTCGCGCTCTCGAGCGCGTAGAGGAACGCCGCCGAGCCGAGACCGCACGCCGCGCCGACGAGCGCACCGAGAGCGATCCATCGAGCGAGCGACCGAGCCGCCTCACGTCCAGGGACGTGCCCTGTGCTGTCGCCGGATGCTTCGTTCAAGAGATCTCTCGGCGGGCTCCACCGCCGCCTCGCGCGGCTCCGGACGATCCGTCGCATGCCGCGCCGTGTCAACAACGCGGGGCGGCTCGCTCACGCCGGCGGAGCCACCACGGTCGCCTCCCCGCGCCGCAGCGCGCGCCGCGCCAGCTTGAAGAGCTCGATCAGCGTGACGGGAACGAGCCCGATCGCGCCGCAGACGAGGAGATCGGCATGGGTCATGCTCGTGATCCCGAAGAGATCCCGGGTCCACGTCAGCTCGCTCAGCCCGATCTGCAGGGCGATCGTGAACGCGATGCCCATCAGCAATCGGACGTTCGTGAACACGCCGGTCTCGAAGAAGACGAGCGACGTGCTTCGCGCGGAGAAGGCCCGGAACACTTCCGCGAACACGAGCACGGAGAACGCGAGGCTTCGCGCGCCCGTGGCGTCGTGCGAACCGAGCGCCCAGACGAACACGCCGAGGACGACGCTCGACTCGAGCAGGCCGGTCGCGATCACGGCTTGCCACTGCGAGGCGCCGAGGATCGGCTCGGTCGCCTTCCGCGGCGGCTGCGTGAGCACGTCCTGGTCGGGCGGATCCATCACGAGCACGAGCGCCGGAAGCCCGTCGGTCACGAGGTTGATCCACTGGATCTGGAGCGCCGTGTGCGGGAGCGGGAGGCCGACGATCGAGGCGCCGAGCATCAGCACGAGCTCTCCGAAATTTCCGGTCAACAGGTAGACGAGCGTCTTGCGCACGTTGTCGAAGATGCCGCGACCCTCGCGGACGGCGGCCACGATGCTCGCGAAGTCGTCGTTCGTCAGCACCATCGACGACGCCTCGCGAGAGACCTCGGTGCCCGTCACGCCCATCGCGATCCCGATGTGTGCCTCGCGCAGCGCGGGCGCGTCGTTCACGCCGTCGCCCGTCATCGCGACGATCTCGCCTCGCGCTTTCCACGAGCGCACGATGCGCAGCTTGTCTTCGGGCGTCGCGCGCGCGTGGACGATCTCTTTCGGATCTTCGCCTGGCAGGACGATGCCCATCTCGCGCGCGATCGCGAGCGCCGTGAGCGGGTGGTCGCCGGTGATCATGATGGTGCGGATGCCCGCGGCGCGCGCCTGACGAACGGCCTCGATCGCTTCGGGCCGCGGCGGATCTGCGAGGCCGAGCAGACCGACGAGCTCGAGCGACTGCTCTTCCTCGCCTTCACCGACCGCGACCGCGAGGACGCGTAGCCCGCGGCTCGCCAGCTCCCGGTTCGCCTCGAGCGCGCCTTCCTGCCCGGTCGTACAGAGCGGCAGCATCAGCTCGAGCGCGCCCTTCACGTAGAGGACGTGGTCTGCGCGCCGGATGCTCATCCGCTTTCGGTCCGCGTCGAACGGATGGACCGTGACGCGAGCTCTCTCTTTCTCGATCGCGCCCCCCTCGATCCCGCGCTCGAGCGCAGCCTTCAGGATCGCGACCTCCGTCGGATCGCCCGAGCCCGCCGTGCCCGTCGCATCGAGCTCCGCGTCGCTCGCAGCGGCGGCAACGTCGAGCACGCGATCGTGGTCGGGGCCCCAGACCTCGCGGACGCTCATCGTCCCGGTGGTGAGGGTGCCCGTCTTGTCGGTGCAGATCACCGTCGTACAGCCCAGCGTCTCGACGGCGGGCAGCTTGCGCACGAGGACGTTGCGCTTCGCCATGCGCTGCACGCCGATCGCGAGCGCGACCGTGACGATGGCCGCGAGCCCTTCCGGCACCGCCGCGACCGCGAGCGAGACGGACGACATCAGGACCTCGAGCCAGGGGTGCCCGCGCAAGAGACCGAGGAGCGCGACGATCCCCGCGATCACGAGGCAGAGCACGAGGAGCAGCCTGCCGACCTGCTCGAGGCGGCCTTCGAGGGGAGTCGGCTCGCTCTTCACCTCGGCGAGGAGGCTCGCGATGCGGCCGAGCTCCGTCTTCATCCCGGTCTGGGTCACGACGGCGAGGGCGGAGCCGTTGCCGACCGACGTCCCCATGAACACCTGGTCGGTGCGCTCGGCGAGCGGCGTCCCTTCAGCGGTCGGCGCGGTGTCCTTCTCGACCGGCATCGACTCGCCGGTGAGCGTCGCCTCGTCGACGGAGAGCGCGTGCACCTCGAGCAGCAGCGCGTCGGCGGCGACGACGTCGCCCGCGTCGAGCACGAGGAGGTCGCCGACGACGATGTCCTTCGCAGCCAGCGTCTCGAGCTGTCCGCCCCGGCGGACCCGCGCGCGCGGTGCCGTCATCGCCTTCAGCGCGTTCATCGCGCGCGACGCGCGGTACTCCTGGACGAAGCCGATCAGCGCGTTCAGCACGATGATCGCTCCGATGGCGATCGCGTCGACGACCTCGCCGAGCGCCCCGGAGACGATGCACGCCCCGACCAGGAGCCACGTCATCGCGCCCCGGAATTGCCCGCCGAGAATCGCCCAGAGGCTCTTCCCCTTCTCGCGGCGAATCTCGTTCGGCCCCTCTCGCGCGAGACGTGCCGCCGCCTCCTCGGCCGAGAGCCCCTGCGTTCGATCCATCGAGTCTGCGATCAACGCATCGCTCCGGCCTTCGCGCACCAGCGCGGGGAGCCGCTTCCGGGCGCGCCCGTCACCGCGATGCGACGCGGTGGGAGGCTAGCTCTGGTGCAGCCGTCATCCGATGCCGCCGCGCGATGGCACGACGACGACCGGCACGCGAGCCTGCCAGATCACGCCCTGGGTCACGCTGCCGGTCAGCAGCTCGAAGACCCTGCCGTGGCCGTGCGAGCCCAGCACGATGTAGCTCGCGGCCATCGCCGCCGCCTCGCGCAGGAGGAGCTCCTGGGGCGCGTCGTCACACAGCTCCACCCGCGCGGACACCTTCACGCCCTCGGAACGGAGGCGGTCTGCGAGCCCGTCGATCCTCGCGCGCCGATCCGCCACGTCGGGCGGCGGTGCGCGGTGGCCCTGAGGCGGCGCCACACCACCGCTCGCCAGCACGGGCTCGGTCCGGACGGCGTGGAGGAGCACGAGGTCAGCTCCCATCTCGCGCGCGAGCTTGCCGGCCTCCGCAGCGACG
>JBBSAT010000484.1:0-3371 GCA_038252025.1 Polyangiales bacterium | reverse complement strand
GAGCTGCTGCCCGACACGCCTGTCGGCCGAGAGATGCTGCTCGCCGTGCTTCACTACGTGGCATCGACCCGAGGGATCAAGGAGCTACGTACGGTTCAGACTGCGGTTGCCCGATCGGCGCCACAGGTGAGGATAAGGTCATGTCGGTGATCACGGAGCTCGAGGCGCGAGGCGAGGCGCGAGGTCGCCACGAGGCGCTCGTCACGACGCTCGCGAAGCTGCTCGGCGTTCGCTTCGCCGCGCTGCCGGACGACGTTCACGCGCGGATTCGCGCGGCCGACGACGCGACGCTCGACCGCTGGCTCGAGCGCGTCGTCTCGGCGCCGAGCCTCGAAGCCGTGCTCGCCGACTGAGCCGGCGAAGCCCGCGAAGCCAGGGGGCTGACCCCAAACCGGGCGAGCGCGGACCGGGCCAGCGAAGGACTCGCGGTTAGCGCGCGAAGAGGAAGAAGGCGCCGCCCACTGCGAGGAGGAGGATGGCGACCGCCACCAGTACGACCGCCATCCCCCCACCCTGCGCTTCGCGGCCGGTCGGAGGATGGCCCATCGGCTGTGCCTCGCCGCCACTACGACGCGGGAGCTGTACGAGCTCGAGCGACATCAGTTCGCGGACCGCTTCCTCGTAGAAGCTCTCCAGCGCGGGCGAGACGCGCGACGTGAAGAGATCGTGCCCCTCCCAGATGGCGGTTCCGAGTGCCTCGGTGTTCCCCGGCTGCATCGCTTCGGCATTGTAGAGCTGGATGTCGGCGCAGATGGAGCGGGCGAGCCGCCGCGCCTTGTCGGGGTCTTTGATGAGCATCGGGACGACGATACCAGCCGCTGACCCCCACCCGCGCGCGGTCGAGCGGCGATCGGTGTCGTCGTGTTCTTCACGCTGGCGCGTCGCGAGAGGTCTCCGTAGGCGCGTCGATCAGGGCGCGCTCTCGCTCGGCGGGACACCGACGAACGGCGCGCAGTCCGTCGCCGAGACCTCGGCGCTGCGCAGCCGGACCTCGCCGGCCAGCCAGGAAGGCGGCGTCGCGTGGATCGGATGGAGCGCGAGCACACACGCGCGAGCGAGCGTTCGCGCGTTCGTCGCCTCGGGGGTCGCTGGAAGACGCGCGCTCGTGTGGACGAGGAGCGCGCGCGTCTCGTCCGTCATCTGCGCGTAGCGCAGGTCCGCACCGTGGGCTCGATCAGCTCCGACGTCCGGCCTCGCGCACTCGGGCCGGGCGGAGACAGTCGCGTCGCTCGCGTCGGGCACGAACATGGTGTCCGCGAGGTTCGCGCCGACGAACCGCGCGCCTGCGAGCTTGGTGCACGTGAGGTCCGCGCCTCGCAGGTGCGCGAGCGAGAAGTCGGCGTTGCGCATGACGGCGCCGGTGAAGTCGAGCTGGCTGAGGCGCGCGCCCGTGAAGTCTGCGCCGTCGAGCCGCGCGTCGCGGAAGTCGACGGGATCCGCGAACCACTCGCCGGCGTGGTGCACGGTCAGGTCGAGCCCGCTGAGATCCTGACTCCGAAGGTCGAGCTGCACGGGCATCAGCCCGATGAGCACGGACACGAGAACGAGCGCTCCGCCGGCGAGGGCGACCCGCCACTGACGTCGTGGACCGCTCGCGAGCAGTCCGCCCCAGACGTCGGAGGTCGCGCCCACCGTGGCGGCGAAGACGAGCCCGACGAGCGTCGCGAGCAGGACCCGCCACGGGAGCGCACCTCCGTTCGCATAGACGAACCAGGCGTAGACCACCGAGGCGACGGGCGGCGCGAACGCGATCGCGAGCACGACGACGAGCCAGAGCTGCGAGGATCGGCTCGCCCTCCCGGAGGCGATCGTGACGAGGAGGTGGACCGGGCCCCATGCAGGCAGTTGCCGTGGTGCGCGCGCCGAGTCGTACGCGAGGGCGACGAAGTCACGCACGCGATCTGCGAGGAGGCGGAGGTTCCCGCCGAGATCGATGACCAGGACGAGGACACCCGCGAAGAGCACCACGAAGAAGAGGGTCAGGTGCGTCTCGACGCCGATCACCGGTAGAGAGAGATGTCCCGACGAGGCGCGATCCGACAGCACGTCGCGCGGCACGAGGCTCGCGGCGGTGACGAAGAGATAGAGCGCGACCGACTCGAGCGCGATGAACGACTTCGAGACCGTCGTCGCCGACTCGGCGATCACGTCGCGGAGACGCTTCAGGTCGTCGAGCCCGGGGTCGAGCGTCCCGGTGTCGGGCTTGCCGGGCTCTGTCGGAACTTCAGGCATGGGCGCGAAGCGTAGTGCCACCGTGCGCGGCCGCGTCCGAAAACGATCGGCCACGGGCGATTCGGTTCGGCCGACCTGCGTACCTCTCACGCGCTCCGACGAGTCGGCCTGCGAACGAAGGGCTGCGGCACGAAATGAATCGGTGCTCATTCCGTTCTTCTACGAGCTCCACAAGCGCAAGGTCCCCGTCGGCGCGCAGGAGGCAACCTCGTCGCCGCGAGCATCGCGCCTGGCGAGTCGATGGGATCGCGCCGCACAGACATGGGGTCTGGCACCTTCGTATCAGTCGATGCTCGGAACATCGAAGATCGCCCCGTTCGGCGTCAGTCGGTCTCCACGCGCGCCGTCCGCTCTCCGCGATGCCCGCGAACCATCACGACGCGCTCTTCAAAGCCGCGTTCACCGATCTCGACAGCGCCCGCGGCGAGCTCCGCGCCGTGCTGCCGCCCGCGGTCACGGCGCTCGTCGACTGGGGCTCGCTGCGCATCGAGCCAGGCTCGTTCGTCGACGCGGCACTGAGGTCTCGGCTCACCGACCTGCTGTTCTCCGTGCAGCTCGCCGGCCGCGATGCGCGCATCTACGTTCTGTTCGAACACCAGAGCACTCACGACCCGCTGCTCGCGTTTCGTGTTCTCGCGTATGAGGTCCGCATCTGGGAGAAGTGGCGAAGGCAGCACCCTCGCGCGAACAGGCTCCCGCCGATCGTGCCGGTCGTGCTCGCGCAGGTGCTCGGTGGCTGGCGCGCGTCGCCCGAGCTGATCGACGTGTTCGACTTCGCGAACCCGGCGGAGCGGGAAGCGTTGTCAGCGCACGTCCCGCAGCTCTCGCTCCTCATCGACGACCTCGCTGCCCTCGATGAGGGACGCCTCGATCAGCGGGACATGCCCGAGACGGCGAAGCTCGCGCTGGACGCGCTGCGACTCGCGAGGGCACGGAGCACGCTGGACGAGCTCTTCGGGCGGCTCGCGCGCCGGATCGAGCTGCTCCCCGACACGCCGATCGGCAGAGAGATGCTGCTCGCCGTGCTTCACTACGTGGCGTCGACCCGAGGGATCAAGGAGCTACGTACGGTTCAGACTGCGGTTGCCCGATCGGCGCCACAGGTGAGGATAAGGTCATGTCGGTGATCACGGAGCTCG
>JBBSAT010000483.1:0-3386 GCA_038252025.1 Polyangiales bacterium | reverse complement strand
GGTGGGGGGGGCTACGCGCGCGGTCTAGACGTGTGCTCGCGTAGCGGGCCGCGGACGGAAGTGCTCGCCGCTAGCACGTACTGGAGCGGCGGGCGAAGCGAGCCGTCGAGAAGAGTGCTCGCGTAGCCGGTTCAGAAGAGGGCGTGCTCCAAGCGGGGCGCGCCCTTCGTCGTCTCTGCGTTCAGAACGCGCGGTCGCGGAGCGACGCCGGAAAAAGGTCCGACGGCTCGCCCACGCAGGTGATCCAGAGCTGATGGGCTGCGCGCGTCGCGGCGATGTGCAGCAGGTGTCGGCTCTCGTCGTTGACCGGGAAGCTCGGCTTCGACGCCTCCAGGATCACGACGTAGTCGAACTCGAGGCCCTTCACCTGGCGGACGTCCGTCACGTCGATGCCAGGCTTGAACGGGAAGTCCTGCTCCGCGATGCGCCGCATGTACGGCACCTCCGCGTTCTGGAGGCCCTTGTAGTAGATGTCCGCCTGCTCGGGGTACCGAGCGATGAGCGCGATCGACGAGCGGGGCTCGGACTGCATCAGCTCGCGCAGCGCTTCCCCGAGGAACGCGACGCACTCGCCGCTGTGGACGAAGCGGAACAGCTCTACCGGCGCGCCCGGCCGGATCGCGTTTCCGGACTTCGGATCGGCCAGCGGCCCGAGGACCTGCTGCGCGAGCTCGATGATCTGGTGCGTCGACCTGTACTGGACCTTCAAGGGCTCGACGGCGATCGGCTCGAGCTCCGCGTCGGACACGCCCGGACGTCGCGACCGGATCGCCTGGAGCAGCTGCGGCCAGTCCTTGAACCCGTTGTCCATGTGTAGGCGCTGTGCCGTGTCACCGGCGAGGGTGACGCTGCGCTCCTTGCTCGTCGCGCCCATGACCACGGCCAGCTCTACCGGCGAGAGATCCTGCGCCTCGTCGACGAGCACGTGCTCGTAGCGGAGTCGCTCGACCGGACGGCCGTTCTCGCGGCCCGCGTTCTTCACGAGCGGGCCGCGCAGCCGCTGGATGACCCGGAGCAGGAGCGCGTCGTCCTCGCGATCGAGGCGCGGCGGCTCGGTCTCGATCGCGCCGTCGATGCCGACCGAGCGGTCATCGTCGTCGCCCGCGCCGTCGTCGTCGTCTTCGCCACGGCGCCGCGCGACCAGCTTCGGCCGCGGAGCCTCGTCGTCGATCGTGCGAACACGGTCGTCGTCGTCTCGGTCGGCCTGCGTGTCCTTCTTGGCGCGCGTGGGCTTCTCTTCGCCCTCGTCACGCTTCTGGTCGAGATCAGCGATGATCGCGGCGCAGCGCACGTCGCACCAGGTCAGCGCGGTGCGGAAGTCGTCCTCGTCGAGGTCCTCCGGCGCGTGCTCGGCGAACGCCGCTCGGATCGCGGCGTGGTCCGTCAGGATCTCGGACCAGGCGACGGAGACGTCGAGCAGGTCGCGGCGCGCGGTGGTGACCGTCCGCTCGACCGCGTGCCGGAGCGCGACGGATCGTGGCGCTGGCCGTGCGGCAAGCGCTGCCTCGTCGAGCAGCTCGTCCTTGTCGTCGGCGGGCGAGACCCAGCTGCGGAGGCGCGACAGACGTAGGCCGAGCGGGCCGCGGTCGTTGTCCTTCCAGTGCGCGAGAGCCTCTTCGCGACCTTCCACGTTCACGAGCGCAGCCTCGAGACGCTCGGTCACCTTCAGGGCGGTGCGCGCGGCGTGCGCATCGATGAGACGCAGCATCACCGGGTGCTTCTTCAGCCGCGTGACGGCCGTCGGCGTCTCGGGGTGGATCTCGCTGGGAAGCCCGCGGAGGTGCTGTCGCCGCAGCTTCTCGGCCCACGTCTCGAACGTCACCACGGCGACGCCGTGCACCCCGAGCGCCGGGAGCACGCGCGAGATGTAGCGGACGAGCGCTTCGTTGAAGACCATGACGAGCACCCGGTCGGACCGGAAGCGCTTCGGATCGTGGAACGCGAGGTACGCGAGCCGGTGCAGACCGATCGTGGTCTTGCCGCTGCCGGCCCCGCCCTGGATGACGACGAGCCCTGCGTCCGGCTTGGTGATCAGCTCGAACTGGCGCGCGTCGATGAGCGCCGTGATCTCGGGCAGGAACTTCTCGTCCCGGCCGTCATCGATGCGCATGCCGAGCCGACCCGGACGATGATCGTTCGATGGCGTGTGGTGGCCCTCGGGCCGCATCGCCGCGCCCTGTCCTCCCGAGAGCCGCGCGCTGTCGCCGGCCCGTCGCCACGCGCCCTCCTTGCCGCGCACGAAGATGCCCTGCGGTGAGCCGATACGTCGGAGCGAGCCCGAGCCGATCGCGACACTGCGACGGGTGATCACGTCGCCCGTGACCTCGCGTCCGCCGAAGTTCTCCTCGTACTCGTCGCCTTCTTCGTAGCGGTAGTAGAGCCGCGAAACGGGCGCGTCTCGCCAGTCGACGATGCGGACGTTCGTCCGCGGGTCGAGGTAGGTCGCCTTCCCGATGAGCACCTCTCGGCGCTTCTCGTTCTCCTCGAGGACCATGCGGCCGAAGTACGGCGAGTCTGCGTCCACCGCGCCTTCGATGACCTTGCCGCGGCGCGCCGCGACCTCCGTCAGACGCTCCATCTCCTCGATGAGGGGCGGCACGTCCTCGAGCCTCGCGTCCTTGATCTGATCGCGGAGCGAGAGCATCTCGGTCTCGAAGTCGAGCGTGTCCTCGGAGGGCTTGAGCATCTGGCGCGCAGCGAGGTGCTTCTGGATGCGGCCCAGGGTGCGCTCCTCCTCCCCGACGATGCGCACCTGCTCCGCGTCGCCCTCCGTCGAGGCCGGACGATCGATGCCAGAGCTCGGCGTGGCGTGGGGAAGAGTCATGAACGAATCACCGATCCGGGTTCGAGCGAAAAAAGGGCCGGGCGCTCTAGCACGGGCGCAGAGCCGAGCAATTGCGGCGTGTACACTCCGCCCATGCTGTCCTGGGACGAGGCGCGTGCGCTGCTCGCCGAGGAGTCGCTTCCGACTCTCCTGGTGGACCGGGATGCGCTCGATCGAAACATCGACGTCGTTCTGGGGCACGCGACGCGCGCCGGGAAGTCCGTCCGCGTGGCGACCAAGTCGTTTCGCAGCGTCCGCCTCCTCGAGCGGGTGCTCGATCGGGGAGGGCCCCTCATCCGAGGGCTGCTCGCCTTCTCGGTCTTCGAGGCGGTCCGCCTCGCGGAACGGGGGCACTCGGACCTCATCGTCGCCTATCCGACCGTCGACCCGCGGGCCCTGTCGTCGGTCGCGGAGCGGGCGCCAGGCGCCATCACGCTGCTGGTCGATCACGCAGACCACGTCGAAGCCGTCGCGAAGGCCGCGCGCGCGCACGGCGTTCGTCTGAAGGTCTGCGTCGAGCTGGACGTCTCGTTCCGCGCGCGCCACGGCCAGATCCACCTGG
>JBBSAT010000482.1:0-3413 GCA_038252025.1 Polyangiales bacterium | reverse complement strand
GACCAGAGACTGGTCTCGCCTTCTCGCGCAGCGCTACGAGGGGGTGGTTCCATCCCGATTCACTCGGGATGGAGGGGGCCGCGTATCGGCCCCGATGAGAAGGCGAAGTGCCGGACCGAACTTTTCGGTCGGGCACTGAGCCCGTGACCAGTCGCCATTCCTGCGGGTGACGGCGTGGCGGTCCGCGGGTAGCATCGCGGCGACATGGCCCACCTGGAATTCGAGAAGCCGATCGTCGAGCTCGAGGAGCGCATCCGTGAGCTGAAGCTCTACGGCGTGCGCGAGAAGGGCTTCGAGGGAGAGCTCGGCAAGCTCGAGCAGCGCGCGCGCGATCTCTCGCGCGAGATCTACGCCGACCTGACCGTCTGGCAGAAGGTGCAGCTCTCGCGGCACCCCGACCGGCCGTACTTCCTCGACTACGTCGAGCGCATCTTCGAGGACGTGATCGAGCTGCACGGGGATCGGCTCTACGGCGAGGACGCCGCGATCGTCGCCGGCTTCGCTCGCCTCGATGGGCAGACCGTCGCGATCATCGGGCACCAGAAGGGCCGCACGACGAAGGAGAAGGTGCGGCGAAACTTCGGAATGGCGCATCCGGAGGGCTACCGGAAGGCGATGCGCATCATGGAGATGGCCGACCGCTTCAAGCGGCCCGTGCTGACGTTCATCGACACGCCCGGCGCCTATCCCGGCATCGGCGCAGAAGAGCGCGGGCAGAGCGAGGCGATCGGCAAGTCGCTCCTGGTGATGAGCCAGCTCGGCGTGCCGATCATCGCCACCGTGATCGGTGAGGGCGGCTCTGGCGGCGCGCTGGCGCTCGGCGTGGCGAACCGCGTCCTCATGCTCGAGTTCGCGACCTACAGCGTCATCACGCCGGAAGGCTGCGCATCGATCCTCTGGCGCGACGGCGCGCGCGCACCGGAAGCGGCCACCCAGCTCAAGCTGCTCGCGGGGGACGTCATCAAGCTCGGTGTCGTCGACGGGACGATCTCGGAGCCGGTCGGCGGCGCGCACCGCGACGTGGACGATGCGGCGAGGCGGGTCGGCGAGGCGCTGCGGCGCGAGCTCGCGGGGCTCAAGAGCGCGCACCCCGACACGCTTCGCGACGAGCGCTACGCGAAGTTCCGGGCGATGGGCGTCATCCTCGAGGCGGCGAACGCGGAGCGTTCGTGAACGGACCGTACGGTCAGGGGCCGGCGCCGTATGGAGCGCCGCCCCACCGCGAGCCTGGTTCGAGCCCGGGGATGCCGAGCCCATACCGCACGCGACGCATCGTCGGCGGCTCGCTCTGGCTGCTCGGCCAGGCCGTCGGCGGCCTCCTCTTCCTCCTGCTCTTCATCATCCTGCCGCTCTTCGAAGCGAACCCGGCGAACGCGTTCATGGCGATGGCCTTCGGCGCGCTGATCGCGTTCCCCGCGATGGTCGTCTACCTGACGTTCCCGCGGCTCCTCGACCGCTACGACCCCGAGCCGCTCTGGGCGCTCATGCTCTGCCTGTTCTGGGGCGCGCTCGCGGCCTGCGGCTTCGCCGGCTTCATCAACACGGCCATCGGCGCGGTGTTCTCGAGCATCGCAGGGCCAGACGTCGGCGAGGCGATCAGCATCGTCGTCTCGGCGCCGCTCTGCGAGGAGTTCTTCAAGGGGATCATGGTCCTCGGCGTCTTCTACTTTCTCCGCGATCAGTTCGACGGCGTCGTGGACGGCATCATCTACGCGACCTTCACGGCCATCGGCTTCGCGGCGACCGAGAACGTCATCTACTACGCACGCGCGATGCAGGACGGCGGCGTTCAGGCGCTCGGCATGACCGTCGTGCTTCGAGGCTTTCTCGCTCCCTGGGGTCACCCGCTCTACACGTCCATGACGGGGATCGGGCTCGGGCTCGCGAGGGAGAGCGAGAACAAGGTCGTGCGCGTGGTCGCGCCCTTCGTCGGCTACGGGGCAGCGGTCTTCCTGCACGCGACGTGGAACGGCACGTCGCTCATCGGCGGCGGCGTCGCGTTCCTCTGCATGCTGCCGCTCTGGATGCTCTTCGTCGCGGCCTTCGTGGTGCTGGTGCTCGTGCTCGTTCGCCGGCGCGGCAACATCATCCGGCAGCACCTCCTCGACGAGGTGGCGCTGAAGAACATCAGCCAGGCGGAGCTCGATCTCGTCTGCTCGGCGTTCGGTGGTCTGACGGCGTTCTTCAAGCGCGGGCGCAAGGGCAGCGAGTTCGTCCGCGCCATCGCGCGGCTCGGCCTGACCAAGTGGCACACGGGCCGCGCGCTACGCGGCAAGAACATGACGGTCAGCATGGACTTCATCATCCCGCTCCGCTCGCGCATCAAGGAGCTGCGCGCGGAGGGGGCTTCGCCCTTCTGAGGGATCCATGGAGGGGCGCGTCATCGCCGAGACCCTGAGGCTCCCACAGGTCCGCGACCTCGAGTGGAGCGGGGAGTGGAACGACCTCACGTTCGGGGTCGCGCAGTTTGGCGGCTTCGCGCCCGAGGCCGAGGTGCGGCTGTACTGCCTGCACCAGACCTCCCTGCGCTTGGGGATGCTCGCGCAGCCGCCTCTCCGTTGGGGCGTCGCCGATCCGTTCGCGCATCGACCGCGCGTCCCGATCGGCGACTTGCGGCTCGACGGTGCGCTCCAGTTGCTAGCCGTCGAGGCGGGGCTCGCGCGCGCGCTCGCTTTCGATCTGGGGAACGCGCTCGTCGTGCTGATCGGCGACGGCGCGCTCGCGATCGACGATCGCAGCCTCTGGCTCACCCTGCCCGCGACGCAGCTCGGCGGCGACGACGTCCGCGCGGTCGCCGATCGCATGACGGACCTCTCGTCGCGGCTGGTGCTCGCGCGCGGGGGCTGGGAGGCGGACTTCGAGACGGCGATCGCGCCGATCTGGAGCCAGCTCGCAGCGAGCGCCGGGCTGCGATGGAGCGCGGACAACTCGTCGATCACCGGCGAGTGTCACGGAGCGACCTTCGAAGCGCGCGTGGACGGCGAGCCGGGGGTCCTCTACACCGAGGTCTACCTCGAGTGGCCCTCGCTCGGTCGCGGCCTCGCCATCGAGCGGACGGCGAAGCGCGGCGTGATCGCGAAGGCTCCGCCCGCCGAGGACAAGGTCGAGAAGCTCCAGCGCGCGTTCGATCGTGAGCTCCGCGGGAGAGAGAGCGGCGCCTTCGAGGATGGCAGTGTTCCCGCGGCTGTGCTGCACGCGGCGCTGTCCATCGCGACGACGGGCGCGAGCGTGACGCTCGACGACACGGGGCTCGCGCTGCGCGTCGACCACGTGGCGATCGAGGACATGGGGACGCTCGTGAGAGGGACGCTGGCGATCACGAAAGCGCTGCTGGCGCCGGGGGGCGTGAGAGGGTTGTATCGGTGAGAGAGGGGGAGAGGGGGAGAGGGCAAGGGCAAGGGCATGGGCAAGGG
>JBBSAT010000481.1:0-3445 GCA_038252025.1 Polyangiales bacterium | reverse complement strand
GCTCCCTGCGGCGACCCTTCCCGTCCGTGGGCTTCGCCCACTTCCGTCTAGGGTCGCCGACGGGAGCACTCCTCTAGCGATCGGCATCGTGCTGGCGTGTCTCTCCAGCGGCGGATGCGCGAGCGCGCCCTCGCAGCTCGTCGTGCGGATCGACTCGGACCTCCCGACCGACGCGGAGCCGCCCGTCGTCGGCGATCGTGTGCTTCGTGCGGTCCACGTGCTGGTGTGCGAGCCGAGCTGTGATCGACCCGAAGCACCGCGCGTCGAGCGTCGCTGGTCGGTGAGCCGGGACGGTGCGAGCCGGCTCGGTCGCGTGCAGCTACCGCTCTCGTTCGGCGTCGCGCCATCCGATCCCGCTCGACTGGGACGCGTCGAGATCCGCGTGGAGGCGCTCCGCGTCGCGACGGACACCGCGGCCGCGGACGACGTCCTCTTCGCGACGACCCGGTTCGCCGCGTTCGCGCCGAACGTTCGGGTGGAGGTGCCGATCTTTCTCGCCGCGACGTGCCTCGGCGCCGAGTGCCCGGCAGGGACGGCGTGCGACGACGAAGGGCAGTGCGCGCCGATCGAGATCGTGGACGGCGGCGGAAACGATCTCGACGCGGCCGTGACCGATGCGTGGCGCGAGGATGCGGGCGTGGGTCCGCTCGACGCGTGGACGGGGCTGGCGGACGCGAGCTCGGACGCCTCACCGCGCGACGCGTCCAGGGAGGCGGGCCCCGACGCGAACGTCGACGCTTCGTGCTCGCTGGTGCCCGAGCCGTTTCCGACGAGCCTGGTGGCCGAGGCGCAGCAGGGGTTCAGTGGCGGCTACGTCTCCGCGACGGCGGCGGGCGAAGCGAGCGCGTCGCTCGCCGCAGGTGTCTTCGTGAGCAGCACGACGTTCACGTGGGAAGGCGCGAGCGCGATGGGCCCCACCCACTTCGTCAGTCGCGTCACGAGCGGCGCGCGCTGGACGACCTTCGCGCGTGCCGTGAGCGCCTTCAGCTACAACAGCCGGATCCGTCGGATCGGCGAGAGCGCGGGGATCGTCTACGCAGCAGGCACGAGGGTGGAGAGCTGGTCCATCAGCAGCGGCGGCACGACGCTGACCCTGCCGCCCGTGCCCAGCGACGACACGGAGGCGCTGCGCACCGGCGTGGTGGTCCTCGCGCTCGACGCGGCGAGCGGGCGTCCGCTCTGGGCCCACACCCTCACGACCGGCGGCGCTGGCGACTACCTCGGAGGCCTCGCGGTCGACGACGATGGCGCGACGATCGCGTGGCGCACGCTCCCGAGCGCGACGAGCACGATCGGTGCGTTGAGCCTGGACGGCACGACCCGTCCCGTCGATCGCGGGCCCTTCGACGGTCGCGTACGGCTCGCGCGGTTCGATCGCACAGGCACCTTGCTCCACGTGCACGCGATCGGCGGCGCCAGCTTCAGCAGCGTCGATCTCGTTCGGGCCGACGGGAACGATCAGGTGCTGTCGATGCACGTCTCGAGCTACCTCGCCGGACACAGCACGCTCGACGGCCTCGACCCACCGCCGCCGGACGCCGAGCTCGTCGTCCTGCGCCTCGACGTGCTCGGCGACCCTCAATGGTCGACCGGCGTTCGCTGCACGAGCGGCGACTGGGCCCCAGGGACCGGCGTGACGGCGTACGCGAACGGCCGGATCTTCACCGCCTTCGTCGCGACGACGCCAGCGTCGAGCGCGGAATGTCGGATGCTCGGGGTGGGTGACGGGTCGGCGAGCGACGCCACGCTCGCGCGGGGCGAGACCGGCGCGACGTGGATCGGTGTCGTCGGCATCGAGGCGTGTAGCGGTGCCCTCGCCAGCCCGACGCTCTTCAGCCTCGGCGTCAACGGGACGCCGGCCGCTCGCGTCGAAGGCATCGTTGCGGACGGCCGTAGCGTCGCGCTCACGGGCTACGTCGGCTCGGGGGGCTTCGTCACGAGCTCGGGAACCCTCGCGGGACGCGACCCCGGCACGGGCACCGATGGCTTCCTGTTCGTCGTGACCCCGGCGCTCGAGCCACGCTACACGCTGGTGTTCGGATCGCGCACGACGGTCATCAGCGGCGCCGACGACTACGGTGCGGCCATCGGCCTCGTCGATACGTCGCTCTATCTCGCGCTCGGGCTGACCGCGTCACAGACCGTGGACACCGTCACGATCGCCACGGGCGCACGACTCGTTCGCTTCGGGCTGCGCTGAGAAGCGCGCACGTGCTCGACTGACCGAGCTGCTCGACGAGGCTGGCAGCGTCCTCGTGTTGCGCATGTGTCGATACGCGATCGAGCTCGTCGTGCTCGCGCGCTGACCGCCTCGGCTCGATCAGAACGCGGAGGCGCAGAGCACGCCGGACGTGACGCACGTCACGCCGGTGCCGGCGATGGCGCCGGAGGACGTCGCCATCGCGTCGCCGGGGCTGTTGCAGAAAGACGCTCACAGTCCTGCCCGGCGGTCTCCTCTCGCTGATGTGTCGCCGCCGAGCCGCCGCCACGCCGACGCCGAAGACGACCGCCCCGGCGAGCGAGAGCGAGACCAGCACGAGCGAGCGCGAGAGCATCGCGCTGTCGTAGTACGGCCTTTGTTCGCGATCGCCGGCTGCGAGCGCCCGCCTCTCGCGGCGCGCGACGACCCTCTCGAGGGCGAGCCGCCCCGGCTGAGTGTGGTTGGCCTCTGCGGCGATCAGGGCGCTCGCGCTGGTCCCGCGCGATCCGTTATCGTGCGCGCGTTCGGCAGCCCGCCTCTCATGAGCCACGACCTCTCCAGCGAAGCGCGCCTCGCCCTCACCACGACGTGGGCTGCGCAGGGAATCTCCGCGACCGACGTCGCCCCGCCGGACACGCGCGCCACCCTGCGTCGCGCCAACGTGTCGAGCGCACTGGCTGGCTCGTCCTTACCCGCGCTGCCCGCGCTCCTCGCTCCGCTCGAAGACGGCGTCCCGCAGATCCAGATCGGCGCCACGCTCGGTGAGGGCGGCATGGGCGTCGTGTACACGGCCGTCCAGACCTCGCTGACGCGCGACGTCGCGGTGAAGCTCCTGCGCGAGGCCGACGTCGGCGCGCACCTCGAGGCGCAGCTGCTGCGCGAGGCCCGCGTCACGGGCGCGCTCGAGCACCCCAACGTCGTCCCCATCCACGCGCTCGGCCGAGACGCCGCGGGGCGTCCGCTGATCGTCATGAAGCGCATCGAGGGCCGTCCCTGGAGTCAGCTCCTCGTCGTGCCCGACGCGACGCGACGCTCCGAGGCGTTCCTCCGCCTGCAGCTGGGCATCCTCGGGCAGGTCGCGCGCGCCCTGCACTTCGCGCACACGCGGCGCCTGCTCCATCGCGATCTCAAGCCCGACAACGTGATGATCGGAGGCTTCGGCGAGGTCTATCTCGTCGACTGGGGCATCGCCGTGAGCCTCGATCCCACGCCCGACGGCGTCCCGCTCGCGCGCGACGTGCGGTC
>JBBSAT010000480.1:0-3476 GCA_038252025.1 Polyangiales bacterium | reverse complement strand
GTCCCAGAACAAGTCGGACCGACCGGACGGGTCGAAGGTCAACCCGCTCGACGTGGTCGATCCGGCGCGCCTGCGCGAGATCGGCCTGTTCGGAGGGCTCGACGACGAGACGCTGGGCCTCCTCGCCCGTGAGCTGCCGACGGTTCGCGTGCAGGTCGGCGAGCGGGTGGTCACCGAAGGTGAGACCGCGCGGGACATGTTCGTGGTGCTCGAGGGCGAGCTCGAGGTCCTGAAGAAAGGACCGAACGCTTCCGAGGTCCGCGTCGCGATGCTCGGCCCTTCGGGCTGGTTCGGGGAGATGTCGATCCTCGACGTGCAGCCGCGCTCGGCGAGCGTGCGCGCGCTGGCGCCGAGCCGTCTGTTGCGCGTGAGCGCGGAGAGCGTGGACAAGCTGCTCTACCGTCGCGACCTGAAGTCCTACGCGCTCTTCGTGATGAACGTCGCGCGCGAGCTCTCGCGCCGCTTGCGCGTGACGGACGGAATCCTCGCGCAGTTCATGGGCACGATCTCGGACGCCTACGTCCCACGCTCCAGCCAGCGCTGAAGCGCCGACTCGCCCCGCCTACGGTGCCGGCGGGAAGACGAAGCGCGAGACGGACCGCGCCGGCGTGGCGCTCACGAGGACCACGGCGAGGGCGACACCCGCGGCGAGCGCGTCGAGTCATCGGTGAGTCTGTAGGCATGCGGTCGCCGATCATCTTGCACGTTCCCGACGTCTCTCGCCGTGGCCGAGACCAAGCTCCCTCGCCCCGCAAGGCGGGGAGAGGGTGGGGGAGAGGGGAATTCTCGCGCTCATCTTCGCCCGGCGGTCGAGTCCAACGAGTCGTCCGCTCCCCCCGCCACGGTGTAGCCTCGGCATGTGTCCACGTTCGCACCGATCCTGGCGGCCCTCGTCGGAGGGGGAGGGCGCTTCGTCATCGTCGGCGGGCTCGCGACGGTCCTGCACGGATACGCGCGTCTCACCGTCGACGTGGACGTCATGGTCGACCTGGACGCCGGCGAGGCGATCAAGCCGATCGCGGCCCTCGCTCGAATCGGTATGGTGCCGCGCGCGCCGGTGGATGCGCGCGACTTCGCAGACCCGGACATCCGCCGCCGATGGATCGAGGAAAAAGGGATGCGGGTATTCTCGATGTGGGATCCCCGCCGTCCTCTGCTCGAGGTCGACATCTTCGTCGATCCTCCCCTCCCGTTCGCGGAGGTGTGGTCGCGCGCGGTCGCGATGGACGTCGCCGGCTCGACGGTGCGTGTGGCCTCGATCGCCGACCTCGTCGTCTTGAAGCGCATCGGCGGTCGACCCAAGGATCTGGCTGACATCTCTGCGCTCAAGGAGATCGCCGAGAGGACGAAGCGATGAACGACAGCGCAGACTGGGGCACCTACGAGGACGCGGAGCGACGCAGCTACGTGAAGGGTCTCGAGATGACCATCGAGCAACGGCTCGCGTGGCTGGACGAGATGATCGCGCTCGCGTACGCCCACGGCGCGCTGCCGAAGCCGCGGGACGCGTGGGGTCAGCCCATCGAAGGTGCGCCGCCGCGCTGAGAGACCGCGAGCCAGCCTGAGGCGCGCTACCTCGATGCGAGCGATGATGCCGTAGGTCGGGATGGAGACGTCGACCGGGTCGAGGATGCCTCCGCGGATCGCGCTCGACGGCCAGAGCCAGCGAGAGACGGCGGATCACGCGCCGGCATACTGCGCACGGGCAGAGCGCTAAAGGGCGCTCGCGCGGCGATCGCGCGCCAGACACCCGGGCGGCGTCTCGGTGTAGTGTCGCGCCGAACCCCGTGTCCCTCGCCTTTCTTCGCACGAGCACACGATCGTTCTGGGCGGTCTGTTGCGTCGCGTTCTTCCTTCGGGTCGCCGTGGTCCTCGTCGCTCGTCCCGAAGAGGTCTCCGACGCCGGCGACTATCGCGATCTCGCCATGGGGCTCGTCGAGCACGGCGAGTACGGGCGCGTCGGCAACAGCGGCTGGGACGAAGGGCTGACCTTCCAGGCGTATCGCCCACCGGGGTACCCGCTCGCTCGCGCCGCGCTCATTCGCATCGCGGGGCCCGGTCCGCTGCCGGCGCTCTGGTTGAACGTCGGCGGGGAGATGGTCGCGCTCTTCTTCCTGATCGCCACGGCACGACGAGTGCTGGGGGGGCGCCCTGCTGGCGGCCGCTCTGTTCGCGCCGATGGTCATGTTCACGGCCAACCTCATGACCGAGTCGATCTCGATGGGGCTTTGGGCCGTGCTGATGTGGGGCTTCGTCGCGCGCGTCGACAGCGTCCCGCGCGCAGCATGGATCGGCTTCGTCGCGGCGACGGCGATCCTCGTGCGGCCCATCTCGATCATCTGGCTCCCGGTCCTCGCGGCACCGATGCTCCGGCCCGGCTCGCGAGACGGGCGCTCGATCGTCGCCCTCGCGACGGGACCGCTCCTGTTGGTCGGGTCGTGGACGGCCCGGAACTACGCCGTCTTCGGCACGTTCGTGTGGAGCTCCACCAACCTGGGTGTGCACAACGCACCCGACTTCGGGATCCCCTGGTCGCGCCTCACGGTGCTGAGGCATACCGGCCTCGACGAGGTACATGCCGATCGCGCGCTCACGCGGGAGGTGCTCCGGGCGGCGGCCGCGGCGCCGGTGCAGACGCTGCGAACGCTCGGTCAGCGTGTCGTGGACCTGTTCTCCGTCTCGACGGAGAACTGCTGGGAGCTTGCCTTCGCTCGAAGCCGCGTCTTCGCCGCCTCTCCTCCGGGCCTCTTTCTCCTCGATGCATCCATCGCGATCCTCCGCGTGCAGCACGTGCTGGCGGTCCTCGGCGCTGCTGCGGCCGCGCGGAACCCTCGTCTGCGAGAGCGGCGTCTGCTGATCCCGCTCGTGGCGTTCGTCGTTCTACAGTGCATCCTGTCGCGCGGTGACGTGCGATTCGTTGCGCCCGCGATTCCGATGCTGTGCATCTTCGCGGCGGGCGTCGTGCGCCGCGCGTAGGCCGCGCGACGGCCATCTGCCGTGCGGATGTCGACTAACATCGTCTCACGAGCTGGCGCCTACCTGTCGACGAGCTGCACCGCATCGTCTGGCCGGAGTTCGAGGCGAAGCCGGATCCGCCCGCCCTCCCGCACCACCGCGACGTGCGTGAGCATGCCCGACGCCCGCAGCGCCTTCGACAGCTCCGCCGCCCTGCGCTCCGCCGCCTTCCACTCGGCCCCTGCGCCCCGCGGGCGACCCTCGCGCTCTTCCTTCGCGCGCGCGCGCCACGCGTGCGCCCCCCCAGATCCTGCCGTTGAGCTGTCGCGGGCCGTCTAGGTCTAGGCGGTTGAAAACATTTTGAAGCGAACTGACGGGCGCCTGCGCCCCTTCTTCCGCCTCTTCCGCCACTACATCACCGGGCGGATCTACTGGGCGAAGGACTACGGTCACAAGAGCTGGCCGATCGGTTGATCAGCACTTGTCGGGTGGACGGCTCGACATGGGGCCGTCCCCCGCTT
>JBBSAT010000479.1:0-3482 GCA_038252025.1 Polyangiales bacterium | reverse complement strand
GCGTCCAGGATGCGCCGCACGGTCGACGCCGGCCGCCGCGAGAATGACGGTGAGCGGAGCCGGGCGCGCGCTACGGGCGATCACGCTCGGTCTCGTCATGACCTTCGTGACGGCGTGCGGCGCTGCCCTCGACGCTCAGTCGCCCGAGGCAGCGGTCGCTTCGCTCTCGGCAGCGCTACGGCGCGGTGACGTGGACGGCGCGTACTCGCTGATGTCCCAGCGCTATCGCGAACGGATCAGCCTCGAGCAGTTTCGCGCGCTCTTCACCGACGAGGACGAGATCGCGAGGCTTGCGGAGCTGCTCTCGCGTCGGGACGGAGCGGCCGAGGAAGAGGCCGTCGTCACGTACGGAGCGCATGAGGAGCTTCGCCTCGCGCGCGAGGGCGGGCGCTGGCGCGTGGTGACCGACGTCGTCGACTACTACGGGCAGCGAACGCCGCGTCAGACGGTTCGTTCGTTCGTGCGCGCGGTCGAGGCTCGCCGCTGGGACGTCCTCCTCAGGCTGCTTCCGGAGGTCGATAGAGAGGGGATGACCGAGGCGCGGCTACGCGAGAGCCTCTCCGGCGAGGGCGAGGAAGCGCTCGATCACCTCGCGGCAGGGCTGCGAAGCGCGCTCGACGCGGACATCGAGGAGCACGGTGACCACGCCGTGCTGCCGTACGGAGAGCGCTTCCGGATGGAGCTCGTCCGCGAGGGCGACACCTGGCACGTCGCCGATCCGGACTGACCCGACACGAGCCGATAGACAGCCTCACGTCGCCAGCGCGACCGCCGTCACGTGCGCCCGGAGCGTCTCGCCCTCCACGCTCTCGATCCGGAGCGCCGTGCCGCGCAGGTGGCGGCTGGCGAGCGGATTCCGCGGGACGCTCTGTTCGCCGAGCTGTCGTCCGTTCAACGGAATCGCGCTCTCCGGGATCACGGAGAGCCCCGTGAGCTCGGGGTGGACGCTCACCGACTCGCCCAGCACCAGGGCGTGCACGCCGCCGTTCTCGGTGAAGGTGAGGGTCACGCGCGCCTCGAGGGTGACGGTCGCCAGGTGGATCACGCCGTCGCGCGCCCAGCTCAGCGAGAGCGTGCGGTGCTCTTGCGTGGCGCGGATCTGCGCTCGGATCGTGACGCCGATCTCCGTGTCGCTGACGCGATGGAACGCGACCGACTGGATGCGGGTCGTCGTATCCGAGTAGCGCACCACGCCGAGATCGATCGGCTCGTACGCCTCGGGCGCGGCAGCGCGGATCTGCGCGGGCGCCTGGTCGGTGATCGCCGCGGCCGCGAGATGGAGATCACCTTCGAGCACCACGTCGCTCGTCTCACCGTGTGCCTCGGTCGAGATCACGCGGATGTCCTGCGCGCTGGCGACGGCCGGGCCCAGCGCGAGCGTGAGCGCAGAGACGAACGCGAGCGCCTTCACAGCTGCCAGCCCAGACCGCCGACGATGCCGGTGACGACATCGCCGTTCACGAACGTCGGATGCACGTCGACCGAGATCACGAGGTGATCGAACTGCAGCGCGAAGCGTCCGTCGAGCCCGAAGAGCGGGCTTCCGTTGAAGCAGCCCGAGCTCTCGGCGCAGCCCCACGCGAGATCGACCGACGGCCCGACGGCGAGGTGCACCGGACCGAAGTGGAGGTCGGCCATCAGCGTGTTCCACATCACGCCCTGCGCGCTGCCGCCGTTCGGGCCGCCCGTCAGCCGACCGACGAAGCCGTGGCTCTGGACGTAGATCGAGAGAGGGCCCGCGACGTCGGCGCCCAGACGCAGCGCGAGGCCGCCCATCGCCGCCTGCTGGGGGCCGACGAACCCGCCGCCTTCCACCGAGACACCGAAGAGGAAGTCCGCGCGCGCCGTCGACGGTGCGGCGGTGAGCGAGCCGAGCGCGAGAAGAGTGGTGAACGAGAGGAGGGCGAGGAGTCGGCGCATTCCCGCCGTTCAGCAAGCCGCAGGCCATCACACGTTCGCCTCCCTTTTCGCGCTCGCGCGCACGGCGCCCTGGGCGCAGCGTGAACGAGACTTGTCGGTTCGGGTGTCAACGCGGAGGGGCACGAGCCCTCGTGATCGGTCGCGTTTTACCAACGCCTTACGGGCCCTCGTGAGCCGCGTCGGTCAACACGACGAGGGTGAACCAACCTCGCATCGCCTCTTCGCCGATCCCCGCCGCTGCTCGCTTCGCGGCTCGCCCTCGAGGAGGGGGTCTTGCGGGCGGAGCGTGTTTCGTGGGACGGGCCTCCATGCGTTCAGCGTTCTCTCTCTCGGCGCTCGTCGCGCTCGGGCTCCTCTTCTCGGCCTCACGCGCGTCCGCGCAACCGATCACGAACGAGGAGATCCCGGAGCCGCTCCGCGCCTGGGTGCCCTGGGCGCTGCACGGCGAAGCGACCTACGGCTGCTCGCTCGCGCCGGGTGGCGTTCCGCGCTGTGACTGGCCTTCTTCGCTGCGGCTCGAGGTGGACGAGACCGAGGCGAGGTTCGCGCTCGAGGTCACCGTCGATCGCCGCTTCGACGTCCCGATCCCCGGCAGCAGCGAGCGCTGGCCGATCGAGGTTCGGGTCGATGGTCAGCGCGCCACCGTGCTCGGTGCCGATGCTCCGTACGTCCGCCTCGCCGCAGGCGCTCATCGCATCGAAGGACGCTTCCGCTGGAGCGTCGTCCCCGAGACGCTGCCCATCCCGCCCGAGATCGCGCGCGTGGACCTCGTGCGGCTCGGCGTGGTCGTGCCGCGGCCTCAGCGCGGCGCGTCGGGCGAGGTCTGGCTCGAGTCCGCCGAGCGCGAAGCGAGCGACGAGGACGGCGTCACGCTCGAGGTCCACCGGCGCATCGCCGACGGAATGCCGCTCGACGTCGAGACGGCGATCACGGTGCGCGCCTCCGGACGCTCGCGTGAGCTGGCGCTCGGCGACGTGCTCCTCGCGGGAAGCACCCCCGTGGAGCTCTCCGCTGAGCTCCCCGTTCGCTTCACCGAGAGCGGTGAGCTCACGGTGCAGGTCCGGGCCGGCACGTACGAGCTACGCATCCGCGCCTACCGACCCGACCCCGAAGGCGAGCTCACGCCTCCGTCGCTGCCGAGCCCATGGCCGGATCAGGAGATCTGGGTCTGGGCCGCGGACGAGTCGTTCCGCCAGGTCGAGCTCTCGGGCGCGCCCGCGATCGATCCGCAGCGCACGTCGATCCCAGACGAGTGGCGCTCGCTCCCCGTCTATCTGGTCGCGAACGACGCGCACCTCACGCTTCACACGCTGCGGCGCGGCGAGCAGCTTGCCCCGCCGAACCAGGTCACGCTCCATCGCGAGCTCTGGCTGGACGTGGACGGCACCGGGTACACGGTCCGCGATCAGATCGGTGGCCAGATGCACCGCAGCCATCGCCTCGAGCTGAGCGAGGGCGATCTCGGGCGCGTCTCGACCGGCGGTCGTGATCAGCTCATCACGGTAGGCGAAGAGGGCCCGGGCGTGGAGGTGCGCAGCGAGCAGCTCGACATGACGGCCGAG
>JBBSAT010000478.1:0-3501 GCA_038252025.1 Polyangiales bacterium | reverse complement strand
GACGCCCGCCGTGACGTCGACGCCGGTGAACGCGAAGCTCGCGAGGGGCGAGGCCCCGTCGATGGGCCCGCCGATGGTGACGTCCGTCGAGCGGTAGACGCTGCCCCACACGTTTCCGCGGAGCGGCGAGGTGAGCGCGGCGCTTCCACGAACGGTGCTCGATGCGTCGAAGCGCATGTGAAAGCGACCCGAGAGCGACTCGCTCGAGCCGAGCTCTGCGCAGGTCTGCGTCATCGGGATCTCTGCCGGAATCTCGACGTTGCCCTGGTAGGGAACGAAGTCCACGTCGGAGAGCTCGCGGAAGGGGGACGCGACGGTGTACGCGATGGTGAAGACGCCCCCGCGGCCCGTCGCGATCACCGAGACCACACCGCCGCCAGCGGGATCGTCGTAGTAGAAAGGCACCTCGAACGGGAGTGAGCTTCCGGGGGCCACCGCCTCCGCGTCCTGCATGTCGTGCACCATGCGGAACACGTTCTCGCGGAACTGCTCGCCCGCGACGACCGATGCGGGCGCGCGCGCGAAGGGGACGCGACTTCCGTCGACGGCGACGACCTCGAACCCGACCTCGACGATCCGGTTCTCGAGCTCCGGGGTCACCGTCAGGCGCAGCCAGTTGTGCGGCTGAAGGCGGAAGTCCGAGAAGTTCTGGAGGGCGCCGGACGTGATGCCGTACGCGCGCGTCGAGAAGAACTCGAACTCGTCGAGGCTGAGCTCGAACCAGACGGTGCCGCCGAGCTGCTCCCACGGGCGACCGCCGAAGGCGGGCGTGTTGATCATGCCGGCGACGAGCGAGGTTCGTGGCGCGGACGTGACGAGGCGGACGACGCCGTCGGTGTGGTTCCAGTCGGTCTGCACCGTGAGCTCGCCGCCCATCGGCGAGAGCACGTGATACTCGAGATGGAAGGGCTGCATCGTGTCGCCCGCGGCGATCACCTCGGCGGCGCGAGCGAGCGCGGCCCGCACGGCGGCGATGTAGACGCTGCCGTACGCGAACGACACGGGCACCTGCAAGATCACGCGGCGGTCGACGCCGGTCGCGTGCGTCGGCTCCATCTCCATGGTCAGCACGGCCTGCTCGGGGGTTCGACCGTCGGGCGTGCTCGTGAGGAACACGCCGGGATGCACCTCGAAGCTCGCGTGTCCGCCGCCGTGGGCCGCGGCGTCTCCGAACATCGGATCGACGATGGCGAGGAAGTCCGCCTCGTTCGTGATGGGACGCTCGAGCGTCAGACCGACGTACTCGACGGGAGAGCTGCGCGGGCGGAGCGTCTCGGGCTCGGTCGTGGGCGCGGGCGACGAAGGATCGCACGCCACGAGGGCGAAGGCGGTCAGCACGAACAGACACCGCCAGGAACGGCGCGATCGGGCGAGACGGGCGTCGAGCATGAGGGGCCTCCGTGAGGGTCCACGGATTAGGCGACCTAACGAGGGCCCGTTCAAGGGCTGGCGTCTCGTTCCCTGCGCTGCCGCACACCCGAGCGAGCGAGGCCTGCATCCCGAGCGGGCGGATCAGCGTCCGCGCGGCTCGCCGTCCTTGCGCGGGTCGCTCGCCGCCTCGAGGCCGGTGATCGTTCCGTCCGCCGCGCGAACGATCCGGATCGCCTGCACGTTCGCGGAGCCCTCGACCGGCGCGCTGAGATCATGGCCCCGCGCGGCGAGCGCGAGGACGAGATCGGCAGGAAGCCGGATCTCCGTGCTGAGCGTCGCCGGCATGCCCTGGTGGTGCACGCGCCCGCGGTCCACGGCCTCGGCCGGCGTGTCGCCGAGCAAGAGCGCGAAGACGAGCACCTGCTCGACGGCGGTCACGATGCGACTTCCGCCGCTCCCGCCGACGCAGAAGACGGGAAGCCCGTTCGCGAACGCGATCGTCGGAGACATGGTCGAGACGGGGCGATGGCCTGGGCCGGGAAGGTTCGGCGCGCCGCCGACGAGGCCGAAGCCGTTGCCCTCGCCGATCTCGCGCGCGAAGTCGTCCATCTCGTCGTTCAGGACGATGCCCTCGGCGGTGAAGCGCGCGCCGAAGGGCATGTTCACGGTGGTCGTGAGGGACATGACGTTGCCTTCCTCGTCGACGATGCAGACGTGAGACGTGCCGTGATCGTCGCCTGGGTCGACGCTCGGCGGTGGCGCATCGTCGAGCGGGAGCGCGAAGTCGGCCATCCTGCGCGCACGCCACGGATCGAAGAGCGCCGCGCGCGCGTCGAGACGTTCGTCGGTGGTCAGCGCGTCGAGCGGGATGGGCGTGAAGTCCGGATCTCCCCAGTAGCGCTGCCGGTCGGCGAAGGGCCCGAGCCAGCTCTCCGCCAGCGCGTGCCGGAGCCCCGCGCCCTCGTGGAGCGGCGCCGGCATCACCCGCTCGAGGAACGCGAGGCTCGCGAGCATCGTCATCCCTCCTGCCGAAGGAGCGGGCGCCGTGCCGATGTCGAAGCCGTAGCGGCTCGCTCGAAGGGGCGCGCGATCACGCACCTCGTACGCGGCGAGGTCTTCCGCCGTGAGCACGCCGCCATGCGCGCTCACCTCGGCAACGATGCTGCGTGCGATCGCGCCCCGATAGAACGAGCGCGACCCGTGCGCGCCGAACTCGTGCAGCGTGCGCGCGAGCGGCACGTTGTGGAGGCTCGAGCCCTCCACGATCGCGCCACCGCCCGGCGGAAGAAACGAGCCGAGCACGGGATCTTGCGCGAGGTTCCCCGCGACCATCCCCGAGTACATCGCGACGTATCGGGAGGCCGGCCAGCCGCGTGCGAGCCGCTCGGCCGGGCCGCTGACGTCCGAGCGCGCGACACGTCCCGACCCGAAGCGAGTGAGGATCGCGTCGAGCCCCGCCGGCTCCCCCGGGACCGCGACGGCGAGCCCGCCGGTGATCGAGCGCTGCGCTGCGGCCGCGTCGTCGTCGCCCTCGCGCCGTGCGTACATCGACGGCGTCGCCGCCATCGGCGCTCTCTCGCGGAAGTCGAGGAAGGTGAGCGTGCGGTCGGACGCGCGATAGTAGAGCGCGAAGCCGCCGCCCCCGAGACCGCTCGAGGCCGAGCTGACGACGCCGAGCGCGAGGACGGTGGCGACGGCGGCATCGGCGGCGTTTCCGCCGCGAGCCAGGATCGCCTCACCGGCGGCGGACGCGAGAGGGTGATCGGCGGCGACCGCATGGAGCGCGTACGTCGCGGACGAGCGCGCCGCAGGCGCGTCGTCGAAGGCCCTCAGCGCGCGCGCCGGGAGCGCGACGGCGAGGGCGAGCGACAGGAGCGACACGAGGACCAGGGCGCGCGTGCGGAAGTTCACCCGCGAGAGACTACCGCGTGCGCATGGGCCCGCACGCGCGCTTGGCGTCTCTCTCACGGGGGCTCTACGCTCCCGCGCACATGCGCATCGTCGTCATCATGGATCCGCCCTCGACCGTCCAGGTCGACGCAGACACGTCCTTCGCGCTCATGGAAGAAGCCGAGGGGCGCGGGCATCGCGTGGACCACACGGGCATCGCGGACCTGTTCTTCCATCGGG
>JBBSAT010000477.1:0-3538 GCA_038252025.1 Polyangiales bacterium | reverse complement strand
TCCTCGCGAACGTCGAGGTCCTGACCTCGCAAGTGCGCGATATCCTGGAGAACAACACGGACGACATCGACCGCGCCGTCGGCGAGTCGGACGACACGATCGCGTCGATCCATCGCGCCTCCGAGGAGCTCGAGGACGTCCTGGCGGACATCTCCGAGATCACCGAGCGTACGGCGGCCGGGGAGGGCACCATCGGCCGCCTCACGAGCGACGAGCACCTCGCTGACGAGGTCGAGACCTCGGTCGAGGGCGTCTCGGACATCGTCGGAGCGATCGCGCGCCTGAGGACGATCGTTCAGCTTCGCAGCGAGTACAATTTCCTCGCGAACACGTTCAAGAACTACTTCTCGATCCAGATCCTCCCGCGCGAGGGTCGATACTTCCTCGTTCAGCTCGTCGACGACCCGCGGGGGCGCACCTCGTACACGACGACCCAGGTCCGGCGAAGCCCGCCCGCCGCCGGCGAGCCCGAGTTCTACGAAGAGCAGCGCGCGACGACGACGAACTCGTTGCTCTTCACGCTCATGCTCGCGCAGCGCGTGTACTTCGCGACGTTCCGCTTCGGCATCATGGAGTCTTCGGGCGGCCTCGGCGTGGACCTCAACTTCTTCGACGACCGGCTCGTGTTCAACGCCGACATCTTCCAGTTCGGCCACTCACAGTTCCCGCGCCTCCGCGCGAGGGTCGCCTACGAGCTCGTGGACTCCCTCTTCATCCTCGGAGGGGCAGACGACTTCCTGAACGAGACCACCGTCGACTTCTTCCTGGGCGCGATGCTCCAGTTCGACGACAACGACCTCGCGAGCCTCATCCCGTTCTTCGGCGGGGCCCTCGGCGGCGCGGGCGGCGGCTAGACGGGACCCAAGCGGGCGGCGCGCCGGTGAATCCAAAGCGACGCCAGTCGTCGGACCCGCATCGCCCTTTCTCGGGCGTGCACGCCGGGTGTATGCTCCCGGCCGATCTACGGAGGATGCGATGGAAGCCGGAAAGCGTCGGATGAAGGCAACGCGGCTGGTCACGGGGATCGCGCTGATCTCGTGCGCCGTGAGCCTGGTCTCGGTCGCCGTTGCGACGAACGCCGAAGCGCAGCGCGGCCGCCGCGGGAGCCGGAGCGGACGCCACGCGACGAGCACTGCGCCAGCCGAGCCGCCCGAGAGCGCCGCGATCGCTCCGGCGCTCGAAGAGGTCGGCGTCCACTGGGGCATGGGCCCGCGCGACACCTTCGATCACTTCCAGCACGGGTTCGAGGAGGCGTTTCGTCCCCGCATCGCGAAGGCGACCGGCGCGATCGAAGAAGACCGGCTGCGCGCCCAGCAGTCGGAGCTGATCCAGCGCGTGCGAGCCAGCTACATCCGCTTCCGCGGTCAGGCGTCCGGCTGGGACACTTCGTTCATCCGCGACGAGTACACGTCGGGCAACGAAGAGTCGATGATGGTCGTCCGCGAGGAAGCGACGCACTCGACGAGCCACTATTTCTTCATCCAGGACCGGCTCTGGAAGCGATACCAGGCGTACGACGCGTCCGCGTTCGGTGCCGGGGTCACCTTCGATCAGTTCGCGGCGGCCATCCAGCGCCGGTTCGGTCCGGGCGTCGAGCGAAGCGGCTCCCTCGTCGAAGGTCGGCCGGCGACGCGATGGGTCGAGTGGCAGGACGCCACCACGCGCCTGCGGGCGGTCGACCAGACGCGCTTCTATGGGTTCTTCTGCCTCGTGTTCGAGGATCGCGCGACGCTCGCGCAGCTCTCCACGCTCCGGACGCACACCGTGACGCGCGAGACCGGCTCGCACGCGCTGGTCGACTCGATCCTCCGGGACGAGACGGAGTCCAGCACTCCGGCGGGCGATGTACACGCCGACATCGCCGACCGGCTGAGCGGCCACGTGCGTCACCGGTCCGACGCAGCGCCGCCGACCACGGGGGCGTCGCCAAGCGCCCCACCGAGCTCCGGAAGCTCGAGCGCCAGCCCGAGCACGCCAGCGCCGTCTCGCGGGCGCAGCGACCCGGATGACCCGTTCGCGGACATGGATCTGTAGGCCCCAGCGCTGGCGAGAGGGGTAATTGTCTTGCCTCAGTTGCCACGCGGGGTCTACAAACACCGACACCTAGCGCTCGGCTTCGCCGGGTGCGTGCTCTTTGGTCTTCGGGAGGATCCTCGTGAAAGAACTGGCCCGTTTTCTCCTGCAGAACGCTCAGCTCGACTTCTCGGGCGAGATCACGATCGACCAGATCCGACAGTTTCTACGCGATGACGACTCGCGCGAGGCCCGAGCGCTGCTCGCCAAGCTGATCGAGGACAAGGGCGTCGACGAGATGCTCGTCACCATCGCGGATTGCCTCAAGGAGTACATCCCGGTGCACATCCCCGAGGACGTCGTCCGCCAGCAGCTCTCGGTCTACTCCGAGTCCTGACACGGGTGATGCGGCCCGCGCCGCTCGGCGATCGCTCCATAGGCCGTGTCGGTGTCGTGGGCGTCGCCGCGTCGTTGATGCTCGCGTGGGCTGGCTGCGACATCGTCGCCACGCGCACGCCACCTGGCCCGCGCGTCTGGGCGAGCGAGCCGGTGCACCGCGCCGAGGACGTGGACCGTCGACCGCTGATCCGGCTCGAGACCGATCGGCGGCTCGCGCCGAACAGCGTCACGCCAGAGAACGTGCAGCTCGTCTCGGGCGCGCGTTCGATCCCGCTCGTGATCGACGTCGACGTGGTTCGCCCCGGCGTCGTGCTCAGGCCGATGACGACGCTCGATCCAGAGGTCACGTATCTGATCCAGGTCGACCGCCTCCGCGACCTCGATGGGTTCGTCGGTGCGCCAATGAATCCGATCGCGTTCCACACGGGCTCGCGGAGCGAAGGCGTTCCGCCGCCGTCCGATGCGACCTGGGATGACGTGGCGCCGATCTTCGCGGCGCGCTGCGCGAGCCTGCAGTGCCACGGAGGTGACCGGCCCGTTCTCGGGCTCGACCTCTCGAGCGCGGAGCAAGTGCGACAGACGGCGATCGGCTTCGGCGCAACGGAGCTCCGCCGCCCCGTCGCCGGAGCGTCGGCGCCGAGCGCGCCAGCGCTGACGGGCCTCGCGATCATCGAGCCGGGGAGCCCGGCGCGGAGCTACGTCGTCTACAAGGTGCTGGACGACCCGCACGTCGTGGGCGCGTCGATGCCGCCGGCGGGCGAAGGCGGTGAGGGGGCGCTCACGCCGTCGGAGATCGAGACGCTCGTGTCGTGGATACGAGCCGGCGCGCGCTTGCCCGGTCCTTCTTGACGCAAGGCCGCGCGCAGCGATAGCGTGCTGCCGTGCGCTGCTTCCGCGTCGCCCGATCCACGCTGCCTCTCGCGGCGTCACTCGGCATCGTGCTCGCCATCGGCGCGTGGCTGTGTCCGTCCGGCGCGAGCGCGCAGCGGATGGATCTCGCGCTGTCGCGATTGAGCGTTCCCTCGTCGATGGACAATCCCGACTGCCAGCCGACGCGCGTCGGAGCGGACGGCATGGAGTACCCGCAGGCCGTCTGCCAGGACGACGCGGCATGGCGCTCGCTGGC
>JBBSAT010000476.1:0-3568 GCA_038252025.1 Polyangiales bacterium | reverse complement strand
TTCAGCGAGTTCGCGAGCGCGTGGCGCGCTGAGACTGGTCCGCGCTCCGCTCCGTCGAAGTCGCTTCCGACGTAGAGAGAGCCCCTTCGTCCCGTCATCGGACGGCGGAGATCGTCGACGGGCGTCGCGGGCGTTCCGCCGGACTCGAAGAAGAGAGCGTAGGCGAACGGCTTCAGCGTCGAGCCGGGCTGCCTCGGCGAAGCGAGCAGATCGATCGCGCCGCCCTCCCCGTCGTCGAGCGCCGCGCCGACGTAGCCGAGGATCTCGCCCGTGCGGTTCGCGATGACGATCGCGGCGCCGTTGCTCGCCCCGCGGTGCGCGAGCGAACGAACGCCCGCCTCGACGATCGCGTCGGCTTCGTTCGTGAGCGAGAGCGAGAGCGAGGTCGTCAGCTCGCGAGACGAGCGCGCCTCGCGGCGGCGCGCGACGAGCGCTCGATCGACGAAGCGGGGGGCGCGGTACGGGCGCGGCGGCGTCTCGACGATCGCGATGAGCTCGGACCGCGCGCGCGCGATCCGATCCGCGTCTTCCCACGCGAGCGTCTCGAGGCGGTCGAGCACGTAGTCCCTTCGCCGCAGCGCGCGGGCGAGGTGGCGGCGCGGCTCCGTGATGCTCGGCGCCTGCGGGATCCCCGCGAGGATCGCGGCCTCGGCCAGCGAGAGCTCGCGCGGAGGACGCCCGAAATAGGCCCAGGAGGCGCGCTCGACCCCCACGATGCCGTTCCCCATCGGTACGCGGTTCAAGTACTGCTCCAGGATCTCGTCCTTCGTGAAGCGCCGCTCGAGCTCGATCGCGCGGGCGATCTCGAGCGGCTTCTCCAGGAGGCCGTGGGGCCGCCCGTAGACGAGCTTCACGACCTGCTGGGTGATGGTCGAAGCGCCGGAGACGCGACCGCCCGGGACCACATCGACGGCGACGGCGCGAAGCGTCGCGGCAACGTCGAACGCGCCGTGGTCGTAGAAACGCGCGTCCTCGCAGGCGAGGAACGCCTCGACGACGTCGGGGCCGACCGCGTCGAGGCTGATCCACTGGCGGTCGATGCCGTCCGGCAGGTGATGCCTGAGAGGCGCGCCGTCGCGGTCCGTGACGATGGCCGAATCGAGGGGACGCGCGAAGAGCGACTCGTCGATCAGCTCGTCGTGCGCGCCCGCGAAAGCCAGCGACACCAATGCAGCGCCGAGGCAGACGCTGAAGAAGGCGAGTCGGATCAGATGCCGAGCGATCGCGAGCGCGCGCTTCACGGGTCGACCGTGAACGTCGCGGATTCGCTGCGGGCGACGAAGTCGGGGTCCCGGAGGGCTTCGATCGATGCCGGGCCGACCGTGAACGTGCCCGGCGTCGCAGCGCGGAGCGCATACGTGAGCTCATAGAGGCCGGGGCCGAGCGCGCGAAGCTGGAAGGTCGACGCGTTCGGCGTGTGCGCGTGACTGCGCACGTACCCGAGCGTGTTCATCGCGCGAATGGCGCGCACGTCGAACACGTCGTCGTCCGGGCTCATCCCGACGAGCGCAGCGATCTCCGCAGAGGCGCTGGTGTCGAGGCCACCGTCGACGGGCTCGAGCCCGGCCGCGTGCGGGTCGCGAACCGCGGTCCACTCCGGCGTGGTCGACTCGGTGTGCAGGAAGAGCCGCACCCGGACGAGCGCGCCGAGCGCGACGTGCGAGCCCGTGGGGATGGGCGAGCCCGCGGGCGTCTCGAAGACGCGGTGGAGCGACGCGGCCCGCCCGCGCGCGTCGTCGTCCGCCGGACCGAGGGGCTCGGCCCAGCGCGCATCGAGCGCGAGATAGACGGGGCGGTCGGCCGTGCCGCGCACGAGGAGCTGGTGGTCCCCCGACGCGAGGGAGGCGAACGGGACGTCGTAGAGCGCGACGGTGTCGCTCGTCGCACGCGCATCGAGCGGAGCTCCGTCGAGCGTGAGCACCGGTGCGCTCGTCCCTTCCACGGCGAACCGGTCGGCGACGCGGGCCAGGGCGTCGATCGCATCGGCGGTAGAGAACGGGTCGGCGAGCGACGCGCGACCGTCGCTGCAGCGCTCGAGCAGGAGCCCGGTCAGGTCGGGGAGAGAGCGCCGACCCGCCGCGGTCTCGGCAGCAGCGACGACGAGCGCGGAGAGCGTCTGCGTGTCGGCGCTCGCGAAGCGCGCCTGGCCCTCGGCGCCGCCCGGTGGCGCGGTGAAGCGCGTGAGGGCGAGCGTCACGAGCGCCTCGCGACGGCGGTCGCTATTCTCCATCGCGAGCGCGAGGTGCGCGAGCGCGTAGGGGGAGAGGAACTCGCGCCCCTCGAACTCCCGCGTGATGACCGCATCGTCTCTGTGCTCGATCTCGGAGAGGGTGTGCAACGCCAGCGCGAGCAGGTCGCGGTTGGACGCCCCGTAGCCGTAGCTCGTGCCGATCGAGCCACGCTGCACGAGGAGAGCGAGCGCATCGGCGCCGCGGACCGTGCGCGCGCGTGCTGCGTCGTCCAGCATCCCGGCTGCATGCGCCGCGAGACGCGCGCGGAGAGCCGCGACGGTGGTGCGGCCGTCCGCGTCGCCTGCGCTCCGCTCGGCCATCCAGCCCCCGCCCACGTCGCCGAGACGCTCGAGGGCGCGGAGCCGCGTCTGGACGAGCTGCGCTCGCTCTCGCGTGTCGCGGCCCGGGACCGACAGACCGCCAGAGAGGCGCGCGTGGGATGCGAGGCCGAGCACGACGGCCGCATCGATCTCGCCTCCGCTCCACCAGGACTCGGCGAGGTCGTCGGCGACGCCATCGAGCGCGATGAACGGATGCGTTCCGGTGATCGCGCGCATGGCGCCACGGCTCGAGGTGCCCGCAGGGAAGGCGATCGGCAGATCGCGCTCGCCCGTGACCCCGAGCGTCAGCGCGCGACGACGCACCCAGCGTGCGCGCGGCATGACGTCCAGCGTGCGCGTCACGTGATGCTCGGCGACCTGCCCGTTCACGGTCGTACGGACGCCGATCTCGATGTCGGTGGGCGCAGAGCGCGCCGGCACGGTCACGCGCTGCACGACGCGTACGTCGGTCCCGGGCTCGACGTGGACCGTCCCGAGCGTGTGGGTCTCGCCGAACGCGGCGATCGTCACCTCGGCGTCGATCGCGACCGAGCTCTCGTCGTGAACGAACGCCGCCAGCTCGACCTCGTCGCCCTCCCCCAGGAATCGCGGGAGCGCGGGGCGCACGATCACGGGCTGCGTCACGACGAGCGAGCTCTCCACGCGGCCGAAGCGCTGCGCGCGATCCACCGCGACGGCGACGAGCCGGTACTCCGTCAGGCGGTCGGGCACGTCGAGCGTCGCCGTGGCGCGGCCGCTCGCGTCCGTGACGAGCGTCGTCACGAACAGAGGTGTGGGCTCGTAGCGCTCGCGACTCTGGAGCTGCATCGGCGCGTCGATGTAGCCGCCGTCGCCGCTCGGTCCGGGATCGAGCGCACCGGGAAGCCGCGAGACCAGCGAGCGCCGGAGGTCTTCGATGGCGAAGCGAGCGGCGCGACGCACGAAGAGGCCCTCGGTGGGATCGGGCACCTGCCAGCTCGTGAGGCGGAGCGTGCCTTCGTCGACGGCCCAGAGCGC
>JBBSAT010000475.1:0-3604 GCA_038252025.1 Polyangiales bacterium | reverse complement strand
GCCGGTGGTCATCGATCTCGACGACGCCGCGTAACGAGGAGGAGACCGGATCGGAGCCTGGGTTCGCGTGAGCGGCCATGGCCGCCACAACCGAAAGGAACCATATGGACTACGATGTCATTTACGTTGGCGACGAGCGCAACGCCGTTCGCGTCTCGGATCACCGCACGCAGGGGGCGCGCCCGTCGGGCAACCCCTGGTATCGCCCGCGTCCCGCTCCCGGGTCGCGCACTGTGGTCGTTCCGCCGGGCCCTCGCCCGACGGTGATCACGGGCGGTAGCAGCTCGGCCGGGTACTACCGACCCGAGTACATGGGGCCGGCGTCGCCGGACTCGTTCGCGTCCCGGTTCGGGATGACGACGGGCGAGCTGATCGACGCGGGCATCCAAGTCTTCGCGGCGATTCAGGCGCTGCCCGCTGCGCCGACCGCGCAGGGCGAGGCCCATGTCGACGTCGAGAACCTCATCACCTACCAGGGTGCGCTGTGGCAACACGCCAAGCGTGACGAGCAGCTCCGCACGCTCGGCGGGCTGCTCGCCCGGGTCCTGCGCTAACCGGAGGCAAACGCGATGGAACTCTTCACTCGCAATAGCCCCGCGTACAAGAGCGGGAGGTTCTCGAAGCTCGCGGCGGCGACGCCGCCGGCGGCGACGAGCGGGCTCTCGGGCCTGATCGGATCGCTGTTCGGTAGCGCGACGCCTGCGTACAAGACCGTCGCTGGCCGTGACGCGAAGGCGTCCGCGGCGTCGAAGGGTCTGCTGTCAATGTTCGCCGTGGTGCCGTCTTACAAGACGGCGCAGATGGCGGCCATCGTCGATGAGACGCCGCTCGAGAGCGACTCGTTCGCTGAGGTCGGGGATTCCGGCATCGACGACGAGGGCGCGATCTGCGTGCAGACCACCGACGAGATCGTCCTGCTGTAGCGCACGTGAAGTGCGTCGAGGGCGTGCGCTGAGCACGCCCGACAGAAGTCGAACCTAGTCACGAACCAACCAACCAAGGTGGCCCTCTGGTCGCTCACGCGAACCGAGGCCCCGATCCGGTCTCTTCCTCCTCCTCTCATCTCCTTCCTTCACGAAAGCAACTCATGTCGAACGACGACAACGCATTCACCTCCGCTGCGTGGCTTGTCGCGGGTAGCGCCGCGGGCTACGCGGCCGGGCGTTGGCTCGTCATGCCATGGCTCGCGACGCGCCCGAGCGCGAAGGTGCTGCCGCGGGCGCCGAGCTCCGGTGCGCTCGTGGTTCGGCCAGTTGCGGCGGCACGCCCTGGCCGCGCGTTGACCGCGGGGCCCTCGGGCTCAGCGATGCCGATCGACCCGTATGGGCCGGCAGTGATCGACGTGGGCGGGTCCCGGTACGCGGGGCCGTCCGGCGAGATGCGCCCGATCGATCCGTACGCGGACGTGCCGAGCATTCCTCCGAGCATCGCTGTCTCGCCGAACATGCCGACCGCGTCGAGCGTTCCCGCCGTCGCGGCGACGACGGTGGCAGGCGGACCGATCACGATGGCGTCGCAGGTCGCGACGCCGAGCGGTCCCATCACGTCGCCGTCGCAGATCGTCGACGTGCCGCGCGGCCCTGTCAACGAGCTGTCGGCGAGCGCACTGAAGCCCGAGTCGACCGCGACCCAGGTCCAGACCACGACGAGCCAGGCGCCGAACCAGGCGTTCGCGACCAAGCCGCGCGTGCGTCGCTTCGATCCCGTGTTCGAGAAGTACCGCGGACGCCTGCCCATCGAGTACGTGCGAGCGCTGGTCGAGCGCGAGTCCGATGGCAATCCCACCGCGCGCGCCGGCAGCGCGATCGGCCTCATGCAGGTCACCCCAGTCGTGCTCGCCGACTACAACAAGCGCCACGGCACGGCGTACACGCGCGAGCATCTCCTCGAGCCAGCGACCAACGTCGCGATCGGCTGCGAGCTGCTTCGCTTGATCGTCGCCAGCTACGGCAAGCACCACCCGCGGCTCGCGACCCTGCGTGAGGACTGGGCCAGCCCGCGCTTCGTCGAGCTGCTCACGTTCGGATGGAACGCAGGCTTCTCCGAGGCCGGCGGCGTCGGTCGCGTCGCGCGTTACCTCGAAGGCCTCGGCGCCGTCGAGGTCGACATCGACCAGGTCAGCGCTCACGCCAGGCTCGCGGGCGCGAGCAAGCATCTCTCAAACCCCGCGAAGGTCGCGTGGAGCAAGGGCGTCGCCGCGCTGTACCGGCGCGAGCGCGCGCTCGCGAGCACACGCGTCTTCGCGACGTCCTGAAAGGACCGCACTATGTCGAACACTTCCACGTTTGCGTTCGGGCTCGGAGGCGGGCTCGCGCTCTGGCAACTGCTGCAGAGCACACCCATCCCCCCGCCAGGAGTTTCTCAGCTCCGGAACAGCAGTCGCGGCGTCTGTGTAGTGGAGCTCGATCCAACCGGGCTGACCGTCGACGGCACGCTCGTCGATGTCGGCGAGGCCGTTCGGCGCGCCCAGGTCGCCGGCTGTGCGCTGGTGACCGTGGCGCCGGATGCGCCCGCGGCCACCTACGCCGCGCTGCTCGCGGCGCTTCGCGACGCCAACGTCCCAACCCACGCGCGCACCCGGGTCGCGGCGCGGAACGCCAGGCTCGACACCAAGACCGAGTTCACACTCATCACGTACCCGCAGGGTCATAAGGAAGCGTCGACCTCGCGATGGTTCCGCGCCGAGGCGCCGATCTCCTGGAACGAGGCGCGCGAGCGTCTGATCAGCGCCGGCATCATCGATCCGAAGCTCGCGGGCCGCACGCACGCGCCCGGCGGCTGGATGCTGTCGATCGATTCGACGCAGTTCCACGCGGCGCGCGCCGAGCCGCTGCCAGGTGCGTCGCAGCGCAACGCCGAGCGCAACGCCGAGCTGGCGTCGACGTTCTCGCTCGTCGAGTTCCCCGATGGCATCTGGGGCAAGAAGCGAGTGCGCTGGTTCCGCGCCGAGCCGCCGACGAGCTGGGAGGACGCGCGTGATCGGCTTTCCGCCGCGTACCTGATCGATCGGAACGCGACCAGCTGGAAGTTGTTCACCGACCCCGCGCGGTTCCGCGCCGACCGCGCGCAGCCGTTGCCCGCTCCCACGCCTGTGCCCGAGGCTGGGCGTCCGCGCGGCGCCGCCAGCACCGGGCGCTTCGCGGTCGACGGCGGTCGCACCATCGTGCGCGACGGAGAGGCCCTCGTGCGGATCGAGCGCGTTGACCTCGGCAACGAGCGCTATGCGCTGTCGCCGCACGAGACCGACAAGCTCACGCAGCGGATCGTTCGGCTGCTCAACAAGCACGGAGCGCGGTGATGGCGGCGCACGATCGGACGGGGCGCGCCGTGGCGATCGTCGGCGGCGCAGCGCTCGCGGTGTGGCTGCTCACGCGCGGCAAGGGCACGAGCGTCCCCGGACCAGGTAACAACCAGAACGCCGCGCGCTCGGCCGCGCGGGTCGCGGTGTGGGTGCGCGCCGATCGGATCGAAGTCGACGGCGTCGCCGCCGAGCTGCCGATCGTCAGCGAGCGGGCTCGTGCAGCGGGCGCCGCGGAAGTGCGCGCGACGGGTGACGCGATCACCGGTGTCGTGTGGAACGTACTGCGAGCGCTTCACGGCGCAG
>JBBSAT010000474.1:0-3627 GCA_038252025.1 Polyangiales bacterium | reverse complement strand
GTCCGCGTCGAGCAGCGCGAGAGCGCTCGACCCGTAGTCGGTGCGCACCACCACGAAGCGCGGCACGCGGGCGGGGGCGTCGAGCTGCCCGGCCGGGCACGCGGCGCGGCTCACGCATCCGGGCAGTCCGAAGACCAGTCCGACCAGGATCCCGACGAGACCGAAGACCTTCCGCATGGGTCCGCGTCCTGGGTCCCGCCGAGCGGACCGTCAAGACCTTCTCTTTGGCGCGCGCGCTCTCCGTCGTGCGGTGGACGACGCGTTTGGCTACAGTCCGCCGCGATGCCGATCCAGGTCGAAGAGAAGCGGGTTACATCCTTCGACGGGACGGATCTCGCCTACCACACGGTGGGCGAAGGCCCTCCGATCCTGCTCGCCAACGGGCTCGGCGGGAGCTGGCGGGCCTGGAGCCACCAGCTTCGCTACTTCCAGGACCGCTATCGCTTCGTCTCGTGGGACTACCGCGGGCTCTACGGCAGCAGGGCGCCGCGCGATCGGAGCGCTCTCGACGTTCCGGCGCAGGCGCGCGATGCGCTCGTCATCATGGACGCGGAGAAGATCGAGCGAACCGCGATCTTCGGCTGGTCGATGGGCGTCCAGGTCGCGCTCGAGATCTTCCGCCGCGCGCCTGATCGCGTCGCGGCGCTGATGCTGATCAACGGGGTCGCCGGATCGCCGTTCCGGACGCTCGGAGGCGCGCCCTGGGTCGGACAGCTCGCGGGGCCGATCCTTCGGCGCGCGCGCTCCTGCCCGGGGATCATCCACTCGGTCACGAAGCGCGCCGTCGCGTGGCATCGAGCGCCCGCGGTGGTCAAAGCGCTCGGCCTCGCGAGCCGCACGCTGGACGATGACCTGTTCCGCGAGATCGCCGGCACGTTCACCGATCTCGACATGGCGATCTACGTCCACACGCTCGAGCAGCTCGGCGAGCACGACGCGCACGACGTGTTGCCCTCGATCGACGTGCCGCTATTGATGATCGCGGGCGCGAAAGACCACATGACGCCGCGCTCGGCCGCCGATCGCATCGTGGACGGCGTGCGCGGCGCCGAGCTCCTCGTCGTCCCCGGCGGCACGCACTACCTCGCCGTGGAGTACCCGGACGTCGTGAACCTGCGCATCGCGCGCTTCCTGCGCGATCGCGGCTATCCGGGCCGGAAGCTTCCATGAGCCGCTTCGCGATCCTCTGCGCGGTCGCGCTCGCCGTCGGTTGCTCTGGCTTCGGGGGCCCGCCGATCGCCCCCGTCGACGAGCGGAACGACGTCGAGCACCTCCAGAACGCGATGACCGAGGATCCCGCGCAGATGGTCCTCGAGGAGATCGATCAGGCCATCGCGAGCGATCGGCCGGTGATGGCCGCCGACCTCATCGATCACGCCGCCATCCCGGCGGTGCGCCGCCACATCGACTCCGTGCAGGCCGTCGCGATGGCGACCTCCAGCGGGCGAAACCTGCGCAGCCGAGCCGTGCGCCTGCTGCGTCATCGCCTCGCAGCGCTCGAGCACTGGCGGGACGCGCTCGCGCGGGGTGTAGGGCACGAGGACGAGGCGCTCGTCGCGGCGATCCACGAGAACGCCGTCGCCGAGCACGAGCTCTTCGAGCTGCACCGCGAGCTCGCCATCATCCGGCCGCTCGAGACGGGCCCTGCGCCGGAAGCGCACCCCTCACCGATGGAGGGATCGCCCGCCATCGCGCTTCCCACGCCTCCCTCCGACGACGATCCCCAGTCGCCCGATCCGGAGCCGGATCCGCACGCCGCCGATCCGATCGACGGGACGCAGGGGCTCGACGATCCGGTCCCGCCCGGCTGGGGCGATTCCGAAGATCACCACGCCATCGTGCCCCGCTGAGCGCGCGTGTCCGTCCTCGTCGTCGACAACTACGACTCGTTCACGTTCAACCTGGTCCAGTACCTGGCGGAGCTGGGCGCGGACGTGATCGTGCGCAGGAACGATGCGATCGATCCGAGCGACATCGGTCGCATCGCGCCGGAAGGGATCCTGATCTCGCCCGGGCCGGGGGCGCCTCCCGACGCCGGGATCACGATGGACGTGATCCGGAGCTGCGCGGGCCGCTTTCCGATCCTCGGCGTCTGCCTCGGCCACCAGGCGATCGGCGAGGTCTACGGCGGCCGGGTGGTGCGCGCGCCGAGGCTCATGCACGGGCGGACCTCGCCCATCGTGCACGAAGGGCAGGGCGTGTTCGCCGGCCTCCCGACGCCCTTCCTGGCGACCCGCTACCACTCGTTGATCGTCGACTGGGACAGCCTGCCGAGCGCGCTCGTCCCGACCGCGTGGACCGCCGAGCGTGAGCTCATGGGCATGCGTCACCGGGAGCTCGACGTGGAGGGGGTGCAGTTCCACCCGGAGTCGTTCCTGACCGAGCACGGCCACGCGATGCTCGATCGCTTCCTCGCGCGGCTGCCGGAGCGTGGCCGACGAAAGGACCTCGCGTGATCTCTCGGCTCGCTTCGCCACCCGCTTCCGTCCGTGCCCGCGGCGGGCACTCCCGTCCGCGGTCGGCTACGCGAGCACTCGTGTGGTGATCCGCCAGGCCATCGCCGCGCTCGCGGAAGGGCTCACGCTCGATCCGGTCGCGATGGAGGGCGCGATGGAGGCGATCCTCGCCGGCGACGCGAGCGCCTCTCAGATCGCTGCCTTCGCGATGGGGCTTCGCGTGCGCGGCGAGACCTCCAGCGAGCTCGCCGCCGCCGCGCGCGTTCTTCGGCGGCGCACGACGGCGCCTCCACGACGCACCGTGGGGCCGCTGCTCGATACCTGCGGCACGGGCGGCGACGGCGCCGGGTCGTTCAACGTCAGCACGGTCTCCGCGATCGTCGTCGCGGCGGCGGGGGTGCGCGTCGCCAAGCACGGAAACCGCGCGCAGAGCTCGCGCGCAGGCAGCGCCGACGTGCTGGAGGCGCTCGGAGTCACGATCGATCCGGGCGCCGAGCGCGTCGGTCGCGACATCGACGAGCTCGGGATCGGCTTCCTGTTCGCGCCCGCGTTCCACGCTGCGCTCCGCCATGCCGCGCCCGTTCGCAAGGAGCTGGGCGTCCGGACGTTCTTCAACCTGCTGGGGCCGCTCTCGAACCCCGCGGCGGCGAGCCACCAGCTGGTCGGCGTCTACGACCGCGACCGCGTCGCCCAGCTCGCGGAGGTGCTCGCCATGCTGGGCGTCGAGCGCGCATGGGTGGTGCATGGGCTCGGGCCCTCCCGGGCGACCGGCCTCGACGAGATCTCGCCCGCCGGCCCCACCGAGGTCGCCGTCCTTCAGAGCGGTCGCGTCTCGCTCCGCACGGTCGAGCCGCGAGACTTCGGCTTGCCCGAAGCGCCCCTCGCGTCCCTGGCCGGTGGCGATGCTGCGCAGAACGCTCGGATCGCGCGCGACGTGCTCGCCGGAGCCCACGGGGGCCCGCGCATCGCTGTCCTCCTCGCCGCTGCCGCCGCGCTCGTCGTCGGAGAGGTCGAGACGGATCTCCGCGCTGCCGCCGAGCGCGCCGCCAGCGCCATCGACTCCGGCGCGGCGAGGGCGTTGCTCGATCGCTGGATCGCACGATGAGCGAGCACCTCGACCGCATCCTCGAACGGAAGCGCCTCGAGATCGTCCGGCGCGCGCGGCGGCCGC
>JBBSAT010000473.1:0-3730 GCA_038252025.1 Polyangiales bacterium | reverse complement strand
GAGCGGGTTGATGTGCACGATGTTCGGCGGTCGCCGGACGCGAGGCGGGCCGTGAGGAAAGCGCTCGGGGTGCGCGGCGTACGCGTTGTCGAGCGCGGTCTGTCGTTTCGCGGCGACGACCTCGACGCGGCCGTGGAAGACGTCCGCCGGCGTGTCATGCTCGCTGTCTCAAACTCGTTGACACGTTCCGACTCGCGTTCAGAGTGGGAGCTTATGAGCCTGGCCGGTCGGATTCCATACGCGTTTCCACACACGACAGAGACCCCGAACAACTATCAGTTCAGTCATTTCTGGAATAACTTCACCTACGGTCATCCGTGAACACCGGAGCTGCCATGCGAAGATTCTCCTGTTCCGCTTCAGCGTTCGCCCTGGTGCTCGCAGCCTGCGGGACCACGCAGCAGGCCCCCGCGTCCTTCGCGATGACGTTGACCGTCATCCCGGAGGACCTCGGAACGGGCGAGCGAACTGCTGTTCCCGCAGCGTCGATCGACGCGCAGCTCGAGGAGTCGGCCTTCCTCGAAGGGGATGGCGCTCTCGTCCCGGAGAGCTTCGAGGTCGTCACCTGGCCGGAGGGCGCGCCCGTCGAGGGACGGGTCGAGCTCCGCGAGCGTCCGCTCCCTGGCGCACGATACGTCTACGAATTCGTGCCCACGAGCGCTCTCGAGCCGCGGTGGTATGCGCTCCGCTTCGACCTCGCGCGCTTCGGCACTCGACTGTCGCGACTCGCGCCCTCTCCCGATCCGGCGCTCGAGAGCGGGACGATCGTCAACCGATTCTACCGAGGCTCGCTCCCGCTCGTCGGTCTCGAGGTGTACGGCGATGCGGAGCGCGAGGGGGCGTATATCATTCAGCTGCGCGCCGCCGAGCCCTTGGCGCTCGCGCCCGGGGCGGGCCCTCTTCTTCATTTGATCCAGGTCACCGTGGACGGGCGTGTTGCCACGACGGAGCTCTGGTCGCCGAGCGGCGCCGACGCGGCGCTCTACAACGCAGAGGTCAACATCCGCAGCGCAGAGATCACCATCGACAGCACGATCGAGGTTCACATCGCGCCCGGGATCGTCGGACGCGCCAGCGGTGTCCCTCTTCGGGACCTGGAAGCCCGCACGGACATTCAGCTACGTTGGAACTTGGCCGAGGGCGGAAATCGTGCGCCTCGCGAGCCCTCCGCTGCGTTGTTGGCACTGAGCGGGGACGCTCGGTGAGGCGCCACGTCGTTTTGACGCTCGTGCTAGCTAGCCCCGCACCGGCGTGCACGCCGACCCCCGATGCATGAAACGCGGGTACCATCGGCGCGCGTGGTGTTGGCGATAGAGGTCGGGCGTTTTGTGGTGCCACGAGCCCGTTAGCTAGTCGGACCGGGGATCCTTTGAGCACCCCGAATTGTCGCGAGGGATCGCAAGATCCCAGAGCACGCTTCCTAGAATTCACGAGTCGAGGGTCCCGTGCTGATGCCACGCGCTCACATGGAGGTGATCGATGGAGATCATGCATCCGCGCTGTGCTGGACTGGATGTGCATCAGATGAGCGTCGTCGCGTGCGTGCGGATCGCCGCGGGCGCGTCGGCGTCCCAGGAGGTTCGGACGTTCGAGACCACGACCAAGGCGCTCTATGCGCTGTCGGCCTGGCTCCTCGAGAACGAAGTCACGCACGTCGTGATGGAGTCGACGGGGATCTACTGGAAGCCGGTGTGGCACGTGCTGGAGGAGGGTGGCTTCGAGCTGTTGCTCGCGAACGCCACCGATGTTCGCAACCTGCCGGGTCGCAAGACGGACGTGAATGACGCGATGTGGCTCGCACAGCTGCTCGCTCACGGCCTCGTCCGATCGAGCTTCGTCCCAGCCGCGGAGACGCAAGAGCACCGCGGGCTGACGCGCATGCGCAAGCAGATGGTCCGTGAGCACGGTCGCCACACGCTGCGGATCCAGAAGACGCTCGAGGACGCGAACATCAAGATCGCCGGCGTCATCAGCGACATCTTGGGCAAGAGCGGCCGGGCGTTCCTCGCCGCGATCGTCGCCGGAGAGACCGACCCCGAACTGCTCGCGAACCATGCGAAGGGACGCCTGAAGGCCTCGCGCGAAGAAATCGTCGAGGCACTGCGCGGTCGGATCACGGACCACCATCGCTTCACGATCCAGATGCACCTCGATCAGATCGCGGCGCTGGAGAAGTCGATCGACGCGATCAGCAAGCGGGTGGGCGAACGCCTCGAGCCCTTTCGCGACAAGGTTCGGCTCCTGACGACGATTCCGGGCGTCAGCGAGATCACCGCGCAAGTGATCGCGAGCGAGATGGGCACCGACGTCACGCGCTTCCGAAGCGCGGACGCCCTCGTCTCGTGGGCCGGGCTGTGTCCGCGCAGCGACGAGAGCGCGGGCAAGCGCCGAAGCACTCGCATACGGAAGGGAGCGCAGTGGCTCAAGACCGTGCTCGTGCAGGCAGCGTGGGCTGCATCGCGCAAGAAGAACTCGTACCTGCGCGCCCTCTACCATCGCCTCAAGGCACGCCGCGGTACGATGAAGGCGATCGTCGCACTCGCGGCCTCCATGCTCCGGTCCGTGTGGTTCATGCTCACGCGGAACGAGGAGTACCGTGACCTGGGCGAGCAGCACTTCGACCAACGCTCCCGGAACCGCACCGCGAACCGCCTTCTGAAGCGCCTGAAGGATCTCGGGGTTGACGTGCTCGAGGTCCGCGCAAGCGAGGGCATGGAGCTCAAGCTCACGGCGTGACAGCTGACCAGTTTCTTCCTAGCGGACATCGAGAGCAATCTCATCGACGTGGTCGTCGTCTACAAGGTCGACCGCCTGAGCCGATCGCTCCTCGACTTCGCGAAGGTCAAGGACGGCTTCAACAACGAGGGGTGCGCGTTCGTCTCGGTCACCCAGAACTTCAGCACGGCCGACGCGATGGGCCGGCTCACGCTGAACATGCTGATGTCGTTCGCGGAGTTCGAGCGCGAGATGATCTCGGAGCGCACGCGCGACAAGATCGCAGGCGCGCGGCGCCGCGTGCAGTGGACCGGTGGGCGCGCGCCGCTCGGGTACCGGGTCGAGAGCGGCAACGCTCGTGATTGAGCCGCACGAGGCCGCGGTCGTGCGCGAGATCTTCAACGCATACGTCTCGCACGACTCGGTGATCGGCGTGATCGGAACGCTCGACGCGCGCGGGCGCACGACGAAGCGACACGAGAGCGCCGCGGGCCGAGTGCTCGGCGCGCGCTCGTGGACGAAGGACCGTGTCCTTCGGATCCTCAAGAACTGCACGTACGCCGGCTTCGTCCGCGCCGGCGACAAGCTGGTCGCGGGCCAACACGAGGCGATCGTCGACCAGCGCACGTTCGACCTCGTCCAGGATCTCTTCGGCAAGCGTCGCAACGGCGTGTAGGCGCGAACGTCCAAGGCGTACTTGCTAGCCGGCCTCTTCCGCTGCGGTGCGTGTGGCTACGGCCTCACGCCTGCGTCGTCGCCGCGAGTATCGCTACTACCGCTGCGTGACGCGCGACAAGCGCGGCAAGGACGCGTGTACGACGAAGCCGCTTCCTGCCGCCGAGCTCGAGCGCGCGATCGTGGACCGCGTCCGCGCGTTGACGAACAACCGCGCGCTCATCGAGGCCATCGCGCGCCGAGCCCGCGAGCGCGTGCAGGCCGGCGGCGTCCGTGTGCGTCGCGAGCAGGCTGGTAGACGGGCCTCGTGTGCCCGCAGCCGGGCGCTCACTTCGTCGAG
>JBBSAT010000472.1:0-3792 GCA_038252025.1 Polyangiales bacterium | reverse complement strand
GCCGGCACCGCCGACGCGATGTCGAAGTAGCCCGCCCAGACGGCGGCGACGTGGCCGAGGAAAGGGAAGTCCGTCGGCGGCCTGTCGCGCACCCAGTCGGCGTACTCCTCGGGGCTGAACACGAGGAACCACTCGGGATAGGTGAGGTAGGTCTGATCGGCGGGACGGCGAAGCGCGTCCGGCGTGCGCGACGTGGACGGAGCTTGCGCGGTCGACGCAGCGGGCATCGCGACCAGACGTCCGAGCATCAGCGCGAAGACGAGCGCGACCATCGCGACGCCGCGCGCGCGCCCGCTCACGACTCCGCCTCGGCGCTCGCCGCCTTCTTCCCCTCGGCGGGCTTCTTCGTCCGCTCGGCGGACTTCTTCACGAACGCGAGGAGCATGTTCTTCGTCGGGTCGTTGTCTTGGACGAGCCGCTTGCCGCTGTCCTCGAAGCCCCAGCGCGTGAGGCGCTCGCTCCAGGTCGCGATCGAGACGAAGTGGCGGCGCTCGTTCGCGTTCACGCTCCACGGCGCGCCGAGCCCGCAGTTGAACACGGTGTGAGCGAGCGCGACGAAGCGATCCATCGCGACGTCCGTCACGTCGTGATCGCGAAGCACGAAGATGCCGCCGTCCCTGAGCACGCGGTGGATCGATCGCACGAACGGCTCGAGCCTGTCCGGCGCGATGTGATGGAGGCCGATGAAGCACGAGACGAGATCGACCGAAGCGCTCGGGATCTGCGCCTCCGGCAGCGGGTCGTAGTCTCCCATCGGGACGAACGCGCCGGCCTGGGTGAGCTGTCCGCGCTCGACGATGTCGACGGGCCCGCTGCCCGGCCGGACGTCGTTCACGAGCGTGACGGGCCCTCGGATGCGGAGCGCCTTTGCGAGCCCTTTCACGTAGCGGCCAGTCGTCCCGATCTCGACGTAGCCGTCGATCGCTTCTTTGAGCGGCTTCACGAGCTCGCTCGTCTGCCGCGTCATCTCGTCCTTCTGAACGCGGAGCGCGGGCAGCTGATAGAAGATCGGGCCCGAGAGCGCCGAGAGCGGTGGCTGTACGGTCGGCAGCTTCTCCTGGATGCGCCGGTAGATCGTCTCGTCGTCCTCGTGCGCCTCGGTCGTCTCCGCGATGAGCTGATGGAAGCGATCGTCGGGGTAGAGGTGATAGATGTTCTGGACGAACTTGTAGAAGCCGTCGTGCATCCGAACGTCGCCGTAGACGGCCTTGAACTCGCTCACCGGCAGCGCCTTCTGCGCGCTCTCTCCGTCGGTGAGCCAGGCGGCGTAGTACTGATCCCAGAGCACGTTCCGGAAGCGGAAGTCGGGATCGAGCTGCTTCTTCATGGCGAACAGCTCGACCGCGCGCGGATAGGCGCGGTGAAACTGATCGCTCGTCGCGTGGGCCTGATACGGCAGGTAGTGGCGGCCGCCGCACGCGATGGCCGCCTCGACGAGCTCGCGCGTCCAGACGGCGACGCGCCGCTTCGCGTTCTCGCGCGTGCGCTGCTTGTAGTAGAGGACGAAGGCGAAGACCTCTTCGGGCGCCCAGGCGAGCAGCGTTCCATCGTCCGGCATCGCGTGACGGATGGAGATGTTGAGCATGTTGACCGCGTGGCGCTGCAGGATCTCCGCCATCAATGGCACGAACTCTTCGAACCGGTCGACGGGGATGAAGTACTCCTGGAGCACGTACGTGCGCTCCTTGCGCGACGGCGGCTCGAGCTCCGCCACGTCGTAGCCCGCTTCGTAGTTCCGGTAGTGCACACGCCGCGACGCGTAGCGGAGCGGATCGACGAGGAACTCGCGCCGAAACGAACGGAACGGCGTCTCGCTCATCGCCCACGCGAGGTAGCTCGACACGAGGTGGCGCGGCTGCGGCGCCATCAGGCGCTCGCCGTGCGTCACGGGGCGCTTGGTCTTCACCCACGTGACGCTGCGCAGCGTGCGGTAGTGCGGCCCGTACATGTCCGCGTTGTGGAAGACGGCGTCCTCCGCGTTTCGAACGCGGCTCTTGAAGTGATCGGGATAGGCGGCGACGGAGAGCTTCACCGGCACCTCCTCGACGCGCGTGTTCTCGGCGAGCGCGAGCTCGGCCTCCACCACCACGCCGAGCGCTCCGTAGCCGCCGATGACCGCGAAGAACACCTCGGGGCGGACGGTGCGGCTCGCGCGGACGAGCGTTCCGTCGGCGAGCACGACGGCGATCCCGCGGACCGACAGCACCAGCGGGCCGAGCCCGACGTAGCGGCCGTGCACGTTCACGCCGAGCGAACCGCCCACCGTGAAGTTCGCGTACGACTGCATGGTCTTGACGGAGAGTCCGTGTGGATCGACGACCTCTTGGATGTCGCACCAGCGAACGCCGGGCTCGACGCGGATGGTCTTGTCCTCGAGCGAGAGCGAGAGCACCCGGTTCATCGCGCGCATGTCGAGGTGCAGGCTGTCCGGGCTCGCGACCTGCCCGCCCATCGAGAAGTGCCCGCCGCCGATCGAGACGGGCCCGTTCGTGCGCCGGAGCGCTTCGCGCACTTCGTCGATCGTCTTCGGCTTCGCGACGGCGAACACGGGAACGCGGTAGAGGCGCGTGACCTCTTCGACGTGCGTGCCGGGCTTCTCGCCAGGGAGCTCGTGCGTGATGACCTCGAGATACTTCGTACGGTTGCGCGTGGGGTCGTCGCCGAACTGGTTCTCACCCTCGGTTCCGCGGCGAAACAGCAGCTCCACGGCCATCCAGATCGGTCCGAGCAGCGGCACCGCGAGCGCGAGCAGCCACCACGCCGAGCGCCCGCGATCATGGAGGCGGCGCACCGCCAGCGTGAGCCCGCTGACCCACACCAGCGCCGACGCACCCAGCAAGAGCGCACCGCCGAGCGGCGCGTCGAGGCTGACGCGCGCGAGGACGAAGAACGCAGCGAGCGCGACGAGCCCCTGGGCGAACGTGCGCCGTCTGATGCGTCCTGTGAGCGAGAAGAAGAACGCCAACCAGGCGACGGCTCTGTTCACTAGCGAGTACCCCTGCGCGGAGCTTGGTGCCGAGTCCGTGCGAGCCGCGAGGGTGCCACGTCGCCCGGTCGCGGTGATACCGTCGGCGGGGACGGAAGGTTCAGTCGCCGCTCGCGGGCGCGCCGCGGACCTCGCGCTGCCAGAGGTAGTCGACGATCTTCTCGACGCCGCGCGCGAGCTGGCGGCGATACGTGCTGAACGTGAGCCCGAGCCGCTCGGCTGCGAGATCGTGCGTCGGCGCGGGCCGGAGGAACGTGAGCTCGACACAGCGGCGCGGGCGGTCGTCCCGGGGATCGTCGAGCGAGGACGCCGCGACCTCGAGGAGCTCCCGCAGCATCGCCGGCGTGACAGGCTCGTCCTCGGCCCAGTCGGCGAGGAGACGGCTCGCGAGCAGCGGGCTCGACCCGAGGTCGTCCGGGCGCGCGCAGCCACGGAGCGCGTCGCGCACCGCGCGCGCGAAGTCCTCCTGAGAGAGGACCATGCGGGGCGCGCCCGCGGACGAAGGAGCGCGCTTCATCGAGTCGCGGGGCCGAACCACGGCGCGATCGACCCGGAAGTCGCGCGCGAAGAAGTGAAACGCGTGCTCACCGAGCGAGAACGAGGCGCTCGGCCGCTCCTCGAAGCCGAGCGCGTCGAAGAAGGGTCGCCAGATCGCGATGCGCTGCGCGACGAGCGCGACCCACGCGAGGTCCTGGGCAAGCGCCCAGTGCAGGCCGACGACGAGCGAGTGCGCGCCATGCGCCGCGCTCTTGGGCTCCTGGTATCCGTCGCGCCAGATCCAGAAGCGCAGGACCGCCGCGCGCTCG
>JBBSAT010000471.1:0-3830 GCA_038252025.1 Polyangiales bacterium | reverse complement strand
CGCCGTCGCGACGATCACGATGAACAGGCCCGAGCGGAAGAACCCGCTCGGCCCCGAGATGGTCAACGAGCTCTGCTGGGCGCTCGACGACGCGAAGGAAGCAGCGGAGATCCGCGCCGTCGTGCTGACGGGCGCCGGCGACGCGTTCAGCGCGGGGGGCGACCTCAAGCAGATGGCGGGCGGTGACGGCGGGCCCGAGCCGCTCGAGCATCGCGGCGACTACGTCGAACTGCTGAAGCGCTTCACCACGCTCGGGAAGCCGACGATCGCGCGCGTCAAGGGCGTCGCGATGGGCGGAGGCCTCGGGATGGTGGCCGCGTGCGACTTCGCCATCGCGGGCGAGAGCGCGGTCTTCGGCACGCCGGAGATCAAGCGGGGCTTGTTCCCCATGATGATCATGGCGGTCTTGCGGCGCGTGGTGAGCAAGCGGCGCCTGATGGAGATGATGCTGCTCGGTGACAAGCTCGACGCAGCGGCGGCAGCTCGCATCGAGCTGATCAACCGCGCCGTCCCGGACGACGCGCTCGATCGGGAGGTGGAGGCGCTGGCCAAGAAGCTGACTGACCAGTCGCCGACGGCGATGCGGATGGGCCTCCTCGCGTGGAACGCGCAGGCCGACGAAGACCTCGCGAGCGCGCTGCCGATGCTCCAGGGGCAGCTGATGCAGATCCTCGGCACCGAGGACGCGCGCGAAGGGCTGATGGCGTTCGCGGAGAAGCGCGCTCCGAAGTGGACCGGTCGCTGAGCTCGGAGCGGCCCCCGAGCGCGTGGTAGCGTGACCGGGATGGGCCGCCGCGCTCCCTTGCGCTCTCTCCTCCGCACGGAGCCATGAGCCCGCCCTTCCTCAAGGCCGGCACGATCGCGGACGCGCTCGGGCTCGAGTGGCGGGACGGCGCGTGGTCCGGCCGCATCGACGGATTGAAGGTGCGCGTCGAGGGGGGCGACGTCAGGGACAGCCCCGAGTACGCGCGCATCGTCGTGTCCCTGCCGCGCTCGCTCCGTCTCGGCTGCCTCGCCTGCACGGGCCCGCAGCTGCGCGCGCCGGAGACGGTCCAGGCGATCCCGTTCGGCCATCATCGGCTCGACACGTTCCTCGTGCTCGCTGCAGCAGAGACGGAGGTCGCCCGTGCGATCCTGTGCGCGTGCGCCGACGACATCATCGCGCTCCAGGGCGCCGGCCTCACGATCGACGATCGGACGATCGCATTGACCGAGCATGCTTTCTACTCGGCCGAGGTGTTCGCCGAGCAAGCCCCGGCGATGGTCGCGCTGGCGCGTCGGTTGGTCCGCGAGCGGGGTGATTGGGAAGCGTGCTTCGAGACGGCGATCGCGCCGCTGTGGAGCCGCCTCGCAGCTGAAGCGGAGATGGCGTGGGACGCCGATCGCTCGCGCATCAGCGGCGAGGTGTACGGCGCGCGCATCGACGCGCAGGTGACGAGCGAGGTCGGCGCGTTGGCCGTGCGGTTTCGCTCCCGTTGGCCGTCGCTCGGCCGCTCGATCGGCTTCGACTGGGAGGGAGGCCGACCTACCGAAGTGCCGGAGTGGAAGAGACCGCGCGAGTGGCCGATCAGCGAGCCGCTATCGTACGAAGCCACGTACGCCACGCGGCTCATCGCCTCCACCGGCGCTGCGCTCTCGCTCGACGACGACGGCGCGGTCGCGCGCCTTCCTGATCTACATCGCGCCCGGCGCGACCACGACGTCCACATGGAGCGAGTCTTCCACGCGATGCTGACGCTCACGCGCGAGCTGCTCGCGCCGTCGTCGCTGGGCGGCGGTGGGCTCTACCGCTGAGATGACCCGCGCTCCTCCCGCACCTTCACTTCGTCTCGCGGCGGAGCGCGCTCCGACGTGGAAGGGTCGCTGATCGCCGAGCGGCTCGAGCCTGTTTTCGACTGGCTCAGCCCACCGAGGCCGCGAGCGCTCGGCGCGCGAGCTCCCGCACGTTCGCGGGCGCGAGATCCCAAGGGCCGTCTGCGAGCGTCACCCAGCGGTGGTCGCTCAGGCTGTCGTCGAGCCTCACCTCGCGCGTGAGCACGTCGCACACGAAGCTCGCGTTCAGGTGCAGGCCTTTCTTCCCGGCCATGTGCTCCTCGTAGCCGAGGAAGCCGCGCGGCACGCCGTCCATCTCGTCGTGCGCGCCCGAGCGGAACATCCCATCGAGCCCCGTCTCCTCGAAGAGCTCGCGCCGCGCGGCCTCGAGCGGTGTCTCGTCGCCCTCGACCTCACCGCCGACTGGAAGCCAGCTGTCGAGGCGCTTGTGAAAGACGAGCAAGATCGCACCCTCGTGGCGCGCGAAGACCGACACCGACCACGCGCGACGCGCGGCGCCGCTCCGGCGATCGAAGTCCACGCGATCGATCGCGAAGAGGTCTGCGACGCTGCCGTAGTAGCGGTCCGTCACGCCGCGGAGATCCATGCCGAGCCTCCGGGCGACACGGACCGACACGTCGTTCCCGCGATCGATCAGCGCGTGCAGGCGCGCGACGTCGAGGCGGGCGAGCCCGCGCTCGAGGAGCGCGCGACCCGCCTCGGTGGCGTAGCCCTGTCCAAAGCGGTCCGGGTGCAGGTGCCATCCGACCTCGATCTCGGGAGTGTCGTTCCCTCCCGCATCGGGGAGCGGCTTGAGCAGGCAGGTGCCGATCACGCGGCCGTCACTCCGGGCCTCGATCGCCCAGCCGCCGTAGGGCTTTCGGCTCGCGACGTGCGCCTCGCACCGCGATGTCACGCGAGCGAGCCACGCGCGCGCCTGCTCGAGGTCGTGCACCTCGGCCGCGCGCGTGAGAAAGCGAGTGACCGCGGGACGTCGGTAGAGGTCCACGATGGCGTCGAGGTCGCCTTCTGCGTACGGGCGCAGGCGCAGGCGCTCGGTCTCGATCACGTCCAGCATGAGGGGCGAGTCCTAGCAGGTTCGGTCGCGGGCTTCGGTCGCCGACGCGCCGCGCTTGCGTCGGGCGGCGGGTCACGGTGATCATCCGCGCCGCATGACCGCCGCCGCCGCTGACGCTTCCGCGCCCAAGAAGAACGTCCTCCAGGTCGTCGACGACGCGATCTACGGGGTCGAGCAGCGCCTCGTAGCGGTCTTCCTCTCGCTCATCACGCTGGGGACCTTCGCGGACGTCGTCCAGCGGCGGCTCGTCGCCCCCGACAGCAAGGTCGGACAGCTGCTCGCGCGGATCTCCGGCACCACGGACGAGGCCGCGCGCGCCACGCTCGACCACGACGTCGCTCCCGTCGTCAGCGCGATCGTCGTGTTCGGGCTGGTGCTCTTCGCGTGGATGGCCGCCGAGCGCGATCGGCCGAAGCCCTTCCTGCCCTTCCGCGGCTCGGCGTGGGTGCTCGCGCTGACCACGTGCGCGGCGCTCGGGCTCTCCGCCTGGCTGATGCTCGTCGTGCCGTCGAGCCTCTTCACGCTCGCCGTCGGCAGCCTCGCGCTCGGCGGCTACGTCGTCTCGCAGGTCCGCGCGAAGGAGAACGGCTGGCAAGGACGCGCCGCTTTCGCAGCCTTGGTCATCGCGCCGGGGTTCGTCTGGTTCGCGCTGGAGCACATCCCGCAGGGCTACGGCTGGGGCAAAGAGCTCGCGATGCTCTTCACGCTCTGGGTCGGCTTCTTCGGCGCGAGCGTCTGCGTGCACGAGGGCAAGCACATCCGGCTCGAGGCGCTCGAGCGCACGCACCCGGCCGCTGCGGCTCACATCATCGCGGCGCTCGGTCACCTGGTCGCCGCGCTCTTCGCCGCGTTCCTGGCCTACCTGGGAGTCATCTACTTCGGGGCGCAGCAGCAGACGGGCGGCACGCTCTCGCAGACCGGCCTTCCGGACACCGTGATG
>JBBSAT010000470.1:0-3833 GCA_038252025.1 Polyangiales bacterium | reverse complement strand
GTTTCTTTCTTCTGAGCGACAATCGAACGTACACCGGTGAGGACAGCCGCACGTTCGGTGCGGTCGCCGAGAGCGCCTGCGTGGGCCAGGTGTTCGCGCGGCTCTGGGCCTCGCCCGAGTCGCCCGTCGAGACGGGCAACGGGGACTTCGACATCATCCGCTGAAGCGCGCGAGGACGCGCTCGGCCGCACGCTCGCCGCTCGCGATCGCGTCCGGGATGCCCACTCCGAACAGCGCGTTGCCGGCCAGCGCGACGCCCGGCACGCGTGCCATCTCCTCGTCGATCGCCTTGGCGCGCGCTGGATGGCCGAGCGCGTAGCGCGGCATCGCGCTCGGATAGCGGAGGACGCGTGTGAGGAGGGCCTCGCCGCGCATCCCGAGGAGCTGGTCGAGCTCCCGCTGGGCGGTGCGGACGAGCGCCTCGTCGCTGCGTCCGTCGAGGGTCTCCTCGTCGGGGCCGCCGACGAAAGCGCGGATCAGCACGACACCGTCGGGCGCGCGACCGGGCCACTTCTCGCTCGCGAACGTGGCGGCGAGGATGCGACGGCGCTCGGTGGCCGGCGTCACGAAGCCGTAGGCGTCGAACGGGTGCAGCACGTCCTCGCGGCGCATCGCGAACGTCACCGTGGCGACCGAGCCGTGCGCGATCGCGGCGAGCCCGCGGGACGCCTCGGGTGCGACCTGCGCGAGCAGCGGGGCCGCCCGCGGTCCGGCCAGCGCGACGACGACCGCGTCTGCCTCGCGCGAGCCGTTCTCCAGCGTGACCTCGAAGCGCGCCCCGCGACGCTCGAGGGCGATGGCCGGCGCCTGCATGGTGATCGCGCCCGCGAGCTCCTGGGCCAGCGCGTCGATCAGGACCTGCATGCCGCCGTCGAAGCCGAAGAAGAGCCCGTAGCGCGCGCCGCTGGCGCTCTCGCCCTGCGACGCCTGGACGCGCTCACGGATCCCCCGGCGAACGCTGCCGTGCGCGCGCTCCATCTCGAGGAAGCGCGGCATGGTCCCGGCCAGCCCGAGCCCCTCGGCGTCTGCGCCGTAGATGCCGGAGGCGAGCGGCTGCGCGAGGCGCTCGAGGCTCTCCCAGCCGACACGCCGCCGCACGAACGACGCGAGCGTCTCGTCCGCCTCGGCGCGCGCCGGGACGAGCGGCTCGAGCAGCGCGCGGACGCGCGACGCGGGGCTCAGCACGGGCGAGCGCAGCAAGGGGCCCGCGGAGGTCGGCGCGATGAGCGACCAGCCGTCGGGAATGCGCTCCAGCCGCCCGCGCGTGACGACGTAGGCGCCGCGCCGATCGCTCCGCGTCTTCACGACGCGCGCGCCGAGGCCGAGCTCTTCGACGAGCTTCCGCGCGGCGGGCTTCTCGCCGAGGATGGCGTCGGGCCCGAGCTCGACGATCAGCTCTCCCAGCGCCGTGGAGACCCGCTCCGTCCGCAGCCAGCCGCCAGGCGCGCCGCTCGCCTCGAGCACCTCGACCTCGAGCCCGGAGGCCTTCAGGCGGCGCGCGGCGACGAGGCCGCTGATGCCGCCGCCGATCACGACCGCCCGTCTCATCGCGCGCGGCTGCTCCGTTCGTGGACGTAGTCGATGAGCGCGCGCGCCGTCGCGATGTCGGCCGAGGGGAGGATCCCGTGGCCGAGGTTGAACACGTGCCCGGGGCGCCCGGCCGCCGCATCGAGCACGGCGTCGGTCTTCCGGAAGAGCGTCTCGCGGCTGCCGAGCAGTGCGATCGACTCGAGGTTCCCCTGGATCGCGACGTCACCGAGCAGCTTCCAGGTCGCGCCGAGGTCGGCTCGCGCGTCGATCCCGATCACGTCGCCGCCGGCGTCGCGCATCAGCGGATAGAGCAGCGGGTTCCCCGTGCCGAAGTGGATGACGGGCACCCGCTTGCCGAGACCCCGGAAGATCGTGCGCATGTGAGGCTGCACGTAGCGCGCGTAGTCCTCGGCGGAGAGCGCACCGATCCAGCTGTCGAAGAGCTGCACGCACTCTGCGCCGGCGTCGATCTGCGCGGACAGGTAGCGCGTGATCGCGTCGGCGAGGCGCGCCATCAAGGACGAGAACGCGCCCTCGTCCGAGTACATGAGCTTCTTCGTGTGGAGGTACTCTCGCGAGCCGCCGCCCTCGATGAGATAGGAGGCGAGCGTGAAGGGCGCGCCCGAGAACCCGATGAGCGGCACGCGGCCGCCGAGGTCCTTCTTCGTCGTCCGGATCGCGTCCATCACGTAGGCAAGCGAGCCCTTCGCATCGATCTCGGTCGCGACCCGGTCGACGTCCGCGCCCTCGCGCACCGGCTTCTGGATCTTCGGCCCATCGTCCTTCGTGAACTCGAACCCGATCCCCAGCGGCTCGAGCACGACGAGGATGTCCGAGAACACGATCGCGGCGTCGACGCCCAGGTCGTCGACGGCCCGGAGCGCGACCTCCGAGCAGAGCGCCGGCGACTTGCAGAGCTCCATGAAGGAGACCTTCTCGCGGATCGCGCGGTAGGACGGCTGGTAGCGCCCGGCCTGTCGCATCAGCCAGATGGGCGTGTACGGGGTCGGCTTCTTGGCGCACGCATCGAGGAAGACGCTCATGGCGGGCGATGGTGGGGGGGAAGGCGAGCGTGGGCAAGCGCGTGCCGATTCCGAGCCGCGTGGAACGAAGCGAGGCACCGGGTGTCGGACGCGGATGCGAATCGGTGCGATCGCGGTCATCGCGTTGGGCGTGGGGCTGGCTTGGGTCTCGTCACCGGCGCGCGCCTATGTCGTGTCCGCGCCGCTCCGACCGACGGTGCTCGACGCGGGGCCTTGCTTGCCCGACGGCCCGCGGGTCCTGACGCCCCACATCACGCGGAGCGACGGGCACGTCGTCGTTTCGTTCCTCGCGTTCCACACGCCGGTCGAGGACGAGCGCGTGTGCGTTCAGGCGCGGCAGCGGAGTGATCGCATTCGGCTGGACGTCCTCGGCACCGACGGCGCGAGCAGCTCGCGCTGGCTCCGTGTCACCGTCGATCTCCAGCACGCGGGCGCGCGCTTCGTGGTCGTCCGGGGACCGGACGCCGACCTGGCCTCGCTCCGCGTTCCGCCGTCGCGATGAACGCGGTCAGGCGTGGACGCCGACGCCCGACTTCACGGCGACGAAGATCACGTGCTCCCCGCAGTCGGCCCCCGTATCGGAGATGGCGTGCGACTCGGCGTCGAAGCCCATGCGGATGAGTCGCTCGAGGAACTCGAGGTTCGGGTGCGACGACCAGACCGCCAGGACGCCGCCGGGAGCGAGAGCCCTGGCGCACGCCGCGATGCCGGCCTCGTCGTAGAGCTGCGAGTTCGTGTCGTGCACCAGCGCGACGGGGCCGTTGTCGACGTCGAGCATGATGACGTCGTAGCCGCTCTCGCTCTCGCCGATCCGATCGCCGACATCGCCCATCCGCAGCTCGACGCGCGGATCTTCGAGAGGCGCCTTCGCGAGATCCTTCAGCACCGTTCGGTTCCAGCGCACGAGCGCCGAGGAGGTCTCCGCGATGACGATCTCGGCGCCCGGCGCGAGGAGATCGAGCGCTGCACGCAGCGAGTAGCCGAGCCCCAGCCCGCCGATGAGCACGCGCTTCGCGTGCGGGGCGCGGGCGAGCGCGAGGGTCGCGAGCGCGTCCTCGGAGATGTGCGGCTCGCTCGCCATGAGCATGTGGTGGCCCGTGCGGACCTCCCAGAACGGGCCCTCGCGCGCCAGCACGAGCACGGTTCCGTCCGCGGTCGCGGCGTTGTCGACGATCTCCCAGTCGCTCATCGGGAGCGTGGTACTCGCTTCTCGCCGGAGCGGCTACGCGAACCGGCTCGAGCTAGGACGCGGTCAGAGCC
>JBBSAT010000469.1:0-3838 GCA_038252025.1 Polyangiales bacterium | reverse complement strand
GCGATCAGCAGGACGGCGATCAGCAAGACGGAGATCAGCAGGACGGCGATCAGCAAGACGGCGATCAGCAAGACGGCGATCAGCAAGACGGCGATCAGCAAGACGGCGATCAGCAAGACGGCGATCAGCAAGACGGCGATCAGCAGGACCAGCAGGACGGCGATCAGCAGGACCAGCAGGACGGCCAGCCAGAAGAGCAGGGCGGGCAGGACGGCTCGTCCTCGAGCGACCAAGCGGACCCGCGGGCTCAGACCGAGGGCACGACCGAGCGCTCGATGCCTCAGGATCAGCAGCGCGTCCTCGACGCGCTCGAGGACAGCGAAGAGAACTTCCAGGGCGCTCGTGCCCGCGCGCGCGGCGACCGCGAGCGACGTCGGGTCACGCAGGACTGGTGACGGTGCGGGTCCCCAGCGGAGACCGGGCGCGGCGCGTCCTGGTGGCACTCGCCGCCTGGACGCTCGCGGCGCTCATCGGGCTCGTGGGGGCGCCGACGGCGCACGCGCAGTCCGCGACGCTCGCGATGACGGCGGATCGCACGGAGGTCTCGCTCGGCGACCTCGTGCGGCTCCAGATCCGCAGCGACGTCGTCGGCGCCGAGGCGCCCGAGCCGGAGCTCCCGGACCTCGGGGCCTTCGAGATCGTGAGCCGGCAGGTCGCGCGGCCGATGCAGTTCCGCATGGGCTGGGGCGGACAGCAGACGGTCGTGCAGTCGACGAGCGTCTACTCGTTCGTGCTGCGTCCCCGAAGCGAAGGGCGCGTCGAGCTTCGGCCCGCGCGGCTCTCCCTCGCCGGGCACTCGTTCCAGTCGAACCCGCTCACGATCCGGATAGGTCCCCGCGGCGCGGCGCCGCCCCCGCCGCAGCAGCCGCAGCCCGCGCCGAGGCCGCCCTTCGCTCCGGTCGGCACGCCCGCGCCCGTCCCGGTCCCTCCGAGCGCGCCGACCGTCGATCCCTCGCGCGGCTCGGACGGCTACCTGTACGACGACCGCGCGTTCCTCCGCACGGTGGCCGACGATCGCGAGCCCTACGTCGGGCAGCAGATCACGGTCACGACGTACCTGTATCTCCGGCAGCCGCTCTCGCAGTGGCCCGCCACCACGCACGAGCAGACGACGGACGGCTTCTGGATCCGAGACCTCCTCCCGCCGACGCGAACGCCGGACCCGACCGTCCAGAGCATCCAGGGCGTCCCGTTCCACGCGTACGTGATGCGGCGCATCGCCGCGTTCCCGCTGAGCGAGGGCGACCTGACGATCGGCGCGATGTCCTTGAACATCCAGCAGGGGTCGCCGTTCGACGCGCTGCTCGGTCAGCAGCAGCCGCCTCTCGATCGCACAGGCGTGCCGGTTCAGATCCACGTGCGACCGCTGCCCGAGGCCGGGCGCCCGTCGGGGACGGTTCACGTCGGCGCGCTCACGCTCGAGGCATCGCTCGATCGCACGCAGGTCCCGACCGGTGATGCCGTGACGCTCACCCTGCGGGCGGCGGGCACGGGGCAGATCGACAGCCTGCGCATCGACGATCCTCACCTCCCGGACTTCACGGTCCTCTCTCCGCAGATCGACACCGAGATGTCGGCCCCAGGGGATCGCGTCACGGGTACCCGGACGTACGAGTGGCTCGTCGTCCCGGAGCAGCCTGGCGAGCACACGATCGCTCCGTTCCGCGTGAACGTCTTCGATCCGCGTACGGGGCAGTACTCGGTCGCGTCCTCGGCGCCGCTCACGCTTCGGGCCGCAGGCAACGCGGCGACTCCGCCGCCCACGCCCGTCGACACGCCGACGGCCGAGGACAGCGTGACGCCGATGACGCTCGGTCCCGTCCGCACGGTGAGCGCGCTCGAGCGCCATCGCGCGCACCTGGCGCGGGCGCCGTGGTTCCCGTGGGCCGTGGGCCTCATCCCCATGGCCTGGGTGGTCTTCCTCGGCGCGCGCTCGGCCCAGCGCCGCGTGCGTCGCGAGGGCGCGCGTGTGACTCCGGCCAAGGTCGCGCGCGAGGCCAAGAAGTGACTCCAGACCGCGGAGGAGCGAGCGAAGGCCAACGACACGCGCGGCTTCTATGGCGCGCTCTCGCTCACGCTCAGCGCGGTCGTCGAGGGCAAGCTCGGCGAGTCGGTGGGCTCGCTCACGATGCCCCAGCTCCGAAAGCGTCTCGGCGAGCGAGGGATGAACGACGAGCTGGCGCAGAAGGTCGCCGCCGAGCTCGAGAGCGCCGACTTCGCGCGCTACTCGACCAGCGGCGGGGCGGCCCCCGAGATGGACGCGGCGCTGGCGCGGACGAAGGACCTCCTCACCGAGCTCGATCGCTTCGTCGCGACGGAGCCCGAGGACTGAGCATGCGGACGTTCACCCTCGCTCTCCTCTCGTTCCTCCTTCCGACGTCGATCTGCGCCGCGCAGTCCGGCTCGTCGCTCGACGAGATCTTTCGCACTGCGAACGAAGCGGCGTTCCAGGGCGATCACGCGGCGGCCGCGCGCGGCTATGAGCAGCTCATCGACGTGGGCGTCGACGACCCGGACGTGTTCTACGATCTCGGGCTCGCGTACGCGCACCTGGGCCGGCATGGCCGTGCCGTGGCGGCCTTCGAGCGCGCGCTGCGCGCTCGTCCAGGCGACGACGGTGCGCTCGCCGGCCTCGAGGCGAGCCGTACCGCGCTCGGCCGTCGGCGGGCCGAGCGCGAGGGCGAGGCCGTCGTCGACGCGGGCACGCCGTTCGGGGAGAGCCTCTTCGGCTCGGTGTCGGAGGACGTGCTCGCGGTGTCCGTCCTGGCGCTGATGGCGCTCTTCTTCGGGCTCCTCACCTCGCTCTCCTTCGCGGAGGCGGAGCGCACGCGGCTCGCGGTGGGCATCGCCAGCCCGCTCGTCGGCATCGCGCTGGCGATCCTCGGCTTCGGCTTGCTCGCTCGCACGGGCGCGTTCGACCCCGGCCCGCCCGCGGTCGTCGTGCAGGAAGACGCAGCCCTGCGCGAAGGTCCGAGCGCTGCTGCGACGGAGCGAGCGCGCGCCCTGGAGGGCGAGCGCGCCTACGTCCTCGACGACGAGTCGGGCTTCGCGCACGTCGTCCTGGCCGGCGGTCGCGAGGGCTGGGTCGCGGTCGAGGACATCGTCCGCCTGTGACCCAACGCGCGCGCAACTGTTGCGCGGCGTGAACGAAGAAGCCGAGCATGCGCGTGCTTTTCGCCCTGACGAGCGCGGTATGCGGCGTGCTCTTCGGCGTCCCGGAGGTTCGACCCCATGATGATCTCGCCGCAGTACGAGATGTTCTCCGGCTCCGTGGAGCGGGCCGGGAGGCACTCGATCCAGACGCTCTTCTATCACTTCGTGGGGTTCCCCCTCTGGCCCCAGGAGAGCTACGTCGTGACGGGCGACACGCTCTTCGGCGGTGACCTGCGCGTGACGGAGATCCGGCGCAGTCGCGCGTCCATCCTGGCGGGCTACGCGCGGGGCTGGACGACGATGGGCGCGATCGCGCTGCTCGCGATCGGCATCGGGGTCTTCTTCATCCCCGAGGCGCCGTTTCGTCAGGACCCGATGCCCTTCGGGCACTCGATCCTCTCGTACGCGCTGACGTTGTGCGGACTGGGCGCCGCGGTCGTGGCCGGACTCGTCTGGTTCGCGACGCGCGTCGCGCTCTCGTCGGAGGAGCTGGCGAAGCGCGCGATCTATCAGGGCTTCGTCGGCGTGCCGGTCTACCCTGCGTATCTGTCGAACCCGTGGTCGCTGCGCGACGACCTCAAGCGGATCATTCGCGACGCGTCCGAGCAGCCCTCGGGTCGAGCCGCGTTCGACGACTGGCCGAGCGTCGTCCTGCGGCCGGAGCTCGCGCGGCCCGAGCTCCTCG
>JBBSAT010000468.1:0-3951 GCA_038252025.1 Polyangiales bacterium | reverse complement strand
GAGCTTGCCCGTGATGAGGAAGCGATGGCTCTCGGGCAGGTACGTGATGCCGTTCAGGACGTCTGCGTCCCTGGCCTCGGCCGGCGTCAGGAGGTCGGCCGCGTCGATCCAGCCCGTGACGCGGCCGGTGCGCGGATCGATCCGGACGATGTCGTCCGTCTGCCAGATGTTCGCGTACACCACGCCGTCGACGCACTCGAGCTCGTTCAGCTGGTCGATCTCGTCGTGGCCGCGCCGGACGCGGACGTGGCGGACCTCCTCGAACGTCGCCGGATCGCGGAACGTCAGCCGATCCGACCCGTCGCTCATCACGAGGTGCTCGCCGTCCCAGCAGAGGCCCCAGCCCTCGCCCTCGTAGTGGAACTCGGCCACGCGCTCGAACGTGCTCCGGTTCCAGACGTAGGCGATGCCGGACTGCCAGGTGATCTCGAAGATGCGATCGCCGACCACGGCGATGCCCTCGCCGAAGACCTCGTCCGGGAGCTCGACGTGCTGCTGCACGCTCCAGTCCGCGAGCGCGATGCGCCGCAGCCCCGAGCGCCCGTGGAGGCCGGTCCCCTCGTAGAGGTTGCCCTCGAACCACTGCAGGCCCTGCGTGAAGGCCTCCGGATCGTGCGGGTGCTCGGCGAGCACGTGCACGCGAAGCGCTTCGGCGCCCCGCGGAGCATGCGTCCTCTGGCTCGCGCTCTCGCGCCACCACATCAGGACGCCCATGAACGCCATCACGGAGAAGAGGGCCACCCCCCAGCGGAGGGGCGCTGCGGCCACGGCCGCCCGCCGCTCCGTCTTCGGCGTCACGCGCGAGCCAGCCGGCTCCTGCGCCTCGGGCGCTGTGCTGGCCTTGGGCGTCTTCGACTTCTTTCGGGCTTCTCCCACGCGCGGAGGCTGCCCGCGTCCGGCGGACGCGTCAACGCGGGGCGAGCGGCGCACCCCCGATCGGACGGTTCCTGCGGGGCGTGCTTTCCAAACCGGCGGCGAGGGCGTTAGATGGGAGAAAGCAGTGGCCACGAACCCTCCGCCGATGGCGCCCCGCATCGCCGTCGTCGACGACGACCGGCTCGCGCGCGAGCACGTCGCCGGGCTGCTCCGCGCCGAGGGCTACTTCGTCCACGCGCTCGACAGCGGCGCGCGTCTGCTCGAGCTGCAGCAGAAGCGCGAGCTGGATCTCGTGTTGCTCGACGTGGTGCTCGAGGGCCTCTCGGGCATCGAGTGCTGCCGGATCCTGAAGGCAGGGGACGGCTTTCTTCCCGTCATCTTGCTCACCTCGCGCTCCGATCCCGATAGCCGGCTCGAAGGTCTGCGCATCGGCGCGGACGACTACCTCGGCAAGCCCTTCGATCAGCGCGAGCTGCTCCTCCGCGTGGCGGGCCTCTTGCGCCTGAAGAAGAGCTTCGACTCGCTCGGCGCGGCTCGCGATCGGCTCGCGAAGCTCGCCATCGTCGACGAGCTGACGGGCCTCTACAACGTCCGCTACCTGCAGGCGCGTCTCGCGGAGGAGTGGAAGCGCGCGGAGCGTCACCACGATCCTCTCGCGATCGCGTTCGTCGACATCGATCACCTCCGAGGCGTGAACGAGAAGCTCGGCCACGACGCGGGCGACGCGGTCCTGAAGGAGGTCGGCGTGCGCCTTCGCGCGGCCGTCCGTGAGATCGACGTGGTCACCCGCTATGGCGGCGAGGAGTTCGTGGTGCTCTTGCCGGCCACGCACCTCTCGGGCGCGGTGACGGTGGCGCAGCGGATCGCGCGGGGCATCGGCGACCGTGCGTTCGACGTCGGCAGCACGACCGTGCGCATCACCGCCAGCCTCGGCGTCTCGCTCTATCCGGCGCCCGGCATCGGCTCGCGCGAGCTGCTGCTGCGGGCCGCGGACCGCGCGCTCCTTCGTGCGAAGGACGAGGGCCACGGCCGCATCTGCGTGGCGCGCGATCCGATGGTCGTCCTCGACGCCGCCGGCTGAAGAGGTCGAGCCGAGACGCCGCCTTGCGGTACGCTGGCGCATGCACTTGGCGCTTCGTCGGTCGGTCCTCGCGTGCTTCGTTCTCTCCGGCCTGGCCCTCGGGGGCTGCGATCCGGCCAGCCCGATCCTGCGGCGGGACTCGGGCCCGGGCGTGGACTCTGGAAGCGGCGAAGTGGACGCCGGCACCGAGCCGCGCGACGCAGCGCCATCGATCGACGCAGGCGATGTCTGCGGCGATGGCGTGCGCGGCATCACCGAGGCCTGCGACGACAGCAACCGAGACCCGCTCGATGGCTGCTCCGACACCTGCACGATCGAGGACGGCTTCCGCTGTCCCGACATCGCCGGCGCGTGCCGCGCGATCGTCTGCGGCGACAGCCGCGTCGAGGCCCCCGAGCGCTGCGACGACGGCAACCACGACGCGCTCGATGGATGCTCGGCGACCTGCCAGGTCGAGGACGGCTGGGCGTGCGCGATCCCCGGCGTCGCCTGTCAGGCGGCGGCGTGCGGCGACGGGATCGTCGCCGGCTTCGAGCAGTGCGACGACGGCATGGCGGTCTCCCCGGGCTGCAGCGCCGAGTGCCGCCTCGAGGCAGGCTATCTCTGTGCGACGCCGGGCAGCGCGTGCGTGCCGACGGTCTGCGGCGACGGCACGGCCGAGGGCACGGAGCAGTGCGACGACGGCAACGTTCGCGCCTACGACGGCTGCGATCCGAGCTGCCACAACGAGCCGTCCTGCGCGGGCGGCGTCTGCGCGGCGGTCTGCGGCGACGGCGTGATCCTCCCCGGCGGCGGGGAGGCGTGTGACGACGGCAACCTCGCGTCGGGCGACGGCTGCTCTTCCACGTGCGCCGTCGAGGACGGCTTCACCTGCACGCTCGCGCCGCTCCCGCTTCCGGACTCGATCGCGCTCCCCGTCGTCTACCGCGACATGCGCGGCTTCACGCAGGTCGGCTCGCCGACGCATCCCGACTTCGACACGCGCGGCGGATCGGGGATCACGTTCGGGATGGTCAGCGACCGCCTCGACGGGGAGAAGCGCCCGGTCTTCAGCGGCGCGGTCGTCGGCGGCTCCGGCGCGCTCGACACGGCATCGTTCTTCGACTGGTATCGCGACAGCGCGCGCAACATCCCGCTGACGGACTTCCTCACGCTCTCACGCCTCGCGGGCACGGACTCGTACGGCTTCGCCACCACTGCGTTCTTCCCGATCGACGGCCGGGGCTGGAACGCGCCGGGCTCCTCTGCGCCCGAGTCGTACGCCGAGCCGCACAACTACAGCTTCACGACCGAGGCCCACACGTGGTTCGAGTACCACGGCGACGAGGTGCTCGCGTTCAGCGGTGACGACGACGTCTGGGTGTTCGTCGACGGGCGTCTCTGCCTCGACGTGGGCGGCCTGCACCCGCCCGAGAGCGGTGTGATGGACTTCAGCAACCCGGCGAGCGCGGGCGACCCGCAGCAGATCGCGGTCGTCACGGCGTGTCGCGCCGGGCTGACGGTGGGGCGCGTCTACGAGCTCATCGTGTTCCACGCCGAGCGCCACTGCTGCGGCTCGAACTTCCAGCTCACGCTCTCGGGGTTCGTCAGCCAGGCCTCGAGCTGTAGTCCGACCTGCGGCGACGGAGTGGTGACGCGCTTCGAGCTCTGTGACGACGGCCCCGGCATGAACACGGGCGCGTACGGCCACTGCGGGATGGACTGTCTGAGCCGAGGCCCGTTCTGCGGCGACATGATCGTCGAGCCGGGCTCGGAGGCGTGCGATGCGGGCATCGACGACAACGACGGCCGCTACGGCGGCTGTAACCCGGACTGCACGGCGGGACCGCGCTGCGGCGACGGCGTGCGCCAGGCTTCCGAGGAGTGTGACGCGGGCGACCTGAACGGCACGGACGGCTCGGGCTGCGGCGCGACCTGCCGCTTGCTGTTGATCTGATCGCAAGCTGCCCACCCAAACCCGCGAGCCCGAGAGCACCAACTCCCTCTCCCGCCTG
>JBBSAT010000467.1:0-4001 GCA_038252025.1 Polyangiales bacterium | reverse complement strand
TCTACTCGCTGCTCGCCATCAGCACGATGCTGTTCCCCGAGCGCGAGATGCCGCACCCGTTCCGGCACTGCACGGTGCTCGGGCTCATCACGGACGAGAAGGGCCTCAAGCTCAGCAAGAAGCTCAAGAACTACAAAGACCCGATGCACATGTTCGACGAGTACGGAGGCGACGCCGTGAGGTGGGCGCTCTTCGTCTCGGGCGTTCCGGGGCAGTCGAGCAAGTGGTTCGAGGGCGGCGCGTCGGACGCCATCAAGGACCTCTTGCTGAAGGTCTGGAACTGCTACTCGTTCTTCGTCACGTACGCGAACATCGACGGCTGGACGCCCGCGAGCCCGCGTCCGGCGCTCGATCAGCGGCCGGAGCTCGATCGGTGGATCCTGGCCGAGCTCGATCAGGCCGTGCGCGACGTCGGTCAGTCGCTCGAGCAGTACGAGACGCATCCGGCCTCGCGCCGCGTCGGCGAGCTCGTCGACGGGCTCTCCAACTGGTACGTGCGGCGAAGCCGCGGGCGCTTCTGGGGCAGCGAGAAGATCGCGCCGCCAGGAGTAGACGGCGCGGCCTCGCCGGGCACTCCCGCCAGCGACAAGCTCGCCGCGTTCGCGACGCTCTACGAGGTGCTCGTCGACCTCGCGAAGCTGCTCGCGCCGTTCACGCCCTTCCTGAGCGAGGCGCTCTACCAGAACCTGGTGCGCGGCCACGAGGTCTCGGCCCGGGCGAGCGTGCACCTCGCCTCGTACCCGGCCCCGCACGAACTCCGGCAGGACGACGACATCCGGCGCGACATGAGCCTGGTGCGCGACGTCGTGACGCTCGGGAACCGCGTGCGCGCGGCGAACAAGCTCAAGGTCCGTCAGCCGCTCGGCGTCGCCATCGTCGTGGTGACCGACGCGCACGACCGCCAGGTGCTCGACGAGCACGCCGCCATCGTCGAGGACGAGCTGAACGTGGAGGCGCTCGACTTCACGGACGAGCCCCAGAAGTACGTGCAGTTCCAGGTCGTCCCGAACTTCCGCGCGCTCGGGCCGAAGATCGGCAAGGACGTGCCGGCGGTGAAGGCCGCGCTCGCGAAGGCGGACGGGGGCCTGCTCTACGAGCAGCTCGGCAAGAACGGCAAGATCGTGCTCGTCCTCCCCGATCGATCCGTCGAGCTCGGCCCGGAGGAGATCGAGATCCGGCTCTCGGCCAAGGAAGGCTTCGCGGCGGCGTCCAGCGGTGGCCGCCTCATCGTCCTCGACCTCCACATCACGCCGGAGCTCAGGAAGAAGGGCCTCGCGCGCGAGGCCGTCTCGAAGATCCAGGCGGCGCGCAAGCAGCTCGATCTCGCGCACGAGGAGCGCATCCAAGTCTCCTATCGCGCCGAGGGCGATCTCGCGGACGCGCTCTTCGAGCACGCCGGCTACGTGAGCGGGGAGGTGCTCGCCGAGAGCTTCTTGCCCAGCGACAGCGTCGGTGAAGACGCGACCTCCGTCGACGTGGACGGCCTCGCGTTCGCGTTCATCGTGACGCGCGTCTGATCGGCTTCTCGGCGAGGACGGCGGTCTGCTGGATCGCCTCCACGATGAAGGTCCAGACGGCCGCGACGCGCGGCACATCGCGCATGGCGGCGTGCCCGGCGATGAAGAGGTCACCCGCGGGCATCTCGTCCACGGCCGCGCGCACGCTTCGGCCCATGTCCACCTCGGCGAGCCCGAAGAACGCCCGATAGATGAGCGGCGCCACCACGATCCCGGCGCCCGCCGCTGCGGCGCGCATCTGACACGGGTAGCTGTCGCTCACGAGACCGATGTCGACGTTCGGCGCGTGTCGCGCGAGCCACGCCGAGAGCCCGAGGCTCGCGAGGGCCTCGGACCAGACGATGAACGTCGCATCCCCGACGTGCTTCATTCGCCCGAGAGACCGCGCGTACGCGGGTGAGGCGAGCAGCGTCGGCTTCATGCTCGCGAGGCGCTGGACGACGAGCTCTCCGGAGGTCGGTCGGATGGTCCGGAGGGCCAGGTCGGCCTCGCGCCGCCCGAGGTCGGTCACCGCGATGCGCGAGTCGATCTCGAGCACCAGCTTCGGATGTCGCTTCTTCAGCTCCGGGAGAAATTGTGGGATGAACACGTCCGCGATCCCAGGCGGTGCCGTCAGGCGAACGCGTCCTTCCACGCTTCGCTCGAACCCCTCCGTCTCCCGCACGAACGCCATCGCCGCCGCTTCCATGCGCTCCGCGGCGGGGAAGAGGAGCTCCGCTGCCCGCGTGGCGCGGAGCCCTTCTCGCGCGCGATCGAAGAGCCGGGTGTCGAGGTGCTCTTCCAGAGTCACCAATCGGCGGCTCAGCGTGGACGCGTCGAGCGAGAGGCGCTTGCCCGCGCGCGCGAGCGAAGGCTCGCGACAGAGCGCGAGGAAGAGCCGGACGTCGTCCCAGCGCAGGTCGAGGTGGTCTTGCATGAACGCAAGGCTGGCTTGCTCGGGACGCAATGTCGATGCATCGGTGCAAGTCTCTTCTTGCGGGCCGAAGAGCGGCCGGCAGGAGGATCGAGCGATGGGTCATCACGTGGTTCTGGGTGCGGGGCAGATCGGAACGAAGATCGCGGCGGAGCTCGCGCGGCGCGGGGAGCGCGTGACGGTCGTGCGGCGCGGCGCCGGCAAGCTCGAGATCCCCGGCGTCACGCTGCGGCGCGGAGACCTCTCGGACCCGGCGTTCGCTGCCGAGGTCGGGCAGGGCGCCACGCACGTCTACCAGTGCACGAACCCCGCCTATCACCGCTGGCCGAAGGAGCTCATGCCGAACACGGAGGGCGCCATCCGCGTGGCGTCGGTGAGCGGCGCGCGGCTCGTGGTGCTCGACTGCCTCTACGCGTACGGCAACACCGGCAGCGAGCCGCGTCGAGAGGACACGCCGCTCCGCCCTTGCTCGCGAAAGGGAGAGCTGCGCAAGCAGATGGCCGAGCGCTACGACGCGGCGCGCGCGCAGGGCCTCGAGGTGACGCTCGTGCGGGCGAGCGACTTCGTGGGGCCCGGGATCGAGCTCGCGATGCTCGGCGAGCGCGGGATGAGCCGGCTGATGGCGGGCAGGGCCGTGGAGACCTTCGGCGACATCGAGGCGCCGCACGCGTTCACCTACGGCGACGATGTCGCGCGCACGATGCTGCGCGTCGGAGAGCTCGCCGAGGTGCCGGCGGTGATCCACGTCCCGACCCTGCCCGCGATGGCGCCGCGCGCCTGGATCGACGCTTCGGCGCGCGCTCTCGGCCGCGCGCCGAAGGCGACGCGCGTCCCCGGCTGGTTGCTCAGCGCGTTCGGGCTGATCGAGCCGCAGCTCGGCGAGATGGTCGAGATGCTCTACCAGTTCGAGGGCCCGTTCCTCTTCGACGATGCGCGCTCGCGCGCGATCCTCGGCTTCGGTCCGACGCCCTTCGAGACGCAGGTGAAGGAGACCGCGGCCTGGGCCGAGTCACGCTGGGGCGCGAGGAAGGCCGCCTGAGGCGAGCGGGGCAGAGGCGTAGAGCGCGTGGCAGAGCGCGAGCGCGCGCGAAGATCGCACGCGCCAGTCGAGCCGGTTCATCGCGTAGCCGATCGTCAGCTGCTGTTTGGGATCGCACCAGCCGAGCGCGCCTCCGATGCCGGGGTGTCCGAACGACTCCAGGTTCGGCGAGAAGATGTGCGGCTCCTCCTTGAGGAAGCCCTGCGCCCAGCCGAGAGGCTTCTGGAGGACGAGGTCGCGCTCGGACCAGCCCTGGCGCGCTTGCACGGACTCGGTGGTCGCCGCGCGGAGATAGCGGCGTCCGTCGACCTCGCCCCTGAGCGCGAACGGGAGGTAAGCGCGCGCGAGCCCGTGCGCGCTCCCCGTCGCCGAAGCCCAGGGCAGCTCGGCGCGCCAGACCGAGGGATCACCGTACGCCTCGACGCCGCGCGGGCCCGCGCTGGGGTTCAGGAACGCGCGTCGGGCGAGCGAGTCTCTCGGGACGAGCGCGCGCGCGATGCGGAGCTCGGTGGCGGGCTGGCGCCCACCGAGC
>JBBSAT010000466.1:0-4031 GCA_038252025.1 Polyangiales bacterium | reverse complement strand
GACACCGAGGAACGCCTTCGTGATGCTCGTTCCCGGTGCTGGATGCCGAACGAGGGGGAGGTTCATGCGCACGGGAGGCCGTTTGGACGAGCTACGCTCATCGCTCTCCTCTATCTTCCTCTCCATGCGCGCAACCACGATCGCCCTCGCCCTCGCCCTCGCGGCCTGCGGCACCACCGCGCCGACGCCCGCGCCCGTCGCACCGTCACCACCGCCGCCGCCCGTCGTGGCTCCCACCGCACCGCCTCCGACGGCTGTCGCCCCGACGCCTCCGGCCCCGCCCGCGCGCGTCTCCCCCGAGTCCTCGCGCACCGTCGCCGCCGCCGTCGCCGAAGCCCGCCGCGAAGCGCACGCGGGCCACCTCCCCGAAGCGCTCGCCGCGTTCGATCGCGCGCTCGCGCTGGTCCCCGGCCAGCCGCGCGTCCTCTGCGAGGCCGGCTTCATCGCGCACCGCGCCGGCGACGAGGCAGGCGCCGCGCGCCGCATCGACAGCGCCCTCCACGTCTTCGGCCCGGCCGACCACATCGGCGCCGATCTGCGCGACCCGCTCGCGATGTGCCTCTACAACCGCGGCCTCGTCGCGGAAGCCCAGCACGACGGCGAAGCAGCAGCGCGCGCCTACGAGGCCTCGCTCGCGCTGCGCCCGAACCGCGTCGTCTCCGCCGCGCTCGCAAGAGCGCAGGCGAGCGTCGCGATCGAAGACGACGAAGCGCTCGGTGTCCGCGTCGGCGGCGCGCTCGTCGAGGACGACCTCGTGCGCGTGACCTCCCTCGACGCGCTCACCGACGTTCTCCGCCACGGCATGCGCGGCTTCGACGAGGACGGCGAGGATCCCGTCGCGCCGAGCGCCGTCACCGTCCACCTGCGCGCGACGCTGCAGCGACCCGGCTCGGGCGCGGAGATCGCGCTCCTCGACGTCGACGACGGAGCCGAGAGCTACCGCGAGCAGCGGCTCGTCGTCGCCGAGCGTACGGCCGACGGCTACCGCGTCGGCACGCTGCAGGTGGGCGCGCAGGATCTGATGGTCTCCGAGTCCGAGGGCGACAGCCACCTGAGCGACGTGCAGACCCGGTGGGACGGTGACGTGCTCGTGATCCAGGTGAGCACGACGATCAACGAGGGCTCGTTCGACAGCGTCGAGGACGACGACGGCGGCTACTGCAACGTGCAGATCCACCACGTCGTCAGCGCGACCGTCGCGGTGATCTGCCGAGCGGGCGCGGCGTGCGTGAAGGCCCCGATCGCGCACGGCGACTCGGGCGCCGACGTCTACCGCGAGTGCGTCGACGAGGACGGCGAGGAGCGCGCCGAGACCGCCGCCGACGCGCCGCCCACGCCCGGCCCGATCTCGATCTCGGTCCGCCTACGCGTCGAGGGGGACACGGTGATCGTCGAGGGCACCGCCGCCGACGACGAGGTCCTCGCGCCCGGCCGCCACCCGCTCTCGGACCTCGACGAGACGCTCGACGTCCCGAGCTGGCTCGAAGACGCGACCTGATCTCGGCGCTCGAGAAGAAGCCTCGGTCTACGCCGGCGCGCGCTCGAGCCGGATGTCGACCTCGCGCACGACGTAGCGCCACTCCTCGGTCTCGCGCAGGGCCGCGACGAGGTCATCGAACGCGCTCTCGTGCTCAGGCGCGTACTCGAACCAGGTGAGGAAATCGAACACTTCGCCGTGATCGCGGCCGTGATACAGGCGGCGCGCGATCGCCGGCAGGAACGCGAGCCCGATCGCGCCGTGGCGAGAGCGCTCCTCGAAGACCGCGCGCCGCTCGTCCTGCGCGAGGCTCCACCACGCCTCCGACTTCGTGATGGGGATCAGCGCAGCGCGGGTCGCTTCCGATCGTCCGAGGCCCGCCTCGACGCGAACGAGCGCCGCCTTCTCGTCGCGCGTCGCGTAGCGACCGTGGCTCCGGCAGCCCGCGAGCGACCATGCGCCGGCCGCGGCCGTCGTCGGGCGTCCCGCCGTCTCTTCGTGCGCGACGCGCGCGACGTGTGTGAGGGGCTCGCCGCAGACCGCGCGGATCGAGCGTGTCTGCCAGATCCCGTGCTCTCCGCCGACGAACCGAGCCCACACCGTGTCAGCCACGCCCGAGGATACGCGGCGCGACGTCGCTCCTCACTGCCTTCGTCGAGCTCCGTCTCCGCAGAGACGGCCGCGGAGTCAGAGCGTGATGCCGATCGACGCCAGCGCGAGCTCGGGTGTGACGACGGCGCCGACGCGCACGGGTGGTGCTCGGGGCAGTGTGTAGGCCGAGATGCCGAGCACCAGCAGGAGCGCGCCGGCGACCGTGCATCCCAGCGCTCCGCCGAGCGCGAGATCCTGTTGCTGCGGGCCGGCGCCTGCGAGGACGATCCACGACGCGACGCCAGCCAGCAGATCGACAGCGCCCATGGCCACCTCGTAGTCGCCGATCCGATGCTGGCGGCCGCTCGCGCTCGCCGACTCCCCGAGATCCACGATCAGCAAGGACAGCGTCGCCGCACCGAGGATCGTGTACCCGAGCGCCCCGAGAGGAGCCCCGACGTCGATGCCGAAGTGGAGCCCTTGCGCGCTCGCTCGGCCCGGGAGCGCTGCGGCGCCCGCGACGACGCTCTCGCCGAGCGGGCCGCTCACCATCACGACCGCCGGCATGCTCGTCGAGCGGCTCGACATCACGAGCGACGGCGAGACCGCGCTCGTCATACGAGCCGACGGTGTGACCATCCGCGACGTGCGCATTCGCTACGCAGGCGGCCACGGCATCCAGATCGACGGCGCAGCGGACGTCACGATCGAGAACGTCGACATCGAGCACACGGGCGCTCCCGTCAGCGGCGCGAACGACAGCGAAGAGCGCAACGACATCGACGTCCACGAATCGCCCCGACTGACGGTGACCGGCGCGCGCCTCGCGCGTGGGTCCTCGGGCATCTATCTCCAGGACTCTCCGGGCTCGGAGCTCCGCGACATCGAGGGCCACGACTTCCGTGGCCCGTTCCCGCGCGGTCAGCTCGTGCAGTGGAATCGCTCGGGCGACGCGACTCTCGATGGCTTCTCCTGCGTGAACCCTCCGGGCTCGTGGCCCGAGGACGTCGTGAACGTCTTCGACTCGACCAACGTCACGATCCGCAACGGGCTCGTCGACGGCGACGACTCGCCGAGCGGCGTCGGCGTGATCTTCGACGCGAACGGCTCGGGCTTGGTCGAGGACGTCGACGCCGTGCACATGGGCAACGGCTGCTTCTCTGCGTACGCCGGTCTCGAAGGCTCGATCTTTCGGCGCACGCGCTGCCGCGACAACGTGTGTACGGACCAGGGGCGCGGCGTCCCGTCGTCGAACGCGCTGATGTGGGCCAGTAACCCGGACCCCACCATCACGCACCTCCGGATCGAGAGCTCGACGTACGCGAACGCGTGCAACCCGGACAACATCGTCTGGCCGGCGGAGTCGTTCGAGGTCGCCGACGTCTCTGAGGCGGACTTCACCCCACGTCCGCCGCTGTCGTTGAGCTTCTGCTGGGAGTGAGCCCGGCGTCGCTCAGAGCCCGGCGTCGCTCAGAGCAGGCGCTCGATCACACCCTCGGTGATCGAGCCGACCACGGCGACGATGAGCGACGCGAAGAAGGCAGTCATGAGGCCCTTCACCGTGAGGCAACTGGTGAGCTTGTCGGTGACGAGGAGCTCGTGCCGAAACCGTACGAGCACACGATCCTCTACCGGGGCGTGCTCGGTGCGCACAGCAAGCGCCGCGCGAAGGTGGTGCCCCGAGAGGACGACCGCCCGCGCCCCAAGAACGCGACGTGGTGCGCGCTCATGCAGCACGGCCTCGGCATCGACGTGCTCGCCTGCCCATGCGGCCACCGGATGAAGCTGGTGGCCGTGATCTTCGAGAGGAAGAGCCTCGCGCGGATGCTCGCCCACCACGGCCTCTCGGCTCGCATCATCGCGACGCGACCCGCGCGGCCGCCGCCGCAGACCGACCTCGACTTCGGCCCGTGAAGAGAGCGAGACGACCTCGCGCTCGAGGGAGACGTGCGACCCGCGCACG
>JBBSAT010000465.1:0-4060 GCA_038252025.1 Polyangiales bacterium | reverse complement strand
GGCGTGGGCGTTCGCGTCGACCTCGGGCCGAGCGTCGCCTTGACGCTCGACCTGCGCGGCGTCGTCTGGATCAAGCCCCTCGGCGATCTCTACGGCCGCCGCCGCGACGACGTGACGGGCGGCGCAGCGATGGCCGTGGGGCTCTCGTTCCGTCTCGACTGAGAGCAACCGGGCGGCCTCAGATCCCGAAGCAACCGCCGTGGAAGCTGCGCGGCTGCACGGGGGCCACCGGACCCTGAGCGCGGCAGAGATCGAGCTCCACGTCGTGCAGCGTGTCGAGCAGCGCGATGTCGGCTGCGACGTCCGGATCTGCGAAGGGCGTCATCTGCCAGGCGAAGAACGCCGGGCGCACCATGTCGACCGTGCCGACCGCGCGGTCGCAGTCGCCGTCCACGAAGAACTCGGTCGACGCGCGCAGCGCGAGATATGCGTTGAGCGCCATGAACACCTTCGGCGCGACCCCGTCCGAGAACCGCGGCTGCATGTCGGCGGGCACCTCGCCCGGGCGCAGCGCGTTGAGGACCGTCTGTCGCACGGTCACGCGCTCGCTCGTCGCTGCGTCGGTGTAGGAGACCTCCACCGAGAACGCGGGCGATCCAGCCGCGATGCCCGACGCGGGATCGGCGATCAGCTCGACGAAGAGGCCGCCTCCTCCGCCGCGCCGTCCGTGGTCGACGTCCGTCGCGCCTTCGCGCTGGCCGACGAGGAGCAGAGGTGCGTCGAGCGTCGCGCGCTCGTCGGTGGCCTCCGTCCGCGCGGCGCCGACGACGAGGTCGACGCGATAGCCCGCAGCCGCGACGACCTCGACGTGGAGATCGCGACCGATCGGAAAGAGCGCGGTGCGAGCCTCGGCGTCGAGGATCGAAGTGACGTCGGCCGGGCTCTCGACGAAGTAGTACGCGCCGCCGCCGAGCTCGCCGAGCGCGATGGGCAGCCCGTCCGAGAAGGGCGCGCCGGCGCCGACCACCGAGATCGTCGCGCCGTTCTGGAGCATCGCGCTCGCGAGCCCGACGATCCGCTCCTGGTCCGCGACGCCCGCGTCGGCGAGCCCGCTCGTCAAGAGGATGACGTGCCGATGGCCGATCCAGCCGTCCGCCTCGAGCGCGCGCGAGGCCAGCGCGAGGCCCGCGTACGTCGCTGCGGTGCGGTCCGTTCCGGGCGTCATCAGCGTGGTCGTGGCGTCGACGATCCCTGGGTCGTTCGGTGCGAGCTGGTTCGCCAAGAGCTCCGCGTGCGCCTGGACGCTGACGATGCTCACGCGGTCCTCCGGCCGGAGCGCGGTCACGAAGTGGTGCATCGCGTCGAAGAGCTCCGGCGCGACGAGCGCGGTTCGATCGGTGTGCTCGATGACGAGGACGGTGTGCACCGGTGGGCGCGCGAGCGTGGCCGGATCCACCGACGTGTTCAGCGCGACGAACGCCGCGGCCCAGGGCGAGCCATCGAAGCGCGGCGCCACGGCGAGCGCGGCATGAGCGCAGACCGCCTCGCCGCAGTCCGCGGGAGGAAGGTCGAAGGCGTGCTCGGCGAAGAAGCCGACCGCGTCCAGCGTACGCGGATCGGGCACGGCGCCGCTCGCGAGGATCGATCGGAACTCGGCGATGTCCTGCGCACCGCCCTGGCCGACGCCGACCGAGCCGTGACCTTCGGGCCCGCTCGGCGCGCTCGTCGCGCTCGTCGACGCGGCGGATGCGCAGCCGACGCCAAGTGACAATGCGGCCAAGACGAGAAGCGAGGGGGTGGGGTGGCTCATGGCGATGTCTCCGGGGTCGTGCGTTCCAAGCGATCAGAGCAGGTCGTACGTGACGACCATCGAGACGTGTGGGCCGGCCGCGGCGCGATCGGGGTCGCAGCGCGACGGCCCCACGACGACGTTCTCCGCGCGGCCGACGAGGATGCGGACGCGCCTTCCGAGCGCGTCGGTGCGCGTCACGATGCCAGAGAGATCGTCGCCAGCGATCGCCGGGGCGAGCGTGACCGCCGACGGCTCGACGAAGCCGCCGCAGGCCAAGAGCACGCCGTTGCACGCCTCGGGCGAAGAGAGGGTGAGCACGAACGCGCCGTCGTTCACGCTGCGGGTGCCGCGATGCACGGCGATCCGGCGTCCGTTCGGCGCAGGATCGAGGATCGCGAAGCCGTCCGCGGCAGGGGCGGCCATCACCTGGTCGTCCACGTCGAACGGGAACATGTCGCGCGGCACGCCGCAGAGAAAGACGTCTTCGAGCGCGAGGGTCGTCGCGGCTTCGAGCGTGACGTCGAGGCAGCCGTCGACGCCCACTTCCACGCTCGCGATGCGCCGAGCTGCGGATCGCCCATCGAAGCTCGTGGCGATGCTGGCCCGCTCCGGCCCGCACGTGGTCGGCTCCGGGTGCGCGGCCAGCGTCGCCGAACGCAGAGCGATACCGATGTTCCATGCAGCGTCCGGCGCGGCGCGCAGCTCGACCGCCTCGTCGGGGGCGCTGTTCGGCTGCCCGGCGAGCGAGGAGGGGACGGCGAACGTCGAGGTCCGGTCGCCGATGAAGACGAGCGTGTCGAGCAAGCCTTCCGAACGAAGGAGCACGACCTCGCACACGGAGGTCGCCCCCGAGGGCGTGCCTGCGTCGCTGGTAGGGCCCGCGTCCGCCGATGCGCCCGTCGCGGCGACGCCCGCGCGCGCCGTGATCTCCTCGATCGGCACGGTCTCTCCGGGCTGGAGCCGGAAGGTGACGGCGTCCCCGAGCACGCTCGGGTCGATCGCGCGCGTCAGGCTCGGCGCGTCCATCTCGGACAGCCGCGCGCAGTCGAGCGAGGCGCCCACCCAGCTCAGCCGTACGTTTCGCTCCGTCGAGGTTCGGTTCACGAGGTAGGCGCTCGTGATCCACATCGGCGACGCCGGCGGCGCCGGCTGAGGGCTCCCGATGCACGCGAACATCGCGAGCCCGAACGACACGCGCGGCGCGACGCGCGAGAGCGACGAGTCGCCCCGGCCCGACGCGCGAACACCCTCGGCGGCGATCACGCCGGGGGAGGCCGCGCGCAAGAGCGCGAACGGGAGCGGCAGGATCGCGAGGGCGACGAGGTCGCCGAGGTCGGCGCGCATCGCAGAACGAAGGCCGAGAGCGCCGAGCGCGCCGGTGACGAGATCCGCGACGGGCTGAGAGATCTCCGTGAGCGCGAACCCGAGCGCGACCGCCCCGTGAACGAAGGCGAGCGCGCGCTGGCTCCGCGCTCGAACGAGGGTCGCGAGCACCACCGGCGCGACGACGAGCCCGGCGAAGTCGCTGAGCTTTCCCGTCAGCCAACCCGGAGCGAGGCCCGAGCCCTTGAGCACGTGGTCGTTCACGACGAGCAGAGCGAGCGCGCCGAGGAAGACCGGGTGCAGGAGCGCGGGCCGCTTCGCGGGCGAAGACATCGTGGTCGTCATCAGCAACCATCATGCCAGTACGAAGAGGCGGAAGTCCCCGTTATTACTGCGATTCGGCTGGCAGAGACCGACACACCCCTCTTGCGCTACGGTCGCGCGCCATGAGCAGCAACAAGAGCAGCAACGTCACCTGGCATGCGGGCTCCGTCGATCTCGCGACGCGCGAGAAGATGCTGGGCCATCGCTCGGCGACCGTCTGGCTGACGGGGCTCTCCGGCTCGGGCAAGAGCACCCTCTCGGGGATCGTCGAGGCGGAGCTCGTGAAGCGTCGCGTCGCGGCCTACGTGCTCGACGGAGACAACGTGCGTCACGGCCTCTGCGCGGACCTCGGCTTCGGTGAGAAGGATCGCGAAGAGAACATCCGCCGCGTCGGCGAGGTCGCCAAGCTGATGACGGACGCGGGGCTCGTCGTGCTCACGGCGTTCATCTCTCCCTTTCGCGCCGATCGCGACCGCGTGCGCGCGATGCTCGGCGACCGCTTCCTCGAGGTGCACGTCGCGACCACGCTCGCGCTCTGCGAGGAGCGCGACTCGAAGGGACTCTACGCGCGCGCGCGGCGAGGGGAGATCAAGGACTTCACCGGTCTCGACTCACCCTACGAAGCGCCGCTCAGCCCCGACGTCGTCGTCGGCGAGCACGGCGGCGACAAAGAAGTGAACG
>JBBSAT010000464.1:0-4093 GCA_038252025.1 Polyangiales bacterium | reverse complement strand
CCGCCACGACGACGCTCGACACCGAAGGCGCGTCGGACGGCGGAGCCCCGAGCGCGGCAGGCGACGCGGACCAAGCGTACGCGGCTGCAGCCGCGACGACGACGGCGGCGGCAACCACTCCCGCTGCGAGCGCGGTACGGCGAGGCGCTTCGTCAGAGCGCCCCCGAGCGAGCACCGGCGTCTCCGCGCTGTCGGCGGCGATCGTCGGCGCAGACCCCATGGCTTCCCGCGAACCAGCCTTCGTCAGAGTCGTGCTCGCTCGCGTCTCCGTCACGCCGACCGCGTCCATCATCTCGCGGGCGTTCGCGAACCGTGCCCCCGGGTCTTTCTCCATGGCCCGCTCGACTGCGCGCGCCAGGACGACGGAGGTCGCCGGTTCGAGGAGATCGAGCGGTGTCGGAACGTGGTCGACCAGCGCGAACAGAACGGCGTGAAGGTTGTCGCCCGCGAATGGGCGACGGCCCGAGAGCATCTCGTACATCATCGCGCCGAAGGAGAAGACGTCGCTCCGCGCATCGACCTTCACGCCGCGCGCCTGCTCCGGCGACATGTACGCCGGGGTGCCGAGCACCGCGCCGTCCCGCGTCATCGTCGCGTTGCCTTCGTTGATCCGCGCGATCCCGAAGTCGAGGAGCTTCACGACGTCGGTGTCACCGACGCACTGCACGAACACGTTCTCGGGCTTGATGTCGCGATGCACGACGTCGTGGTCATGGGCGACGGCGAGCGCAGCCAGGACCTGCACGCCGATCCGTCGGGCTCGCGTCTCGCCGAGCGCGCCCTCGCGAGCGATCAACGCCGCGAGCGACTCGCCTTGGAGCAGGTCCATGACGAGATACGCGCGGCCGTGATCCACGCCGAAGTCGGTGACCTGCGCGATGTTCGGATGCGCCAGCGATGCCGCGAGCTGCGCTTCGCGCTTGAAGCGCGCGGCGAGCTCGGCGTCCGCGGTGAGCTCGAGCCGGAGGACCTTGAGAGCCACACGACGTCCGAGCGGCTCTTGCACGGCGGCCCACACGTCGCCCATGCCACCGCCGCCGAGCCGGCGCTCGATCCTGTACTGGCCCAGTACGCTGCCGGTGAGGTCCTCATCGCTCATGTCTGCCGCAGCGCCGCAGCCTAACGCCACTCGCCCTGCGAGTCTCCCTGCTCGCCACGGGGTCGGTCCTCGTCGCTCATCCACCCGAGCGGACGAGTTCGCGACTCCCGAGGCGTTCCGCCCTTCGCTCGATGCGCGCGCTCGACGCCGTCGACTGCTACTGCGAATGACCGTGCAGTCTGCCGAGCGAGCGCGCCAGGCCGAGTGACGCGAGGGCGAAGCCCGCCGCCGCGACGGCGATGTGGACAACGTGCCGCAGCTCGAAGCTCCCGACGACCACGAGCAGGGCGTACGCCACCGTGAGGTTGAGGAGGCCCCAGAGGACGTTCACGCGTGGTGACGACAGCCCTCGGAACGGCGGCTTCGCGAACGGACTGGGAAACGAGCGTCCCGACACACCCGCGACGTAGTGCGGGACGAAGTTGGCGAGGAACGCGCCTCCAAAGAAGTACGCCACGACGTGGTGCCAGGGCATCGAGACTCCCTCTGTCGAATGGCAACGCGCAGTTGCCATGCGACCCGACACTAACGTGGCCGTGGAGGGATGGCAACGCCGCGTTGCCATCTGGAGGAGGGCGATGCTAGGGTCTGGACCGATGGGTGGTTCCAACGCGCGTCGCACCCAGGGGATCCTCGGGGGACGTAGCGACGAGGTCGTCCGCCGCGTGCTCGACGCTGCCGTCGTCGAGCTCGCGGGCGCTGGCTACACCGGCTTTCGGATGGACGCGGTCGCGGCTCGCGCCGCAGTCAACAAGACCACGATCTATCGGCGCTGGCCGAGCCGTGCGGCGCTGGTCGCTGCTCTCGTGGACCGGATGCGGACGCCCCTCCGCGAGAGCCCACTGCCCGACACCGGAAAGCTCGAGAATGATCTCGTCGAGGCATTCACGCGGCGGTTCAACGTTGGTCGGAAGGTCGAGGGCCGAGCGTGGGCGCGGCTGCTCGACGAGCGATATCGCCCCGAGGTCGAGGCGATCATCGGGGGTGCGGTGTCCGAGCGCCGCGACGAGTGGAGGTCGATGGTCACGCGCGGCATCGATCGGGGTGAGCTGCCGGCGAGAACCGATGCACGGCTCCTCTTGGAGCTCGTCCGCGCGATCGTGGATTCACGCAGCCCCTCTGGCCGGCTGGATGCGGCCTGGCTCACCGTCGCGGTGCGGACCGTCATCGCAGGAGCCCGCGCCGGAACGCTCGTGCGCGGTCGCGCGGCGCCCTCCGTCAGGGGACCGGCGCCGACGACGGCGGGGTGCGGTCGGTTCCGGCGGGCCGCATCGCCGCCAGCGTCGACACGCCAGGGACTGCGGCGCCGGTCGCGAGGTCCCACGCGAGCGGCAGCTCGTCGATACGAGCGCTCACGTCCCGCGTGAGCGCGCGCGCGCCCTCGGGATCGATCGCGATCGCGCCAGGGCCGTTCCGATGCCTCGGCGCGCCGTCGCCGCTCGTCGCCACGGCCTCGATCTCGAACGCAACCGCTGCCTCGCTCATGGTCGCTCCCATGCCGCTCTGCGGCGCGCGGAGCATCGCTCGCCGTGCGCGACGACAACGAGTGCTCACATTGCCTGAACGCGAGATCCGGGACTACGATGCATGCTTCGTGGATGCGTTCTCGTGCACCGCGTTGGCCTTCGCGCTCGCGCTCGTCCCGTTCGCCGCGCTCTTCCGCGTGGCGCACGAGCGTCAGCAACGCCGGTTCCGAAAGTGGCAGGACGCAGAGACGCTACGCCGCGAGCTCTCCGACGCCGAGATCATCCAGCTGCGCGTCGCCCTCGATCCAGGTGTGCGGCACGTGATCTGGACGAGCCTCGGAGGCGAACGGAGGCGCACGACGGCCCCGCCGCTTCGCGACCAGAGTGGCCGGCGCGTCGACTTCGCGCCCGGCACGCTCACGTTCTACGCCGGGCCGGGCGATAGGGTGGAGCTGACCCACGACCCAACCTACATCGCGGATGGGCTGGACTTCACGCCAGCGCCCGACCGGCGCGCGTACGTCATCGATGACGACGCGCTCTTCGTCCAGGCGCGCGCCGTCGATCGCGGCACGTCCCTGATGCTCGCGCCCGTGAACGGAACCTATGTGCTCCAGTCGTCCGCCGACGGATTTGCACGCCCAGTCGACGCGCGACCCTGCCCGGCTTTGCCTCTGCGGCTGCCGATCCTGGCCATCGTCGCGCTCTCGACGACGTCCACTCCCCTCCTCTTCGTCCTCGTCGGACTGCCGAACGTCGCGCTCGCCGCAATCGCGCTCTGCCCGCTCGCCGTGCTCGGGGTGACCGCTCGTGCGAGGGACATCGTCTGGCGAATCGAGCAGTGGTTCGATCCGAAGTGCGAGCTCTAACCCACACCAAGGGACGACGCGTTGAGAACGCGATAGCTCGAACAATGCACGCGATGTAGCCGACCAGAAAGCCGACCCAGGTTGGCTCGGCAACCGTCTCCATCGCCGGGCAAGGCACGGAGCGCCGCGAACGCCGGCCGGCCACCATCCAGCCGCTCAACCGCGGCACACGCTCCCAATCGGGGAGCGGCTCCGGCACGCCGACGCTCGCTTCCCACGGCATGCCCGGATCCAGCTCGCAGAGCGCGACCGCATGCGAGCCCTCGCTCTCGAGCGCTGCGACGAGCTGTATCTCCCGCTGCACGTCGGCGTCCCCAACCTGGGTCGGCGAGAGAGCAGATCGGTAGCTGGGTCGGCGAGAGAGCAGATCGGTAGCTGGGTCGGCGAGAGAGCAGATCGGTAGCGTGCGTCGGCGAGAGCAGATCGGTATTCGGCGAGCAGGCCGGTAGCTCCATGCACGGTGATCCTTCCTCTTCGTCGCCAGACTAGATTACGGCGGGGCGGGCCAGCGCTCCCGCGCCTCGGGCGAGACGTCGATGGCCTCGTACGATCCGCGGCTCACCAGCGGCTCCAGAGTCGCGGAGTCGAGGACGAGCACGCCGAGCGCATCGGCCCGCGCCGAGCTCGCGCCGATGATCCACAGTCGGCCGCCCGCGATG
>JBBSAT010000463.1:0-4125 GCA_038252025.1 Polyangiales bacterium | reverse complement strand
TGCCGATGTAGCCGTCGGTCAGCAGGAGGACCATCCGGAGCCGATCGTCTTCGCCCGGAGGAGACAGCGCTGCGCGGATGCCGCTGACCATCTCGCTCGCCCCGAGCGCGCGCATCCCGCGGACGAACGCCACCGCACGCGCGACGTTCGCCGGCGTCGCCGGGAGCGGCGCCTCACTGAGCGGATCCACGGTGTCGCTGAAGCCGAGCACGCGGAAGGTATCGGTCTCGCGCATGCCGTGGAGCGCGCGCTCGACTGCCGCTCGTGCGAGCGCCATCGGACGTCCGTTCATCGAGCTCGACGTGTCCACGAGGAAGACGAGCTCGCGCGGCGTCACGTCGGCCTCGCTCACGGTCACGCTCGGGTGCACAGAGATCGCGAACGTCCCGTCGTGACCTTCGGACGGCGGGCTCGCGAGCACGCTCACCGAGGGAGCCTCCCCCGCCACGTTGAAGCGGACCTCGAGATCACGATCGGGCCGCGCCCCCTCGGCGAGCGTGACGTGCGCCGTGCGCGTGTCGTCGTCGCGCTCGATGGCCAGCGTGTGCGTCGGCGACTCGATCGAGGAGATCGACATGCCGAGATCGGCGTCGATCGAGACCTCCACGCGATCGGGTCGCTCCCCGCCCGGCGCGAGCACGACCTGATGGAGGGCGGTAGCTTCGTCACCGCTCCCCGAGCCCGCCGCCTGCGGCGCGTAGCGCGGACCAGCGACGAGCGGATAGGTGAAGCGATAGCTCCCACCTTCGTACGCCAGCTGCGAGACGTAGGTCAGCGTGACCGACACGGAGTCGCCCGGCCTGATGTTCGCGACCGACTGGCGGAACAGGTTCGGGCGCTCCTGCTCGAGCAGGCTCGCGAGCACCCCGCGCTCGCGCGCGTCTCGGTACTGCTCGCGGGCGACCTCACGCCGCTCGATGTGCGCCTCGACGACGCGCGCGCCAGCGCGGAGCGTCATCGAGTCCACCGCGGAGTCCTCGGGCAGCGGGAAGAGATAGACCGCTTCGACGGGACGATCGTAGGGGTTGTGGAAGGTCTGCTCGACCGTCACGCGCGAGACGAAACCGGTCACTCGCGCCGAGACGCGCGTGCTCTCGAGCGGAAAGCCAGCGATCTCGCCGTCGCGCGGCGTGTTCCCCAGCGTGAGCGAGCCCTCGCTCGGCCGCGTGTTCTCTTCCGGCGTCGAGACGTCGCCCACGACCGGCCCGGCGTGCCGCGCGTTGCCGCCCCACATGTGCCAGCCGTCGAGCGTGTCGTCCGAGACCTCGAGGGCGACGACGCCGCCGCGCGTCGTCGACGCGTAGACCCAGCCGTGTGCGATCGTCGGCTGCGACGTGATCGGCTCGCCGACGTCGTAGGCCCAGGTCGTCATCCCCGTGTCGATGTCGAGGCCATAGAGCGCGCCGTCGCTCGTTCCGAACACGAGCTGTGCGCCGGCGATGGCGGGGGAGCTCGCGGGGCGCGTGCGCACCTGGTCGGTGTACTCGCGACGCCAGAGCAGCTCACCCGTGTCGGCGTTCCGGCAGTGCACTTCGTTGCCGATGGTCTGATAGCTGCGGCCGTCGACGATGGTCGGGCGAGATCCCTCGAACGCCCAGCCAGACTGCGTGGATCCGTCGAAGATCTCGGCGGGGACGAAGCTCGCCTCGACGGCGTCGAGCTCGCGGATCGTCTCGCCTCGGGCCTGGCTGAGCACGACGGCGCGCTCGACCGGATGACGATGTCCGTCGGCGCCCATCTCGACCGAGCGGCGCGTGACGTGAACGGTGTCGCCGTGGAGCCAGGGCGCGCTCGTCGCGTGAAGATGCCGCGTCCAGATCACGCGGCCAGTCGCTTGCGAGAAGCGATGGACGACGCCGTCGAGCGTCGTGACGAACACGCTCTCGTCGTCGAGCACCGGCGCGTTGAGCACGTCGGCGCCCACGTCGCGGGTCCAGATGGGCTCGCCGCTCGAGAGCCGCAGCGCGGTGAAGCCGTAGCCCCCCTCGTTCCGGATGTGCCCGGAGAACACCCGGCCGCCGTTCGCCGCGGGCTGTCCCATGAGCGGATCGCCGAGCCAGTGAGACCAGCGCTGTCGACCGGTCTCCGCGTCGACGGCGAAGATCGTGCAGCTCTCCGTGTTGAAGAGGACCTTGTCGCCTTCGACGATCGCCGACGTCGGCCCGCCGTCGGGAGCGCCCGCGCGCCAGTCGAGCTCGCCCGTGCGCGCGTCGTACGCGTAGAAGGTGTGGCTCGAGAAGCCGCCGCCGACGTAGACGCGGTCGTGCCCATAGACCGGCGTGAGCGGGTTCTCGTGCCCGTACTCCGGCATGCGCGCGAACCAGCCGCGATGACCGCCGTCGAACGTGAAGCGAGTCGAGTGGCCGTTGCCGGTGTCGGGGATCGGCACGTGCCGAACCGCGAGGCGCGCCGTGAGCGGCGTGAGATCGGTCGGGATCGCGGGCTCGGCGGGTCGCGGAGCCGCCGAGGCCACGTCGGCGGCCGGAGGCGGCGGCTCGGGCGAGCTGTCGGTCGCGCTCGTCTGCGTCAGCTGCGTCGCTGCGTTCAAGGTCGGTGATCGGGTCTCGCTCCCGCCCGCACCGCTCGCGCCGAGCACGAGCACGCACAGCGTGACGAAGACGAAGGACGACCCCATCGCGCGCCGTCGGCGCACGTTCGTTCCAATGCTCATCGGTTTCTCCCGGCCTACGAGACGACGGCGACGGAGGGCTCTCCCGAAACGGAGAGCGCATCCGGCGCAGCGTCGCCGCGACCCATGGAGGCCTTCACCGCACGACCTCCGAGGCGACTGACTCCCCCCGAACGGACGGGCTTGGGTCGGCAGGGAAACCGAACGCGCGTGCCCGCGATAAGCGCGCCATGCCCCTGCCCGTCCTTGCCGAGGTCCTGCGCGCCGACGACGCACGCTTTGGAGACACGCTCACGGCGCTCGCTCGAATCCCGGGAGCGCTCTTCCTGCGGGGCGCGCTCGAAGGCCTCGACCGTTCGGTCGGCATCGTCGGGACGCGGCGCGCGACGCCCGACGCGCTCGCGCTCACCGAAGAGCTGGCTCAGGACCTGGCCGCGGCAGGATGGCTCGTCGTCTCCGGCGGCGCGGAGGGGATCGATCGCGCTGCGCACGAGGGGTCGCTCGCGTGTGAACGGGGCCGGACGCTCGCCGTCTTGCCGACGCCCCTCGACCAGCCGTACCCGTTCGCCCATGCGCCGCTGTTCGAGCGCATCGCGACGCGGGGCGCATGCCTCACGGAGCTCGCGCCGGGCTCTGCCACGCACAAGTCGCACTTCCTCGAGCGGAACCGCATCATCGCTGCGCTCTCTCGCGCGCTCGTCGTGGTGCAGGCTCCGGCGCGGTCCGGCGCGCTCTCGACGGCGGCCCACGCGCGTGCGCTCGGACGTCCCGTGCTCTCCGTCCCGTGGTCACCGCGCGAGCCGATGGGCGTCGGAACGAACGAGCTGCTCGCGAAGGGCGCCAGGCTGTGTCGCGGCGCGCCCGACGTGCTCGCGGCGCTCGGAGAGCCGATACCGAGAGCTCCCCGTCGGCGGCGCGTCGCGAGCCCGATCGATCCCGACGAGCTCGCCGTGCTCGCGGTGGTCGAGGCGCAGGCGGTCGACGTCGACACGGTGGCGGCGCGCGCTGGCCTGTCCGTTCCGCGCACGATGGGCGCGGTGATCCGCCTGGTCCTCGGGGGGCGGCTCGCCGAGGACGCGCACGGGATCCGTCGCCTCTGACCTTCGCGCACGAGCGCGGTTGCCGCGCGCTTTCGCGTCGTGGGACCATCGCCGCATGCGCTGCTTGTCTTCCGCCGCTTCGATCCTCCTCGCCGCCTCGATGGCGGCCGGCTGCTCCGCCATCGTCGCGCCGGACACGAACCGGCTGGGCGGAGGCGATGCGTCGGGTGAGGGCGACGCGAGCCGCGGCGATGCCGGGCCCGGCGTGGACGGCGGCCCAGGCGTCGACGGAGGCCCGGGCGTCGACGGAGGCCCAGGCGAGGACGGCGGCCCGGGGGCGGATACCGGGGTCGACGCGGGCGGCACCGACGCCGGCTGCACAGCCGTCGAGAGCTGCTCCGCCGGCACCCTGAGCCGATGCGAAGGCGGCTCGATCGTCACCGAGCCGTGTGCGCT
>JBBSAT010000462.1:0-4161 GCA_038252025.1 Polyangiales bacterium | reverse complement strand
GGCCACCTCGTGGGCGAGGAAGCCCGCGACCACGCGCTGCTCGTGCGGACCGAGCGGGCTCGTGCCCGACCCGAGCGAGAGCGCGGCGGAGACGCTGCCGTTGCCGAGCCGGACGAGATCCTTGAACTGCACGTCGACGTCGGCCACGGGGCCAGCGCGCGTGACGAGCAGATCGAGCATCACCGTGTGCGAGTCGCCCGAGTAGAACGACGGGAGGAGGATGCGGATCCCGTCCTGATCGTCGTCGCGGTCGGTGCCGATCCCGAGGCGGCGCGCGAGCTGCTGATCGATCGCGCGCTCGGTCTCGCGAGTGCGGCGGCTCTCCTCGACGTCCAGCGCGCGACTGCCGATCACGTCGATGAGCTCGACGCCCGGAGCGAGCCGGACGCGGACGCGGAGGGCGCGCGCCACGAGCCTGGCGGCGGCGGTGAGCTCGGAGCGCACAGCGCGCGTCGCATCGCTCTCGTCCAGCACGAGGCAGCGCCGGCCCTCGCCCGCTAGGGCGATCGCGTCGAGATCGGAGAGGGCTGCGCTGCCCGTGATGCCCACGGCGGTCGTGACGACGCCGGCGATGGCGCCCACGTGAAGGGCTTGATCGAGCGACGCATCGTGCGCGCCGTTCGGCGTCGCGAGGAGCAGGAGGCCGGCGCCGTCGTCGCTCGCCACGCCCTCGAGCGCGCCCTCGACGGCCGCCTGAAGAGACGTGTCGGGTGCCGTGCCGTCGCCCGCGAAGAGGTGACGAAGCGCGATCTCCATCTGACCCGCCCGCAGCGCGCCGAGGTCGACGAGCGTGCCGCCGTGCGCACCGGCCGCGACGAGCATCACCCGATCCCGCGAGCTACCCGACCGCGAGAGCGCCTGGACGATCGAACGGATGCGCGCCTGAGCGCCGGCGTCGAGGCCGCTGCGCGCGTCGACGACGAGCGCGATCCGGAGCGCACCGCGCCGACCGGCCGCCTGGGCGATGCCGCGGATCGCGACCTCCATGCGAACCCGCGTCGGTCCCTCGATCGCAGCGACGTCCGCGTGCACACCGAGCGCGATGGCGCGATCCGTGGGGGCCGCGACAGCCGGGACCGTGGGCGATGCGGTCTCCGCGAGGGCGAGGGGCGAGAGAGCGACCCCCGAGAGGCGACGGTCGCCCGCGCTGGCGAGGCGGGCGCGGAGCAAGCGCATCGCAGCGTCACCGGGGACGTAGGTGTTCTGCCACCAGCCGTCGCGCGCCGCGAAGGCGAGCCCGGTCGTGCGGTGGATGTCGAGCCAGCGCGCGCTCGGGCCACGCTGGTCGAGGAGGCCATCGACCTCGACGGTCGTGTCACGTCCGTGGAAGCTCGGCTCTCCGCGGTACGATGACGGGAGATCCGCGAGCGAAGGCCCGAGAACGGCGCGTTGGGCCGCGAGCTCGCCGGTGCGCTCCGTGTCCTCGTCGGTCTGGCCCTGCCATCCGAGTCGGCCGTCGGCCTCGCCCTCCTGGTCAGCGAAGCCGACGCGGCTTCGATCGTCTTCGAGCCCGTCGAACGTCTCGGCCGGGTCGAGCACCCCGTCGTTCCCGACGACGGCGGTCTCGAACGCGCCTGGGACGTCGCTCGGACCTCGGATCCCGTAGCGTCCCCCGGTGCCGTCGTCCGCGACCGGATCGTCGAGCACGGCCTGGGTTCGGAGCTGGTAGTCACCGCCCGACGCGCCCGTCGTCGGCGCGATGGTCGCCGTCGCCGCGGGCGCAGACGGAGCTGGCGTCGCGACCGCCGAGGGATCCGCCGAGCGCCAGAAGTCGCCGAAGCCCTCTTCCTCTGCCTCGCCGTAGCTCCCCGTCGTCGGCAGGCCGTTGACCACCATCTCGGCGCCGCGCGTCTTGCTCTTCACGGTGTTGCCGAAGCGCTGCCACGTCATGAAGAAGAGGAGACCGCAGAGCGTGGAGGCGATCGCGAACGTCGGGCCCATGCGGAACATCCAGCCGCGTCGGCTCGGGTCAGCCGGCTCGCCGTCCGGCGCGGACTGGCGATCCCGCGCGGACTGGCGGAGCGCGCGCGCGCCCACCGCGATCCACCGAACGAACGTCAGCGGCGCCACGACGAGCGCGCCCACGGCCGCCGCGAGGACGGCGAACGCGGCGACGAGGATCGACGGCGATCCAACGTCGCCGGACTGGGCCGCGCGCGCCGCCTCCGCATCGGCACGCGCGAGCGTCCGGTCGACGAGCGGGTCAGGCGCGTCGAGCGCCGGCAGCGACGAGAGCTCCGCGTCGACCGCGTCGAGCGAGGAGGAGAACGCGCGACATGCTTCGCACGTGCGCAGATGTGCGGTGAGCTCGCCGCTCGACTCGAGGTCGGCCAGGCGTTCGCGCACCGATTCGCAGGAGAGGGTCATCGCGCCTCCTCCCTTTCGGCGCGCACCGCGAGACGCGAGCGCGCCTCGGCGAGGGACATCCGCGCACGACGCAAGCGGGTCTTCACGGTGTCCCCGGGAACGCCGAGAGCCTCGGCCGCGTCCGCGAGCTCGAGCCCTTCGACCGCGCAGAGCACGAGCGCTTCACGCTGCTCGAGCGGCAGCTTCAGGATCGCTTCTCGAGCCACAGCGTCGTCTGCTTGGCGGCGAGCGCGCTCTCCGGCCCGCGATCGGTCGAAGCGACTCCGTCCTCGGGGCTGGCGTCGAGCGCGACGACGCTCCGGACGCTGACCTTGCGGAAGTGGCTACGAACGACGTTGACGGTGATGGTCATGATCCAGGGCGCGAGCGCGCCGGTCGGCGCTTCGTCTTCGACGCCGTCCGTTCCGGCGACGGCTTCCGACGAGGTGGCGGAGCCTGCGCGATGGACGCGCAGGAACACCTCTTGGAAGAGATCGTCTCGGTCGACGGAAGTCACACCACACCTCGTGAGGTAACCGAACACACGCGCACGAAACTCGCCGACGAGCGCTGGGAAGGCCGCGCGATCGCCACGGCGGTGACGATCGAAGAGGACACGGTCCGAGATCGGGATCACCCGAGCCCCCTCCCCGTCCCCGGTCTCTTGCACCGGTCTCATCGCGAGCATCATCGTCGGTCTGGTGCTGAAAACGCGCCAGAGCGTCGGACGGGTTCAGAAATCTTCGCCTCGGCGAAGATCGCCTACCTGGGGCTCGCCTCGCCGCGGCCCAGGGCGAGCATCAGCAGCAGGTACGCGATGCCGATCAGCAGCAGGACGAACTTGGCGCTCGCGAAGACGAGCGTGACGAGCGCCCCGGTCGGGTCCGCCGCGCCGGTTCGGAGCATCAGGGTCATCGGCGTGTTCTCGACCGCGTCGAACAGCGCTGCGAACGTGAAGCCCCAGGCGACCGGACGAGAGAGAGCCGAGAGCTTCGGCCTACCGACGCGCGCGCGAGCACCCAGCAAGAGCGCCCCGCTCGCGAGCGCCGTCGAGTAGAGCAGGAGAAAGAGATAGTCGAGGCCCTGGACGAGCATCGCGTCGCGACGCTGCGCCTCGCTCCACCCGCGGAGCAGCTCGCCCACGCCCGATCCGACGATCTCGAACGACACGATGCCCAGCGGTGCTGTGGGGCAGCGCAAGCTCGCATCCACGGTCGCGAGCGGCGCCATGGTGAGGAGCGAGAGGACGAGAGACGCGCGGAAGAGCGGGACGAGAGACGCACCGAACCAGCGCTCGAAGGGGTGCATGCCGGCTCAGCCTACGCCGAGGGAGTGCCTCAGGAGACCTCGGTCCCGATGCGCGCGACGACCTCTGCGTAATTCCGGCTCGCGCCACGCCCGCGCGCGACCTCCGGGAGCTGGCGCGCGATCGAGGTGAGCAGAATGCGCGAGAAGCCGTCCATCCGATCGATGCGGACGCCGAGCGAAGGCCCACCCTCTCCCGCGCGACGACCCGCGAGCACTCGTTCGATGCGCCCCCCGGCGCGGATCCAGACACGCGAGCCTGGAAGCTCGAGCGAGACGTCCACGCGCTCTCCGACGCGCGCCTGATCGAGCGCGGTCACGCGGATGCCGGAGTAGGACACGTCGAGCGTTCGGTCGCCGAGCAGTCTTCCGTCGCGCGACGAGCGCACGATGCAGGAAGCGAGGAGCGCATGGCGTCGGTGATCGCGGGCGTGCTCGGTGCTCATGAAGAGATCGTGGCAAGCGCGCGATGGGCGCGTCCAGATTCGTGCGGGCGCGGTTCGCGCGCTC
>JBBSAT010000461.1:0-4180 GCA_038252025.1 Polyangiales bacterium | reverse complement strand
GGCGGCCCGCAAGCTGCAACGCGGCGCGGCGCCGGAGCGCGTGCTCGCTCGAGCTCGCTCGTTCGAGAGCCGGATGGGTGGCACCCCAAGGAGACGATCCCATGAGCGCGAGCCATCTACGAAATGGTTCGAAGGGCCCCGAGGCCAAGGCAGTTCAGAACGGCCTGCGCAGGCTCGGGTACGACATCGAAGCCGATGGCGACTTCGGCCCGAAGACCGAGGAAGCGGTGAAGGGCCTCCAGACGATGTTCGGGTACGACGTCGACGGCATCGTCGGAGAGGCCACGCAGAAGCTGATCAACACGCAGATCGGGTTCGGCTGGAACCGCACGCTCCCGAACGCGAAGGAGCTCGCGCAACAGGCGCAGGGCAAGGGCACGAAGCCGACGGCGCCGATGGGCAAAGCCGCTCCATCCGCGTCGAGCGTGAACGCGCCGAAGAGGTAGCGCGGCGCGATCCGATCGCGACCGGCCCGATGCATCTCGCGCGGGCCGGTCGTCTCTTCGGCTCTCGTCGCGCAGCTCGTCGCGGGCCGCCGAGCTCTACGGCGTCGGGCGTGCGCCCGTCCGGTACTCCAGACGGAACACGTCGCCTGCGCGCTCGCGCCGCGGGGGTCTGACCCCGACTCCGCTCGCGCCTCTGCCCTCAGTCTGCCGCACGCTGAGCGGCGCACAGACCAAAGAGGGCGTCCGCGCGTTCGGTGCGCGCGGCGGGTCGCGGTGCACGATTCCGCCGAGGAAGGCGGTTCACATGCCATTGCGGTGGTCGAGGGTCACGCTGCGTGAGAAGACCTCGGAATTGCGCCCCGCGTCGCAGTAGCCTCCGCGCATGGCCACGACCAAGAACAGAGGGACGAAGCGCGCGCCTGCCAAGGCGACTCGGAAGAGCGCGCCGAAGGCGAAGGCCTCCGCGAAGGCGCCCGCGAAGGCGAAGAGCGCGACCGCGAAGCCCAAGAGCGCGACCGCGAAGCCCAAGAGCGCGCCTACGAGGCAGAAGAGCGCGACCGCGAGGAGCGCACCGGAGGCGCCTCGGGCGAAGCCGAACGGCTCGGCGAAGCCGAATGGCTCGCCGAAGCCGGGCTCGTCCGAGCACCTCACGAGCGTGCTCGCACGCTTCGGGTTCCCGACGCCGCCGGGCCCTGGCGCTTGCTTCACGAGCGAGGGCGACGCCCTCTTTGCCCGCGGCTATCCGCACCTCCGCATCGTCACCGACGAGCCCTGCAGCAACGCCGAAGCGCAGGCCGAGAAGGCGCTCGACGCGATCGATCCGGTGCTGCGCATCCGCGTTCCGCGGGCGCTCGCCGAGCCCTACCTGCGCGGCTATCGCGTCGGTCCGGGCCTCTTCGTCGGACCGAATGCTCGGCCCGAGAACGCGCAGCGCCGCGTGGAGCGCGCCGAGGCGATTCGCGCGGCCGTTCCGATCGATCGCGCGCTGCTCACGGCGACGCTCGAAGCGAGCATCGTCGGCATGGGACGCGACACCTATGGACGCTGGCGTCTCCCCGAGGTGCTCTACCTCTACGAGCACTTCATCGGGAGCGCGGACGTCGCGCGGGCTCTGACCGACGTGCTCGTCTCGCTCGCGAACGAGCTCTCGCCGTGGGGCTTCGCCGGAGAAGACGAGTGTCGCCTCAACGCGCCCGCCCACGCGCTCGCGCTGGCATTGCCGTGGATCTTGCGGCGGGTGCCCGTGTCGCTCGCGAACGAGCTACGCGCGAAGCTCGCAGCGCTCGCGCCGAAGAAGAAGGGCAAGACGAATCCGGTCGCCTACTTCGCGCTGCTCCGCGCCATCTCCACTCCGAGCGCTCCGCTCGGGGAGCACGTCTCGACGATCGAGCTCGCGCTCGCGTTCGCGCACGATCGACCCGAGCCCGTGACGGCGGCGCTCGCGCGCCAGCCCCGGCACGTCTTCTCCGACACGGGCCGCATCGTGTGGCTGCTCGGTGGCGCGCCCCTCGCGGGAGCGCTCGCGTTCCAAGGGCTGATGGTCGTCCCGCTGCTCGATCGTGTGTCGCTGTTGCGCGATCCGGGTGTCGTCCGCCTCGTCGCGCACATCGCAGCGCAGCGCGCAGGCGCGAAAGCGGCGAGTGTCTGGCTGAACGAGCACGCCGATCACGCGCGGCCGATCCTCGAGGCGCTCGCGCGCTGCGGCGATGCGAAGGAAGAGAAGGCCGCGAACGCGGCCCTCGCACTGCTCGGTGGCGCGAAGCCGGCAGAGGCGCCATCGACTCCCGACGAGCTCGAGGCGGAGATCGCGAAGATCTTCGCGCGGCTCGGCGAGAGGGTCCGCGGCACGCACGACGTCGAAGCCCAGAAGCAGCACATCCGCGAGGCCTACGAGGGCTACACGGAAGCGCGGAGCGCAGCCGGCGATCCGATCCCGGAGGCGTACTTCACTCATCGCTTCGGCGACTTCGGCGTCGGCCAGTGGGCGATGCTCGCGGTCGACACGATCTGAGCGCGTCTGCCGCGCGCTGAGCGGCGCACAGGCCAGCGATTCGAAGGAGGCTCGCCGCTACGTCTCCCGCGAAAGCAGACCAAAGAGGACCTGCTAGGCTCGCGGCCGTGAACGCGCCCTTGGGCGAGAGCGCCGAGAGCCCTGCGAACCCGGCCCGGGGGGACCGCATCGGCGAGAAGTACGTCGTCGAGCGTGTCCTCGGACAGGGCGCCGCCGGAGTCGTCTACGAGGCCGTCCACGACTACACGGGCCGGCGCGTCGCCATCAAGTGGCTCCATCCGCACGTCGCCGCCGACGCGACCAACGCGGCGCGGTTTCTCCGCGAGGCGCACTCGGCCGCCTCCGTACAGCACCCGAACGTCGTCGAGATCCTCGACGCCGGCCGTGATCGCGAGAGCTTCTATCTCGTGATGGAGCGCCTCGAGGGCGAGCTGCTCTCTGCCGCGATCGCGCGCGGCGGGCTCACGCCGGCGGCGGTCGCGCGGGTCTTCCTCTCCACGATCCGCGGCGTCGCCGCAGCGCACGCGCTCGGGATCGTCCATCGCGATCTCAAGCCGGACAACGTGTTCCTCGCGCGCGCGGAGAACGGGCGCCCCGGCGGCGCGAAGGTGCTCGACTTCGGGATCAGCAAGCTGAAGATGCAGGAAGGCGAGCTGACCGCGGCAGGCGTCTTCGTCGGAAGCCCCTACTACATGGCGCCCGAGCAGATCGCCGACAGCCGGAGCGTCGACGTGCGCGCCGACGTGTACTCGCTCGGTGTGATGCTCTACGAGACCTTCTCCGGGCGGCTGCCGTTCGACGCGGAGTCGCTCTCGCAGCTCTTCGCGAAGATCGTGAGCGAGAGGCCACGGCCGCTCGACGAGCTGCGGCCCGACCTGCCGCCGGGGCTCTCGGACCTCGTCGCGCGCGCGATGGAGCCGGAGCCGAAGGAGCGCTTCTCCACCGTGCGCGCGCTCGCGACGGCGCTCGAGTCGTACGCGGACGGCATGCAGTTCGATCCGGGCGGCGATGCGTTCGAGCTCGCGTGGCGCGAGCGGGTGACGATGGTCGGCGAGGAGATCGGGTGGCGCGAGCGCCCGTCGATGGTCGTCGACGAGCTCCTCGCGGAGCCGACGCGGCGCGCCGATCAGGACGAGATCCTGCGAGACGAGGCCGCGAGGACGGCAGGAGAAGACGCCGCGTCGAGCGCGATCGCCAGCGCGCGCGCACGCGCGGCGCGAGGAGATCTTCCCGAGCAGCCGACGCTGATCCGGGCGCGCGCGCCGAGAGAGCCCGAGGCACGCGAGTCGGTGACGGATCCTTCGCGCATGACCCCCGACATCGCAGAGCGCGCGACGGTACCGCCGGTGTGGACGTCCTCGCGTGCCCTTGCGGCGGGCGGATGAAGTTCGTCGAGCTCGTGATCGAGCGAGACAAGCTCCGCCCGCTCCTCGACGCCTTCGGCTACCGCAAGGACCCGCTCCCGATGGCGAAGGCGCGCGCCCCGCCGCAGGCCGACTTGCCACTTCGGACCATGAACGACCGTGCGCGAGCACGCGCCGAAGGCGGACGTGCGCCCGAAGCGCGCCCGAGGACCGCACGATGCGCCGCCTGGCCTCCGAAAGCCGCCTCGCTGCCGCGCTTGACGCTCGGGACGGGCTCCGTGATCCTCGATCTTCGTGCTCGATGACCGCTTCACCGACCAGCGACCCCGCGCGACAGGGCCTTCATGCGGACAAAGCTC
>JBBSAT010000460.1:0-4197 GCA_038252025.1 Polyangiales bacterium | reverse complement strand
GGTGAACCCACCCTCGCTCGTCATCGCGCGTGCCCGTATTCTAGTTCAGCGCGCGTGCCCGAAGAACCGTACTCGACCGCGAAATGCCGACGGACTAGCGCCAACCGAGCCGCGTTGTCCTCACCACACCGGGACAGGTTTCCGGCGTCGGGGGCTCAGATGTCGCTCTGGCAATTCCTGGTCGCTTGGCCGAACGCGCCGTTCACGTTCGCCGTCTGCGCCACGGTTCTCTTCGCGCTGATCCAGATGTCGGGCGTGCTGGGAATGCTCTCCGGCGGCGGCGACGTGGATGCGGACGCCGACGTCGATGCCGACGTGGACGTCGATGCAGACGTGGACGTCGATGCCGACGTGGACGTCGATGCAGACGTGGACGTCGATGCCGACGTGGACGCCGACGCAGATACCGACGCAGATGCCGATGCAGACGGAGACGACTCGGACGGAGACGATGGAGAGAGCGAGAGCGGCTGGATGGCGAAGCTCGGCGCGCCGCTCGGCGTCGGCCGGATCCCGGTGACGCTCATCGGTCAGATCTTCCTGGTCGTCTTCGGCGTGTCTGGGCTCGTGATGAACACCTACTTCGTGGAGACGAGCGCCGTGCCGTGGATCAGCCTGCTCTGGACGCTCCCGAGCGCGACCACCGTCGCGTACGGGGTCCAGAGCGCGACGGCGCGCGTGATCGCGCCGCTGGTCGACGACAAGCCGGCCGCGGCGACGAAGCGAAACGAGCTCGTCGGCTCGCTCGCGACGGTGATCTCTCGATCGGTCACGGAGGAGTTCGGCGAGGTCCGGATCCGTGACAAGTCCGGGCACGACGTGCGGCTCGTCGTGAAGCTCAGCCCCGGCGGCGCCGCCCTCGTCGAGGGTCAGGAGGCCGTCGTGGTGGACGTGGACTCGAGCGGTCGGCTGCTGGTGAGCGGGCTCGATCTCGTGATGGCGCGCGTCGCCGAAGACGCAAGAGAAACCGACGCTGCGCTGGTCTCAGGGCCGCGCGCGTCTCTTCGATCCTGATCTCCGAAGGCTCGGTTCGTTCCTGCGCGTGCAGGTGCTCTCTGGGGACCCTTCGTCCCCGGACAGCACGTGCGCATGCACGACGCGGCCACGTGGCTGCGTAGCGAGGAGAGTGAGTCATGTTCGGTCTCGACACTCAGACCACGGTCATCGTGGGCGGCAGCGCGGCGTTCGCGCTCATCTTGTCCGTCGTGCTGACGACGATCTCGCGCTTCTATCGACGCTGCGGCGCCGACGAGGCGCTGGTTCGTACCGGCTCGGGCGGCAACAAGGTGGTGATCGGCGGCGGCGTCATGGTGGTGCCGGTGCTCCATCAGCTCTCGCGCGTCTCGCTCCGGAGCGTGAAGCTCTCCGTCGAGCGTGCGAGCCGCAACGCGCTCGTCACGGCGGACAAGATCAAGGCGAACGTGGAGACGGAGCTCTACGTGAAGGTCGAGCCGCTCGCGGACGACGTGCTCGCTGCGGCGCGGAGCTTCGGCGAGCGCAACCTGGACGAGAAGGCGATCGCCGAGCTCATCGAGGGCAAGCTCACCGACGCGCTCAGGAGCGTCGCGGCGAACCAGACCTTCATGTCGCTGCACTCGCAGCGCAAGGAGTTCGCCGAGATGATCCAGGCGACGCTCGCCGAGGAGCTCAAGAAGAACGGCCTCACGCTGGAGAACGTGTCCATCACGTCGCTCTCGATGGTTCCGGTCACCGAGCTCGACCCGTCCGACGTGTTCGACGCCGAGGGTCTCCGTGCGATCACGGAGTCCGTCGCGACGAACCGCGAGAAGACGAACCAGATCCAGCGCGAGAAGGAGACGCAGATCCAGGCGCAGAACGTCAGCGCCAAGATGCGCTCGCTCGAGCTCGAGCAGAACCAGCAGCAGGCCGAGGCGGACCAGCATCGCAGGGTCGCCGAGTACGCAGCGATCCAGTCGGCCGAGACCGCGAAGGCGGTCTACACGCAGGAAGAAGCGCGTGAGCGCGCGGCCTACGAGAAGCAGGCCATGGTCGAGAAGGCCCGCATCACGCAGGAGCAGCAGATCGCGGTGGCGCAGGCGGACCGGATCCGTGCGGAGCGCGAGGCGCAGATCGCGTCCGAGAAGGCGCAGGAAGCGGCTCAGATCGAGAAGCAGACGGTCATCCAGGCCGCCGAGATCGCGCGCCAGAAGGCGCTCGAGGCGGCGACGATCGAGAAGGAGAAGGTCGTCGGCGCTTCGCTCATCGTGAAGGAGACCGCGATCGAGACGGCGCGCATCGGCAAGATCGTCGCGATCACCAAGAGCGAGGAGGAGGTCGCCCGGGCGTCGGCGCTGAGGGCGCTGGCCAAGGCGGACGAAGAGCGCGCGAAGCAGTCGATCCTCACCGTCGAGGCGACGTCGAAGGCCGAGCGTGAGAAGCAGATCAGCGTGATCGAAGCGAGCGCGCACGCAGAGGTGCAGCGCGCGCTGGCCGAGGGCGAGACCAAGAAGGCGCTCGAGGTCGCAGAAGCACAGCTCGCGAAGGCGCGAGGTGATGCCAACCAGGTGGTGGCGGCGGCCGAAGCGCGCGCGAACGAGCGGCATGCGGAGGCCCAGGCGGAGGCCGACACGCACCTCGTGATCGCGGGGGCGAAGGCCGAGGCCGCGGTGCGCGAGGCGCGTGCGATCAAGGAGCTCGCGGAGGCCGAGGGCGTGCGCGGAGAGCGTCAGGCCGACGCGCGTCGCCGGATGGTCGAAGCGGAGAACGGCGTGAGCGACAGGCTCTTGATGCGAGACGTGGCGCTCAAGGCGCTCGAGGTGCTGCCCGAGGTGACGCGCGAGCTGATGAGCCCGGCGCAGAAGATCTCGGAGATCAAGGTACTGCAGACCAACGGCATGTTCGGTGGGGGCTCGTCCGGCGTCGGCGCCATGGGCGGGATCTCGCCGATCCTCAAGACCATCATGGAGGCCGGCGCGGCGTATCCGCTCGTTCGCGAGCTGATGAGCTTCGGTGGCGTCGACGCGAGCAAGCTCGAGGGTGAGGCGAAGGCGCTCCTCGGCTCGTTCACGGACGAGATCAAGGCAGGCGTGCTCGCGAAGCCGACCGCGGAGCCGGAGAAGACGGCGGCGGCGGCGGCCGAGAGCGCCGACGAGCTCATCGTGGTCGAGGACGACGAGGACGACGACGACGCGCCGGTGGCGGCGAAGACGTTCCCGAACGGCGTGCACGCGGCGCCCGAGAGGCGCTGAGATGGCAGCCGTCACACGGACGGGCTCGGGAGCCACGCGCTCCCGGGCCCTCGGGGCCACGCTGCTCCTGGCGCTCGCGAGCGCGCGACGCGAAGGCGTCGACCTCTCGCTCGCCGGCCTGCGTGACCAGATCCGTCAGAAGAGCGCGGAAGATCCCCTGAGCGCCATCACGACGACCGTCATGGTGAGCTCCGCGCTCTTCTTCGCCGCCGAGCGCGGCGTGAACGAGAAGGTGAAGACCTTCAGCGATGCTCTGATGTACTGCTCGACCAGCATCTCGGTGGGCTACCACGACATCTTCCCGAAGACGGAGGCGGGGAAGGCGATCGCGAGCTTCATCCACACGCTGGGCCCCGCGCTCGCGGCACGCGCGCTGGATCCCCCGGCACGCGAGCGAAGCGAGAGAGCGAGCGAAGCGCACGAGCAGGCGGTGCTGCGGCAGCTCGAAGCGATCGCGGCGAGCCTGAAGGCGCGCTGACGACTGTGATGACGACGAAGGGCCCCCCGAGGGCTCTTCGTCGTCTTCCTTTCTATCGAGGGAGGAAGCGCTCGCGCCCGGCGACCCAGCGGGCGATGTCGAGCGTCGACGCGATCCCGGCGATCTCGCCGCTCTCGGTCACGACGACGACGTGATGGACACCCTCGCGCGCCATGAGGGACGCCGCAGCACCGATCGACGTGCGCTCGAGCACCGCGTGAACCACCGAGGTCATGAGATCGCCCGCGCGGAGGTCCGGGCGCCCGCCCGCGGCGAGCAGATCGGTCTTCGCGAGGATGCCGACGGGACGACGGAAGCGGTCGACGACTGGAACGGCTCCGATCGCGCGCTCGAGCAACAGAGCCTGCACGCTGTCGATCGTGGTGCTCCGGTCCACCGACACGACCGGCGAGGTCATGATGCTCGTCACCGGAGCGTGCGCTGCGGGCATGCCGTTCAGAACCTCGGCCGGCTCGACCGCGCACCGGACGCTCACGTGACCATCGAGCT
>JBBSAT010000459.1:0-4199 GCA_038252025.1 Polyangiales bacterium | reverse complement strand
CGCGGAAGAGGAGCAGGGGCAGCTCGTGTCGGGTGGTGGGCACGAGCGCGGGGGTGCAGGGCGCGCTCCGTGGCGGCAGGGTGCGATCTTCGCGCTTTCGGGGGGCGCTGGCGGCGGGGTGGCGGCGGGGTGGCGGCGGGGTGGCGGCGGGGTGGCGGCGCGACCCCCGGAGCGGCGAGCGATCTGGCTTGGGCCGCGGCGGGTCGCGCCCGTGCGCGGGCGAGAGCGCTTGCCGCCGCGAGTCCGCCTGGGGACGCTCGTGCCATGGAGGCCGACGAGTTCGACGAGGCGGACTTCTTCCGCGCGCTTGCCGGGAGCGGCGCTCGGGTGTTGCTCATCGGTCGCTGCGCGCTCATCGCGATCGGGATCCCGGTTCTCACGGCCGACTACGAGCTGTGGATCCCGCCGAGCGACGCGGAGAAGCTGAACGACGCTCTCGCGGCGCTCGACATGCATCCGAGCCGTGAGCCGGAGGAAGCCCGCAGGGTCGGTCGGTACGCGATCGAGAACGGTGAGCGCGTCGATGTGCTCATCGCGCGTCAGGTGTCCACGGTCGATGGGGTGCACGTCGTGTTCGACGACGTCTACGCGCGGTCCCTCGTCGTCACGGTGACCGGTGGCGGGACGGTGCGCGTACCGACGACCGAAGACCTCATCTCGACCAAGCGCTTCGCCGTCCGCGCGAAGGACATCGCGGACATTCGGCTGCTCGAGGCGCACGCGGCCCGCGAGAAGGCGCGCGCGTGACCCGGTTCGTCCCACCGACACGAGACGAGGTGCGGGCGATCCGCGCCGAGGCGGATCGCCTCCTGACGATGGACGAGGTTCGTGCCCTCGACGCCATCCCGCTCGGCGACGAGGAGCGCGCCGAGTACGTGTCGCTCATCGACTGGTTCTGCCGGCGCTACCCGACCGCGGAAGACCGGCTGCGCTATGCGCGACGCGCGTACGCGCGGTGGGCGAAGGCGTCGCCGCCGATCGAGTAGCGGAGGGCCCCTCGCGCTCGCGGGCGCCAAGGCTCGCCTCTGCGCTTCAGAGAGTCCACGCTCGATCCCGAAGAAGCTGCGCGTGACACGCCTCCAGCGCGGGGAGCTTCCTCTTCTCGACCTGCGCTGCGCGGTCCGGGGTCCACGGCATGTCGAGCGCTTCGCGGAGTGGCGGCGTGATCGTCGACGAAGGTGGCCGAGAGGCGTGCGACATCGAAGCGCGCCTTGACCGACGTTCAACCGGAAGGCACCGTCAACTCGTGGCTCGCTCGTACACCGTCTCCGATCAGCGGCTGGTCCTGACCCTCACACCGGCGGAGGAGGGTGGCTTCGTCGTCACGAGCCCGCTCGACTCGGAGCTCATCACCGAGGCCGAGACGATCGACGAGGCTTTCGCGATGGCGCGGGACGCCCTCCGTGCACTGCGCGCGTCGCGCGTGAAGTTGATGCGTAAGCTTGCGTCCGCGCGTCGCTCGGCGTGAAGCGCAAGGCCTTCGAGGCGCACCTCCGCGCGCACGGTTGTTTTCTCCATCACCACGGCGGGAACCACGACGTCTGGGTCCACGGGACGAGCGGCGCCCAAGCTCCGGTCCCGCGACACGCCACGCTGAAGCGCGGCACGGCGCGCGGCATCTGCCAGCGCGACGGGGTTCCGTCGCCGGTCTGAGCCAAGGAACCGGGTCCTCGCCGGGACCGTGAGCCAGCACCGACAGCGCCCCGAGCTCGACGTCGAGCTTGCCCGGGGAGTCCGCGCGGTTCTCGCGCCACCACTCCCCGCAAGCCCGTGCCTGATCTTCCGCTTCACGAGTGAAGCCGACTTCGAAGCTCACCGCCGCGCGCGAAGCTCGGCGAGCACCGCTTCGGCGGGACGGACGCGCCCGGCTGCGGCGTCGGCGAAGCTTCGATCGAGGCTCGCGTTCAGCTCGGCCTGGTCGGCCGGGTCGAGATCGTCATCCTGGCTCACGATCAGCTCGAGCTCGGCGCCGTCCGGCAGATCGGTCGGCTCGTCGATGATCATTCGCCCGCCCATCACGCGCGCTCGCACCGTTCGCATGTGCAGAATGTACCCGACGCGTCGAGGGCGCGCGACACCGAGCGCGGACCTTCGAGCGGCCACCGCAGCCGCTTGGTGTCGCTCGGCGCGGTCTGGACCTCGACGACGACCGCGGCGAGGGGCCCGACGAGCACGAGATCGGCGACGTACGCCGATGGGGTGAGCTCGGTGAACGAGGCGGCGGCCTCGACGAGGTCGTCACCGAGGTCGATCCCGAACGCCGCGCTCAAGCTCGCTGCCAAGCGCAAGCACAAGACCATCGACCGCGAGCTCGTCGGCAGAATCGTCGCCGACGCCGACTCCATCGAGGGCGGCGAGTAGCAGCACCGCGCCCGGTCGAGCCTGATCAGGCCGTGATGGCCATCACGGGCTGGTGGAGGTCCACCACGCTCGGTGATGGCCGTCGCGTTTCTGCGCGATCGCGACCACGCCGGCGATGCCCATCACACAGACGGCGCGCCGGCCCGGACATCACGCTACGCGGTAACTTAGGGTGACCGATGCGATCGCTAGCAGAACGTTTGGGTCGCGTAGCTGCCGCGCGAACGGATCGGTCGTCAACTCGCGGAATGCATTGCTACGTGTACGCCGGCACAGGCGCCGGCCGGGCACGGGCGGCAGCAGCGGTGCGGCGCGCGCGCTCGATGAATGGGCGCTCGACGTAGCGATAGAAAAAGTAGCCAAACACGAGAGGCGCGATGATCCGCGCGGCGCCGACGGCCCACACCGGCATGCCCATCCGCAGGCCGATCTGTTTCACTCCGGCCATAACGAGAATGTGAGTGAGGTAGAGGCTGTAGCTCCAGGTGCCGAACCACGCGAGAGCGACGAGCAGACGCGGCGTCCGACCTTGCAGCCGCCGCTCCCACGCGCAGATCACGTTCACGACGACGAAGAACGCGACTCCGAAGGCCGCATCCGCGACCACCGAGGATGCGAACGACGTGGCGCCCGGCGCGTTGAGCCAGCCTGCGAGCAGAAGCAGGCCGACACCGACCGGAGCGGAGCTGCACCATGGTGGCAGCTGCGTGCGACCGAGGTACGCCTCGACCGCGACAGCGCCGAGGGCCCACTCGATCCACCGTGACGGCCCCGCGAGCATCCAGCCGGCGCCCAGATCGAGGGCAAGACCTACGACACGCCAGACCATGCTGACGAGCAGTACAGTCGCGAGCGTGCCGGTCCAGCCGGCACGCTTCCGAAGCCAAAGAAGCCCGAAGTACAGCAGGTACAGCTGCTCTTCGAGGGCGAGGGACCAGAAGGGTCCGTTTCCGATCCGTGCGCTAGCGCCGTTGAGGTTCTGGCAGAGGAGAAGGAGAAGAATGAGATCGAGCGCGAGCTGTGAGTAGCTGCCGTAGCCGAGCAGTCCGGCCCCAGAGCCAGTCCTCCCGAAGACTGCAAGGAGTCCGAGGATCGTGAGAACGAGAGCCACGAAGTAGGGCGGATACAGACGGATCAGGCGACGCTTCCAGAACGCGACGAACGGCACCTCCGCCGAAGCGCCCACCCGCGCAACGGCGAGGTGGATGCAGAACCCGCTGATGACCAGGAAGAGATGAACCCCGAACTGGCCGTAGTGGGTGATCGACTCTACCCACGCGGGCACGACGGACACCGGTTCCATGCCGGGCCGCGTGGGAACGAGGCTGGCCGTGAAAGGCCAGTGCGTGAGAACCACTGCGAGCGCGGCGACGCCACGCAATGCATCGATTCCGAGCGATCGGCGTGCGGCCCCTGCTTGCGGCGACGCTTGCACAGCTAGGAGCCGTCCGATGGACTCGAGCGACTCTGGCCGAGGCTCGCGCCTCGCGCTCTCGGGCGCACGGCGGGCTCGCGCGCGAAGCGCGGGCTCCTCGTGCGACGGGTACGGACACCCCGATGCTCGAGGTCTTGCGGAAGTCGATCGAAACGAACGCGGCCAAACACAGGGGCGGAGATTGTAGTCTGGAAACGGCGCGCAGCGTGCGACCGTTCAACGTGAACGAACGGACATGCGAGCGGCGGGGGCCCGGAGGTGGCCGCCGAGTTCAGCCGGCAGAAGTTCGACCACCTGATGTTCACCGGCTCCACGGCGACGGGCCGACGGGTGATGATGGCCGCGGCCGAAAACCTGGTGCCGGTCACGCTGGAGCTGGGCGGCAAGTCGCCGGTCATCGTCG
>JBBSAT010000458.1:0-4242 GCA_038252025.1 Polyangiales bacterium | reverse complement strand
CTCGGCATGAAGATCACGCATCGAAGCCTCGCCTGTCTCGCAGCCTCGTTCTCCGTCGCGTGCTCGCCGATCGCGCTGAGCCCAGCGATCCGCACCGTTCCGCTCGAGACCGCGCAGACCGTGCGCGCCGAGCACGTCGCGGTGCGAGCGAGCGGTGGTGGGCACGACGAGGTGTTCGGCCCGCAGGTCGCGACTGCGGCCGGCGGCGTGAGCGTCGGCCTCACGGACGAAGCCGAGCTTCAGCTCGACGGATCGTTCGCCTACGTGGCCGACCTCGACGCGACCCGCCCGCTGAGCCCGTACGCCGCCGCGGGCCGAGTCGGGATCAAGCACCGGCCGCTCGAGTGGCTCGCGCTCACGGGCGGGCTCGGCGCGGGGAGCGGGCCATGGGGCGCGTTCATGGGCGCCGATCTGGGGATCATCTTCGCGTACGAGAACCCGTACGTCGTTCCGTTCTTCGCGGCGCGAATGCAGCTCTCCTTGCCCGTCGACGGCCAGATCGAGCGGCGGTCCACGATGCAGCCCGACGGCACGACCACGACGACGCTCCTCGCGCCGACGACCACGTTCTGGTTCCAGCCATCGACGGGCGTACGCATCCCGATCTGCACCGACCGCACATGCGACGGAGTGCGCGTCTCGCTCACTGCCGCCTTCGCGTGGACGGTCGCCGTGGCCGTCGGCCAGGAGCACAACGGCGACGCGCTCGGCGGCGAGGCGGGGCTTCAGATCGAGCTCTGACCGGGCACGAGGCGATCCAGTCGATCAGACCGCGAGCGTGACGTCGAAGCGCGCCTCGTCTCCGTTCGCGCGCTCGACCAGCGTCGCGGTCCCGTTCGTCCGCAGGATGCAGACGGTCGAGCTGCGCGTCCCGTAGCCCGGCATCGTGATGCGGATCGGGGAGAGAGCGCGCTCGAGCGCGATCCCGACCCCCGTGTCGGGCAGGCGGTCGTCGGGCGGGTGCGACTCGTCGGCGAGGATCGCGAAGAGCGACTCGAGCGAGGGCTCGCGCCGCGAGGCGAGCGCGTCTCCGAGCATCGCCTTGGCGCGCTCGACCTTCGGCCAGGGGGTGTCGAGGAAGGCGTTCGAGATCCCGTGGATTCCGGGAGACACGCGCGTGGGCTCTCCGTCGCGGTTCGAGGCCCAGTAGGTGCCCGTCCGGTCGCGCAGGAGGACGTTGAAGCCGCGCATCGCGCGCTCTCGTGCGTACGCCGCCGCGGCGACCTCGGCGCCGTCGTTCCCGGCGAGGAAGCTCGTGACGAGCGCGCCACGGGAGCGCTCCCCCGGCGCCCGGGCTCGTAGATCCGCGACATCGCGGACGTTGGTGATGGCGGCGAGCCGCCCGCGCGCGGGGTGCGCGCCGAGCCAGGTTCCCCCGGCCTCGAGGTCGAGACCTGCGATCACACCGTCACCCCACGCGTGCATCGGCTCGGTGGGCCGCTCCAAGCGCTCGTCCCGGTTCGCCAGGAGCACCAGGGCGAGCTCTTCCGTCGGCGAGACCGCGAACGCGAGGAGGCACATGCCCGGGTTCGTACCGCGCGCGTGACATCGCCGCACCCGCGGGTGCCGGCCCTCACGTGCGAACGAGGTTTCCGGTAGCATCGACTCATGCAGTACGTCTCCCGGCTCTCCCTCCTCGGCCTCGCGCTCGTCACACTCTTCGCGGCCGGCTGCGACTGCGCGGGACCCGTGCCCGTGCGCGGAAGCTGCACGACGAGCTCGGACTGCGCCTCGGGACAGAGCTGCCGCGACGGCACGTGTCATTCGAACCGTGACGGCGACACGGACCTCGACTCCACCGTCCCCGGCTACGATGCAGGGCCGATCCCGATGCCGGTCTCCATCCGGATCGAGCCGGCGATGGCCGACATCACCTCGATCGACGGTGCGATGACGACGCAGTCGTTCGCCGCCTTCATCGTCTACGACACTGGCCTCGAGCTCCCGGCGATGGGACCGCTCTTCGAGATCGACACGCGGACGCTCGGCGACATCGCACCCTCGACGGGTCTCTTCGCGGCGAACGGGATCGTCGGCGGCACCGCGACGGTCACTGCGAGCATCCTCGTCGGGACGACGCGCCTCATGGCGACCGCTCCGCTCCGTGTGCGCGTCGAGCGCACCGTCCTCGGAACGGGCGTGCCGGACGACGTCGCATCGCTCTTCGGCGCCGCGACCCCGATGGACGACCCGACGCGCGCTGCGGGCATCGTGTACCCGCTCGACCACGTCGTCTTCCCCGAGAACGTCTACCCGGCGGACGTGCAGTGGACGAACGGAGCGACGGGAGATCTCTTCCGCGTCCGGATCACCAAGGCGAGCGCGACGATCACCGGCTACGTGGCGTTCGATGGGCTCGACCACTGGCTCGTCGATCTCCTCGCGTGGCGCTCGCTCGCGCAGAGCGATGCGGGAACGGACGCGATGCTCGTCGTCGATCGGCTGCTCGCCTCGGGCGAGCTCATCACCGGAGCGCCGCGCGCGATGACCTTCGCGCAGGCCGCGCTCACCGGCACCGTGTACTACTGGGACATCGTCGCGGGCCGCATCCAGCGGATCGACGACGGCAGCGGGACCGCGATCTCCTTCATGCCGAGCCCGCCGCCTTCCGAGGACGGCGAGTACTGCGTCGGCTGCCACTCGGTCTCGCCGAGCGGTCGCTACATGGCGGGCCGCCTCGGTGGTGGCGACGACATCGGCGCGATCTTCGATCTCACGACCGACCTGACGGGAACCCCCGCGCCGACGGTCTGGCCGACGAGCCCGTCGTCGATCCGCTGGTGGTTCTCGTCCTGGAGCCCCGACGAGACACGGCTGGTCGTCTCGTTCCTCGACCCTCAGGACCTGCGCATCTACGATCCCTTCACGGGCACGCAGGTCCCGGTGACCGGCGCCATGCCGACGAGAGCGACGCACCCGGTCTGGTCCCCCGACGGCGGACGCATCGCGTACGTCGCCAACGCGGTCGGCTGGGGCGGGCAGCTCACGGCGGGGAACATCGCGATCCTTCCCGTCGTCGGTCCCGACAGCGTCGGGACGCCCTCGATCATCCACGACGGCACGACGCTTCCCGGCGGTGGCGTGGACAGCTATCCGTCGTGGTCGCCCGACTCGATGGAGATCGCGTTCGCCCACGGCAGCGGCTCTCGGAGCGAGATCGACACGGCTGAACTCTACATCATGGGCGGAGACGGCAGCAGCGTCACGGCGCTCGCTACCGCGTCGAACGGCGGCCTCGACTATCAGCCGCGCTTCTCGCCGTTCATCTCGGGCGGTTACTACTGGATGAGCTTCCTCTCCCGCCGCATCTACGGGAACCCGCAGATCGGAAACACCACGAGCGCTCCGGGCCGGCGCCAGCAGATCTGGGTCACGGGCGTTCGGATCGGCGCCGCGCCAGGCGAGGACGGGAGCGCGGTCGCGTACTGGCTCCCCGGCCAGAACCCGCACTCGGCGAACATCTCCGCGTACTGGGCACCGCGTCCTTGCCGGACGGACGGCGAGGGCTGCACCGTCGGAAGCGAGTGCTGCGGCGGCGAGTGCCTGCCGGACGCGATGGGCACGCTCGTCTGCGCGCCGCCTCCGCCGGACCGCTGCCGCGAGTACGGCGAGACCTGCAGCACCGACGGCGACTGCTGCGCGGACATGGACCTCGTCTGCACGGGCCACGTGTGCGTTCACCCGGGGCCAGGCTGACGTGAGAGCGACGAGCGCCTGCGTCCTGCTCGCGCTCGCGACCGCGTGCTCCGGCGGAAGCGCGGAGAGCACGCCGCCCTCGAGCGCGACACCGACGACACCGGCGACCACGACGCCGAGCCCGCCGCCCTCGCCTCCTCCCGTGGCGGTTCGCCTTCTGGCGCCGGCGTGCGGCTACGGCGGCTCCGCGCCCGCGGTCACGGTGTTCGTCGACGTCGAGACGGAGGTCCCGCTCCACGGGATCGCGTTCTCCTTCGCGGTCGCCGACGCGACCACGCACGCCGTTGGCGGGCACTCCCGCGAGCCGACGCAGACGGTGGTGTCGCCGCTCGAGCGCGGCCTCCTCGACTTCTCGACCCAGGGCACGACGCCCTTCGACGGGGAGCTCGCGGCCGGGGCGCGGACACGGCTGCAGTACTGGGCGGGGGTCGACGACCTGCAGCCGAGCGTGGGCGGGCCGATCGAGGTCCAGCTCTCGATGCGCACCTCGGACGGCCAGAGCTTCGAGGTCACCTGCACGAGCGCGGAGATGCTGCCCTCGTCCTG
>JBBSAT010000457.1:0-4298 GCA_038252025.1 Polyangiales bacterium | reverse complement strand
TCAGACCTTCAGGCCTCGTCGTCGCCGGTCGGCGAGAAGAGCTCGACGGAGGTGTTCTTGAAGACCTCCGGGCCGAGCACTCGCTCGCGCGCTCGCACCAGCTCTCGCGCCGTCTTCGGGCCTGCGATCCTCACCTCGGCCAGCGGGCCGGGCGAGTAGGTCGTCAGCACGCTCGCGTCGGTCGAGGCCGCGATGCGATGGAACGCGCCCTTCGGGAGCACGCTCGAGTCGCCGCTGCGGAGGTGGCGGACCTCGTAGGACCACTCGCCCGCGCTGCCCTCGGGAGGGCGCACGTAGCGCTCTTCGACGATCGCGCCGGAGAGCACGTGCAGCCACGCGTCGCTCTTCTCGTGGCCGACGATCTCCGAGCGAGCGCCGCGGCGCAGCCAGGTGGCCACGATCTGGTGCTCGTCGTAGCGGGCGACGCTGGCGCGCGTGCAGCCTCCGCGCGTCTCCGCGGTGTGGTTCGTCCGAACGTTGGCCCAGCCGAGACCGAAGAATGCGCGCCGCGAGTCGTCCATGCCCCGATGAAGATCACGAGATGGCCGCGCGCGGCAAGATTGCTGCAGAAGCGATGCCCGGCTTCAGACGAGGATGCCGGCGACGCAGGCCGTCATGTACGACGCGAGAACGCCCCCGAACATCGCGCGCAGGCCGATGCGGGCGAGGTCCTTCCGGCGCTCGGGCGCCAGCGCGCCGATGCCGCCGATCTGGATCGCGATCGAGCTGAAGTTCGCGAAGCCGCAGAGCGCGTAGGTGGTGATGACGGCCGCGCGATGGCCCATCGCGTGCGCGCCGCCGAGGTTCGCTGCGAGCGAGACGTAGCCGACGAACTCGTTGAGCACGACGCGCTCGCCGAGGATCGCCGAGACGGCCTGGCAGTCCTCCGCGGGCACGCCCATGACGAACGTGATCGGCCAGCCCAGGAAGCCGAGCACGCGCTGCATCGTGACCGGCTCCCAGATCTCGAGCGGCGACTGCGTGATGCCCTGTTCGTTGGCCGCGCGGAGGCACGTCACGAGCGTGCTCGCACTGAGGTCGGGCCCCGCGCACGTCTCGGGGAGCGCGACGTCCGCCCGGCGGAAGCCATCGAGCGCCTCGGCCCACTCGAGCCGATCGTGGAGCAGCGCGGGGACGCCGAGCAGCCAGTTGATCAGCGCGACGATCGCGATGAAGGCGAGCAGCATCGCGCCGACGTTCAGCGCGAGCGTCAGCCCTTCGGCGGCGCCGGAGGCTGCGGCCTCGATCACGTTCGTGTGCGGCCGTTCGTCGCTCAGCACCAGCGTGCCCGCGGTCTTCGACGTCTCGCGCTCGGGGAGGAGCACCTTCGCGATCACCAGCGCCGCCGGCGCGCTCATCACGCTCGCCGCCATCAGGTGGCCCGCGATCCCCGGAAAGTCGCCCTGCAGCATGCCGACGTAGGCCGCCATCACGCCGCCCGCGACGGTGGCGAAGCCTCCTACCATCACGGCCATCAGCTCGCTCTGGGTCATGTCCCGCACGAACGGCTTCACGACGAGCGGCGCCTCCGTCTGACCGACGAAGATGTTCGCGGCCGCGGAGAGCGTCTCCGCGCCCGAGGTCTGCATCGTGCGCTGCATGATCCACGCGAAGCCGCGCACGACGCGCTGCATGACGCCGAGGTGATAGAGCACCGTCATCAGCGCGGAGAAGAAGATGATCGTTGGCAGCACGTTGAGCGCCATCGTGAAGTGGTCGTCGAGGTAGTCCCCGAAGAGGAACCGGCTCCCGTCGCTCGTGAACGTCAAGAGGCGCGCGACCGCGTCGTTCACGAGCGCGAAGAACGCGAGGCCGACGCTCGTGCGGAGGACCACGAAGCCGAACGCGAGCTGGAGGCCCACGCCCCAGAGCACGATGCGGCGCGGGAACGCCTTGCGGTCGTAGCTCATGGCCCAGGCCAGCCCGATCATCACGAAGAGGCCGAGGAACGAGATGCCGCGCTGCCAGAGCGGCACGTCCGGAGCGAGGTCGCCGAGGCCGAGCATGGGCCGGAGTATCGCCGAGACGGCGGACGCGCGGCGACTTCGTGTCGGTGCTCAGCGCGCGCAGGTCTCGCGCAGCCAGGTCGCGAGCGCCGTCTCGACGGCGGGCGGGATCTCGTGGACGCCCTCGAAGCGCTCGAAGCGGAGCTGGGCGCCCGCCTCGCGCGCTCGGGCGGCAAAGGCCTCGCCTCGCGGATAGAGGACCAGCGGATCCGAGGTGCCGTGCGACTGGAAGATGGGCAGCCCCGCGAGCCGCCGGTACGACGCGGGCGGATGACCGAGCGCCCGCCCGGAGAGCACCGCGATCGCGTCGGGACGGTGCGCGCCGGCGAGCGCCATCTCGATCGAGAGGATCGCGCCTTGCGAGAAGCCGCCCACGATGACGCGGGTCGCACCCTGCCCGCGGAGCGTCTCGATGACCTCGTCGATCTCCCTGCGCGCGACGCGGATCTGATCGCGCACGTCGGCGTCGTGCTGATCGAACCAGACGCGCCCTTCCCCGCCGCCGCGCCAGGGCCGTGGTGAAGCCGGAACGACGAAGCGCGCCGCGACGGACGACGCGAGCGCGTCGGCGAGCGGGACCAGATCGTCGGGCGGCGAGCCGTAGCCGTGCAGGAGCACGACGGCGCACGCGCCCGAGCCGCGCTCGACGACGTGCAGGCCGTCCCAGGGTGCCTGTGCGCGGGAGGGCCCGGCCACGAGGCTGGCGATCGCGATCAGCGCGAGCGCAGGGAGGGTGAGCCGCACGTCTCAGCCGCGTCCGAGCGGCGTGGACTCGGCGAGGCGATAGCCGCGCTCGTCGGTCGCGAGCAGCTCCTTGAGTCCCATCTTCCGCAGCGTGGAGATCGCGACCCGCACACGATGCGCTCCGGCGTCGGCGCGCATCTTCTCTCCGGGCCAGCCCACCTCGAGCAGCGCGTCCCACGCGAGCGCCGCGCCAGGCCGTGCGAGCCGCTCTTCGGCGAGCCGATCGAGCAAGAGCCGCAGCGGCTTTCGCTTGCTGAGATCCACGCGCGTCTCGCCCGGCGGACGAAACCACACGGCCCCCGCGGAGACGAGCAGCGCGAGCGGGTCCGGTGCGTCCGGGCCGCCCTGCTTCGCGCGGGCGGGCACGCGCAGCGCGAGCGACACCAGGCCCGAGCGAGCCGCGAGCTCCGCCGCCTGCGCCGCGAGCGGATCTCCCGCGAGGAGCTCGATCAGCGCCGGATCGCGCATCCGCTCGGTGAGGAGCCCGGCCAGGAGGATCGCGTCGACGGCCTCGGCCTTCCGCCCGGCGCTCGCTGAGAGCCTCGCCGATCCGATCGTGAAGAGCGCGGCGAGATCCGGATCCGTGCTCGCCGCGCGCGCGCGCGCTTCCGCGAAGAGCGCTCGCGCTTCGCCTCGGTCGCCGGCCTCCGCGTGCGCCAGCGCCGCGAGACCCGCGAGCGCGCCTCCCTGGACGTTCAGGCCCGCCTCGGACACATCGCGCGCGACGAGCCCATGTCGCTCGATGGCCTCGGCGAGGGAGCCCGAGAGCTGGAGCCGCGCGCCGAGCAGCGCGCCGAGCCACGCGAGCAGGGGCCGGTCCGACAGCAACGCGGCCCGGCCGAGGCCCTCGCTCACGTGGAGCGCCATCGGCTCGAGCGCGCCTTCGCGGAGGTCGAGCAGCGCCAGCGCCGCTCGCATCGCGGCTTCGATCGACGGGCTGTCGAGCGCGCGAGCGCGAGCGAGGGCTTCCTCGTAGGCGAGGCGCGCGCCGACCGCGTCTCGTCCCTGCTCCGCGATGGCGCCTTCGAGCGCGAGGATGCGCGTGAGCACGTGTGGATCCATCGCGCCGCCGAGGAGCTCGCGCGCGCGCTGCACGCCGGAGCGCGCGTCGTCCATGCGGCCCTTCTCGATCGCGAGCCCAGAGAGAGCGAGGACGACGCGCGTCTCGAGCGCCGCGTCGCCCGCGTGGTTCGCGAGCACGAGCGCTTCCGCGAGATCGCGATCGGCCCCGACGCGATCGGCGCGCGCGCCGCGGACGTCGGCGCGCAGAACCAGAGCGCGCGCGGAGAGCAGGGGATCCGCGCCGGACCCCTGTGCGATCGACAGGCCGATCTCGAGGTAGCGCGCGACGACCTCGCCGGCGCCCTCGGCGATCAGCGCAGGGGCGATCGCGCAGAGGGCGCGCAGCGCACGGTCGGCGGCGCGCGCGCTGACGGCGCCCTGCCCGAGGATCCGTTCGACGATCGCGAGGAGGTTGTCTCGGTCGGCGGCGAGGCGAGCGCGCGCGTCACGCGAGCCGTGCTGCTCGAGCGCGCGCGCGAGCCCCTC
>JBBSAT010000456.1:0-4314 GCA_038252025.1 Polyangiales bacterium | reverse complement strand
CTCTATCAGATCAACGACAACCTCTTCGTCATCATCGATGCGCTGATGCACGACGGGCGCTGGGACATGAAGTTCCTCGGGATGCAGATCATGGTCGAGGGCGTCGCTCTCGGTGCGTTCTCGACGCTCTATCGCGAGACGAGCGAGCCGCTCCTCAAGGAGCTCCTCCGAAACGTCATCCAGGACGAGTCGCGGCACGTCCACTACGGCGTCCTCGCGCTCCGCGAGCACATCGTGACGGAGCTCTCGGAGAGCGAGCGGCGCGAGCGCGAGGACTGGGCCTTCGAGGTCGCGCTCCTGATGCGGAACCGCTTCCTCGCGTACGAGGTCTACGAAGAGTGGTTCGAGCACCGCATGAGCCGCGCGGAGTGGCGCGACTTCATGAACAAGTCGCCCGGCATGGAGCGCTTCCGGCACCTCATGTTCGGCCGCATGGTGCCGAACCTTCGTGAGATCGGGCTGCTCTCGCCGCGCATCCTGCCGCACTACGAGCGTGTCGGGCTCGCGGCCTACATGGGTGGGCTCTCGGCGGACAAGCTGACCGGCGACCAGATGATCGCCGACCTGGACAGGCCGATCGCCGCCTAGGCAAGAGTGCTCGCACAGCCGATCGCTCAGCTCCGGTAGCTCGCGTTCACCGCGATGTACTCGGTTCCGAGATCGCACGTGAGGTAGTGCGCCTTGCCGCGTCCCGCGCCGAGCGCGACGCGGATCGTGTACTTCGCGCCGGCCATCGTCCTCGCGGCCTCGGCCTCTGCCTCGGCGCCGACGGGCATCCCGCGCCGGACGATCGTGGTGTCACCCACCGCGATCGCTGCGCGCGACGGATCGAAGCGCGCGCCCGATCGCCCCGCCGCCGCGAGGATGCGGCCCCAGTTTGCATCTCGCCCGTGGATGGCGGTCTTCACGAGTGGCGAGGTCGCGATCGTCTTCGCGACCTTCCGTGCGGCATCGTCGGTGGCGAGACCGCTCACCTCGAAGCGCACCACGTGACGCGCGCCCTCCCCGTCTCGGACGATGCTCTCCCCCAGCGCGGCGAGGACCTCCTCGACGGCCGCGGCCAGCCGCTTCTCGCCGAGACCAGCCTTCGCGCGGGCCGTCGCGCCGGCCGCCGCGAGGAGGATGGTGTCGTTGGTGCTCGTGTCGCCGTCGACGCTGACCGCGTTGACGGTGGCGTCGACGGCGCGGCGGAGGATGCGACGGAGCATCGCCGGAGGCGCGCCGGCATCGGTGAACACGAAGCCGAGCGTCGTCGCCATGTCCGGGTGGATCATCCCGGCGCCTTTCGCGATGCCGAGGACGACGCACTTCTTTCCACCGATCGTCGGCCGGGCGACGGCGACCTTGCGCCACTGATCGGTCGTCATGATGGCGCGCGCAAAGTCGGCAGCGCCATCGGCGCTCAGCGCGGCGACGAGCGAGGGTGCGGCGAGAGCGATCTTGCTCGCGGGCAGGAGCGCGCCGATGACCCCGGTCGAGGCGGGAACGATGGTCTTCGCGGGCACGCCGAGAGCTCGCGCGACGCTCTCACAGGCGCTCACGGCCGCCTTCCGCCCGGGCACACCGGTGCACGCGTTCGCGTTCCCGCTGTTGACGAGGATCGCGCGGAGCGTCCCGGCGCGCGTCCGAGCCCGGGCGAGCTCGACCGGCGCGGCACAGACCACGTTTCTCGTGAACACGGCCGCCGCCCCCACGGCCTCGTCGGCGACGGCCAGCGCGAGATCGAACTTTCCGTTCGCCTTGATCCCGGCAGCGATGCCGGCGAAGCGGAAGCCGGGGACCTCGGGAACCACTTCGACCTCGGAAAGCTCGACGGACATGGGCGGGAAGCTCGCATGGAGCGCCCGCGCATGTCGACGGCGAGATAGGATGGGGGCGATGAGCGACGGCACGCTCGGCGCGGGCGAATGGATCGCCGGCCGCTTCGAGATCCTCGGGCCCGGCGGCGTGGGCGGGATGGCCGTCGTCTTCCGCGCGAAGGATCGCACGACGGGCCGCATCGTCGCGCTGAAGCTGCTCAGCAGCACGCGCGACACGCCGCGCTTCGTCGCGGAAGCCGAGACCCTCGCCGTGGTGCAGAGCCCGCACGTCGTGGGCTACGTCGCACACGGCGTCCACGACGAGAGGCCCTACCTCGCCATGGACTGGCTCGAGGGTGAGGATCTCGACACGCGGCTCAGCCGCGGTCCTCTGTCGGTCCGCACGGCGGTCGATCTCGTGATGCGCGTCGCGCTCGCGCTCGGGGCGGCGCACCGCCTCGGGATCGTCCACCGCGACGTGAAGCCCGACAACATCCTCCTGCTCGGTGGCGATCCTCTCACGCCGATCCTCCTCGACTTCGGCGTGGCGCGGCTTCCGGGTCGGCGCTTCACCGAGCCGGGGCTCGTGCTCGGGACGCCGGGGTTCTTCGCGCCGGAACAAGCACGCGCCGAGGCTAGCCTCGACCCGCGCGCCGACGTCTTCGCGCTCGCGAGCGTGCTCTTCGAGTGCGTGACGGGATCGCCGCTCTGGGACGGCGACTCCATCGTCGCGATCCTCACGAAGATCCTCTTCGTGCCTGCCCCGCGGCTCGATCGCGGACGAGACGACGTACCGACGGCGCTCGCGGACCTCGTCGAGCGCATGCTCGACAAGGACCCGGAAGGAAGACCCCGCGACGGGCAGCAGGTCGCGGAGGCTCTCCTCGCGATCGATCTGCGCGACACGTCGATGCTCCCGGACGAGCCGACGGCCGCAGCCCGACCTCGGCACGCGATAGGGCACGGCGGACGCAGCGTTCTGAGCGTCCTCGTCGCGCGGCTTCCGCAAGGCGCGCTCACCCCTCTCCTCTCGCGGCGCGTGCACGAGATCGGGGAGCGCTTCGGCGCCACGGTGGAGGAGCTGGCGGACGGCTCGCTCGCCGCGCTGGTGGCCGGACCGCGCGCCGCGACGGATCTCGCCGTCATCGCGACACGGCTCGCGCTGGCCGTTCGCAAGGCTCTCCCCGTCCGATCGATCGGCGTCGCGACGGGCCGGACCGCGCTGGGCGACCGGAGCGACCTCGGTGGAGTCATCGCCCGGGCCGCCGCCCTCGCGTCGGCCGACACGGCACGCACCCTCGTCAACGTCGATCCGACGACGGCGGCGCTGCTCGGCGAGCGCTTCTCGCTCGTCGCGAGCGGAGAAGGCGTGGCCGTCTCCGGCGAAGAGCGCACGTCCGCCAGCTCGCAGCTCGCGCTCCGAGGGCGGGCCGACGAGCTCGCGCTGGGTGACTCCCACTTCCGAGCGTGCGTGGAGGAGAGGAGCGCGCGCGCGCTCGTGCTGGTCGGCGATGCCGGGATCGGAAAGACCGCGCTCGCGCGCGCGCTGACGCGCTCGATCCTCGATCACGAGAGCCTACCGACGATCCTCTCGGCGCGCGGCGAGCCCCTCTACGAGAACGCACCGTTCGCGCTGATCGCAGAGCTCCTGCGTCAAGCGATCGGCCTCTCGGCGACCCCGGACGTCACCGCGCTCGACACGATCGCGACCTGGATCGGCGCGCGGATGGAGGGCCCGAGCGCGTCGCACGCCGTGTCGGCGGTCGCGGACGTGCTTCGCCTCGGCGGCGGCGAGCGGAGCGTGGTCTCGGGGCACGGGTTCGGTGCGCAGGGATCGCTCGCAGATCGGCTCCAGGAAGCCCTCGTCGAGATCTTCCGCGCCGAGTGCCTCGGCGTGCCGGTCGTGTTCTTCGTCGAGGATCTCCAGTTCGCGGACGCGCCGTCCGCGCTCGCGCTCGAGACCCTTCTTCGCCGGCTCGAGGGAGAGCCCCTCTTCGTGCTCGCGACGGCGAGGCCGGCTGCGCTCGAGCGATTCAGCTCCCTGTTCGCAGCGCCGAACGTCAAGACCCTCACGGTGCCGCCGCTGGCGGAGCCGGTGTGCCGCGCCTGGGCGCGCGAGGTGCTCGGCGAGCGGGCCAGCGAGGCGCGCGTCCGCGAGATCGCGCTCTGGTCCGAAGGAAGCCCGTTCGTGCTCGGCGAGCTGCTCCACGCGGCGCAGAGCGGGCTTCGCAACACGCCGCGCGCCGCTCTGGCGGCGGTTCACGCGCGCCTCGAGTCGCTCGCCGAGCCTCTGCTCCTCGCCCTGCGCGGCGCGTCGGTCTCGGGGATCGTCGACGTGGGTGACGTCGTCCACGTCACGGGCCTCGAAGGCGCGAGCGCGGCGCTCGAGGTGCTCGTCGCCGAGGACGTGCTCGTGCGCGACCAGTCGGCGGGCACGCTGCGCTACGCGTTCAAGAATCGCCTCCTCCAGGAGGTCGCCTACGGGATGCTCACGACGGCCGACCGTCGGCTCGCG
>JBBSAT010000455.1:0-4325 GCA_038252025.1 Polyangiales bacterium | reverse complement strand
CGTCCTCGACGTGCGCAGCGTGGACTGGATCGGCCGCCGAGTCGTCGGGGACGCCGGGATCATCGAGGCGGACCGCATCGTCCTCGCGACGAACGCGCGTCTCGGAGAGCTCGCGCCTGCGCTTCTGTCGACCGTGACGCCGCAGCGCGCACAGATGCTGGCGACGAGCGCGCTCCCGCCGACGCTGGATCGCCCGTGCTACGCAGGGAACGGCTTCGACTACTTCAGGCAGCGAACAGATGGCCGCGTGCTCCTGGGCGGGCGCCGTCATCTCTTCCTCGAGCCAGAGCGCACGACGAGCACCGCCACCACGGATGATGTCCAGCGCGCGCTCGAGGACTACCTCGCGCTGCACCTTCCGTTCGCGCGCGGCGCCGCGATCGAAGCGCGCTGGGCGGGAACGATGGGGTTCTCACCCGATGGGCTGCCGCTCGCGGGACGGGTGCCCGGCTTCCCGGACGGATGGCTCCTCGGCGGCTTCACCGGGCACGGCCTCGGTCTCGCGCTCGGCCTCGCCGATCGGCTCGCGGAGGCGATGCTCGGGCCGTCGCCGGAAGGCGCGATCTCGGACGACCCTGTGCTCTCTCGGCTCCGTCCAGACCGCTTCTCCGCTATGGTCACGCCGCGATGAGCGCCAAGAAGCGGCCGGCGGCACGACGGACCGGAGCCTCGACGAAGACCGAGTCGATCGCCCGGATCGTTCCGGAGCGGCGCGTGATCCGGGTGGGAGATCGCGACGTCCCGTTTCTCGCTGGGGCGCTCCACTATTTCCGGACGGCACGCGAGCACTGGCGCAACGCGCTCGCCGAGCTCGGGCAGCTCGGTCTGCCGATGGTCGAGACGTACGTCCCGTGGCAGTTCCACGAGGTCGGCAAGGGCCACTTCGACTTCGGCGAGATCGATCCACAGAAGGACCTCGCTGCGTTCCTCGAGCTCAGCCGGGAGCTCGGCCTCCTCGTCATCCTGCGTCCCGGGCCGCACATCAACTCGGAGATGACGTACTTCGGGCTGCCGGAGCGCATCGTCTTCGACCGGTCCTGCCAGGCCCGCTCCCGGACCGGCGGCGCCGTCGTGCTGGGCTTTCCACCGCGCATGTTCCCGGTGCCCTCCTACGCGAGCGAGACCTACCTCGCCGAGACGGACGTCTGGTACGGCGCCTTCGCCGAGGTCGTCCGGCCCTACCTCTATCCGGCTGGCCCGGTCGTCCTGCTGCAGGTCGACAACGAAGCGACCTACTTCTTCCGCGACGCGCCGTACGATCAGGACTACCACCCCGACGCCGTCCAGAAGTGGCACGCGTTCCTCGCCGAACATCACGCGAGCCCGGCCGATCTCTCGACGGCCCACCGCGCGACCTACGCGCGCTTCGAGGACTGCGCGCCGCCCACGCGCTTCGACGCTCACACGGAGGAGGACGAGCCCGGCGATCCTGGCGCGCTCGCCATCCATCTCGAGTGGGCCGCATTCCGGGAGCAGATGATCACGGACACGCTCCGCCGGATGAAGGCGATGCTCGATCATCACGGGCTCGGCTCCGTCCCGACGCTGCACAACCTGCCGCTCGGCGAGCTGAGCGCGCCCGTGTCGCTCGCGGCGATCGAGCGCGTCGTCGACTTCGTCGGCCTCGACTACTATCACGCGCGTCGCGAGCACCGGACGACGAAGCGGCGGACGCTCTACCTCGCAGGCACGTCACGCATGCCGGTCTCGCCGGAGCTCGGCGTCGGCGCACCGCCCTGGTTCACACCGCTCGCGCACGAAGACTCGCTCTACACCGCGCTCGTCGCGCTCGCGTACGGGCTCCGCGGGTTCTCGCTCTACATGGCCGTCGATCGTGACCGCTGGTACGGCGCGCCCCTCGACGCGAGCGGGACGCCGCGGATCGAAGCTGCCGCGTGGAAGTGTCTCGTTCGCGCGCTGGTAGAGACCGGGTTTCATCGGCTCACGCGCCAGACGCGCGTCGCGCTCGTCGTCCCGCGCGAGTACGTGCGCCTGACGCGCGCCACGCACCTCTACGGCGCGGCGACCCCGGTGACCCTGGAAGCGATCGCGGGCTCGCCCATCGAAGGCGCGAGCGATCATCCGCTCGGGCTGAAAGGCCCGGTCCAGGTCCTCTGGTGGAAGATGCTCTCGCGCTTCGCAGACTCGCTGTCGCGCGCGAACGAGCCCTACGTCTACGTCGACTCGGACGTCGATCCAGAGCGGCTGAACGGCTTCGCGGCGATCATCACGCCGAGCTTCGAGTTCGCCAACGTCGAGCGATGGAAGGCGCTCGCGCAGTTCGCGTCTCACGGCGGCCGGGTCGTCTACGGGCCTGCGATGCCCTCGCTCGACGACGCGCTGTCTCCACGGCTCTTCGAGGTGCCGCACGACGGATCGCTCGTGCTCGTCGATCACGACTCGGACGCCGACCGCGCGGTCGCCGAGCTCCTCGCGGCGCTTCCGGACGTTCCGGGCATCGGCGTCTCCCCGGCGCCCCTCGAGGTGAGCGTTCACGAAGACGTTCACGGCCCGTGCGTCGTGTTCGTCATCAACCCGAGCCAGCACGGGCTCGATGCCACGCTGAGTGTGCCGGGCAGCCTTCGCATCACCGACGTGATCGACGGGAGGAGCTACGCCGGCGAGGGAACCGTCACGCTGCCCGTCGCGGCCCAGACGTGCCGGATGTTCCGTGTCGACCAGGTTCGCGACCGTGACTCCGAAGCGATGGAGAGCGCGGAGTGATCGCCGAGGACATCCGGATCGAGGGCTTCGACGCCCGGACGTGGACGAACCTCGTCTCGCTCTTCGCCCCGAACGTCGCCTACCGAACGAAGAAGGCTCCGCGCGCGAGCGACGCCCCGGAGATCGACGAGGAAGCCCTCGAGGGAACCGCCGCGAAGGGCACGCTCTTCGTGGTGGTGACGCCGAAGGGGCGCGTCCTCTCCGCGCGGCACTCGGTCCGCGGGCGCGTGAAGGGGCTGACCTACGAAGGCGCGGGCTCGCTCGAGACGCTCGCGAGCGCCCACGCTGCGCGGCGCGTGGTGGTGATCCGCGAAGGGGCCGTGGAGGAGCTGGTCGAGCGTGCGACCGCGCGGCTCGATCGACACGACGACTACGGCGCGCAGATGCTCACCGTCATCCGCGCCATGCGCGACGCCATCGACGCAGGCAGCATCGATGTCTGGCCGCGCCCGTTCGCCGGGATTCCGATCCCCACCGCGCCGCTCATCAGCCGCGCGATGGACGGCGTGCTGCCCGACGGGCACGCGCTGATCCTCGCCGTGTTCTCACGGGGAACGCTCTGGTCCTTCGCCGCGCTGCGGCGCTCTTCGGGAGAGATCGATCGCATCATCGGGCCCGACGTCGTGCTCCGCTGGACCGGCGCGCTCGGTGGCGACTTCCGGCGCGACCATCGCGTGATCGCCGAAGCCGTCGCCGCGAGGCTCGCGCCGGTGCACGTCGGGATCTTCGCCGAGGTCGACGACCTCACGGCGCTCCTCCGCAGCAACGAGCCGGGCGCGTGGGCGCGCGCGATCGTCTCGCGAGACATCATCGTTCACCCCACCCCGCCCTACGTGGCGGTCGCGCTCGCAGCCGACGGAATGCGCGCCGTCGCGAAGCGAACCGAGTCCTGGCTCGCGGGGACCGGCGCGCTCGAGGCGATGAGCCAGCTCGCGCCTCTCGCGAGCTACGTTCGAGACCGCGTGGGAGAGGTCGCGAGCGTCACGGGGATGCTCGGCTTCGATCCGCTCAAGCTGCTCGCCGCATGGCTCGAGCGTGCGGACGACGACGTGAGCGGCGCCGAAGAGACCGAGCGCGCCCGCCCGGACGCCATCGACGACGAGGGCGACGGGCCACCTCTGCACGACGACGCGGACGAGTGAAGGTCGTCCCGGGGGTGAAGATCCGCCGCACTCGCGCGTAGCAAGGCGAGCGGCAGATCGTTCCGGACCGCGGGACGTCTCGACCGGTCGGAGTCGCCAGATGAGACAGCACCGCGTTCCGGGCCTCCTGTTGGCCCTCGCTCTGATGGTTCCGAGCGCATCCGCGGCCGCGCAGGCGCATCTGATGAACGACCTCGGAGGCGAAGCCGGCTTCGGCGCGGGCAGCCTCGAGCTCAACGACGACAGCTCGAGCGGCTCGATCGACATGACCCCTGCGTTTCCGAACGGCCTCGAGTACTTCGGCCAGCGCTTCAGCAGCTTCCACGTGAACAACAACGGCAGCATCACGTTCGGCGGCCCGACCAGTACCTACACGCCGTCGCCGTTCCCTCTCGTCGGAAACCGGATGATCGCGCCGTTCTGGGGCGACGTGGACACCCGCGGCGGCGGCCGCCCCGG
>JBBSAT010000454.1:0-4350 GCA_038252025.1 Polyangiales bacterium | reverse complement strand
CGTTCCCACGGCGGGGGACCGTCCGAGCCGTCTCGTCGTCCTCGCGACGGAGGCGGCGAGCTGTCGTCGCTGCCGCCTTCATGAGGGACGCACCAAGAGCGTCTTCTCGCGCGGCTCGCTCGACGCGCGGGTCGTCTTCATCGGCGAAGGGCCGGGCTCCCGCGAGGACCAGGAGGGCGTGCCCTTCGTCGGTGCGGCCGGACAGCTCCTCGACAAGATGATCGTCGCGATGGGGCTCACCGGAGACGACGTCTACATCTGCAACGTCGTGAAGTGCCGCCCACCCGAGAACCGGACTCCGCTCGCGGACGAGGCCGGGGCCTGCATGCCCTACCTCGAGGCGCAGCTCGACATCGTCGCGCCGAGAGTGATCGTGGCGCTCGGACGGTGCGCGGCGGAGAACCTCGGATGTGCGGCGCCGGGTCGCGGCTGGCGTGGCAGCTGGGGCACCTACCGAGGCGTCGCGGTCATGCCGACCTACCACCCCGCCTATCTGCTCCGCAGCCCGGAGATGAAGCGCCCGGTCTGGGAGGACCTCCAAAAGGTGGTGCAGCGTCTTGGGCAGAGCGCGCGCTAACATCGAAGCGTGAGCCGAGAGATCGAAAAGCCAGTACGTCGTCCCCCCGTGCGTGAGGATGACGATGCCGGCGGCCTCCCCGGGCTGGACGGTGGCGTGGTCGAGGGCGCCGAGCGCGCCGATGACGATCGAGGGATCGAAGCAGACGTCGATCTCGACGTGGGCGACGAGGAGGCGAGCTCGCTCGACGACGCGGCGGCAGGCGATCTCGACGCTCCCGAGAGCGACGAGGACGAGGAGAGCGAGAGCGGCCTCGACTGGGACGAGACTGACGGCGACCCCATGGAAGCCGACCCGAGCCTCACCGACGGCGACGAGGGCGGCTGGACGGAGGGCTCCGAGACGCACGAGTCGGATCCGTGGGACGAGGAGGACGACGACGCGGAGGAGCGCGATCTGGGCGTCGACCGAGGAGAGGAGGGCGTCGACGAGCACGGCGCGAGCGGGCTGGACGACGCGTTCTTGCCGAGCTCCGAGGCGGCGGACCTCGACGGCGACGCCGATGATCTCGATGTGCGAGAGGATGCGGCGATCGACGCGACGGGGCACGAGGCCGACACGACCGAGCTGCCGCAGCTCGACCTCCCGACGCAATGGCTCGGGCCCTCTGGCGAGGCCGCGCGAACGGTGGAGATCGGTGCGGGTGGCGTGTTCCTCGTCGCAGGCGGACTGCTCGAGGTGAGCGGCGGGGCGCTCGTGCCGGTCACGCGTCCGTCGATCGAGAACGAGGGTGAGATCACGAGCGTGTCGCGCCGCGGCGCGGAGCTCGCGGTCGGCACCAACGCAGGCGAGGTCTTTCTTCTGGCGCGCGACGCGGCATCGGAGTCGATGACCCGCCGCGCGCTTCCGCGACCGGGGACGCGCGACGGCAGCCTCGGTGCGATCGACACGGTCGCGCTCGACACCGCGCTCGTCGTCCGAAGCCGTGGCGGAGCGTTGTTCCGGAGCAACGTCGACGAGAGCGGCTGGGTCGGGCCGGTGATCGCGCGACCGGTTCGATTGATCCGTGGCTCGGTCGGAGCAGGCGACGCCTCGGAGTGGCTGCTCGCTCTGGTCGGCACGCATGCAGAACCAGGTGGCGACGAGCTGATGGCGTCCACCGACGCGCGGCGGTTCGAGCGGGTCGCGCTGCCGACACGCCGCCCCGGCACTCACGTGGTGGGGATGGCGCGCGCCGGCTCGACGCTCGCGCTCGCGATCAGCGACGGCCCGGTGATGATCACGCGCGACGTGGGAGCGACGTGGGCGCCCATCGCCACGCTTCGAGACGCGCAGCAGGTCTGGCTCTCGACGGAGCGCGGCGCCGTCGTCCTGTACGCCGCCCTGTTTCACGAGGCGTCCGATCGCGGCCAGCTGGTCCGGCTGCCGATGGACGGCGAGCCCGTCGTCATCCTCGACGTGGCGAACGAGACGCGAAAACGACGCCTCGGAGGTCCGGGCGATCCGGATGGCGACGGCCGAGTTCACGATCTGGCGATCAAGTCGGACGACGCCCGCACGGTGCTGTGGATCGCGACCGGCGTCGGACTGTTCCGCGTCGAAGCGGCGCGATGACGGACGCTCCGCCGCCGGAGCTACGTGTCCGGATGCGCGAGGGCGCAGCGCGAGACGAGCTCTCGCTCTCCACGCAGCTCGGCCTCGTCGACGGAGCGAGCGAGACGGATGTCGCGCGGGCGCTCGTGCATCGTCTCGGATCGGCGCGGCCCACGCCGTCCGGGGTTCTGTTCTCGCACGCCGATACGCCGGCGCCTCAGTCGACTCCCGACGCGTCGTTCCTCGGCCGGCTCGGCGCGGGTGGTCGCGAGGTCGGTTCGCTCGAGGATCTCGCCACGTTGCTCGCCGTCTTCCGCGGCGGCCGTCTCGCACAGCGACGCGGCGCAGCCCGACGGATCGCGGCCCTCGCGGGGCTCGGCGCGCTCGAGCCGGAGGATCTCGAGGCGGTCGACGCCGAGCTCTGTGCTTCGCGCGACGAGGACATCGGCTGGGAGGTCCTCGTCGCCCGCGCGGCGCTTCCTGGCGCGGCCGGGCGCGACGCGCGCGACGAGGACGGCACGTTCGCGGCGCTCGTCGCTCGGGTCGACGAGGCGGTCCGCTCGTTCTGGATCGAGGACGGGACGGTCGAGCCGCTCACCTCACTTCCCGCAGAAGATCTCGCGCTCCTCGCGCTGCGCGCGCACGACCTTCCGGACGCTGTCGTGGATCACGTCGCCGCGATCTTCGAGGGATCGGATGGCGTGACCGACCAGACCGGTCGAGCGCGGCTCGCATCGGTGTTCCGTTGTGCGGCAGACCCTCGGCTCGTTCCTGCGCTCGCGAGCCTGGCGACGGCGCGAGCTCCCGAGCTGGTCCACGAGGGGGTCCGCGCGCTCGGCCGGATCGAGGACCCGCGGGTGCCGGTCATTCTCGGACGGGTCTTCGAGCGAGCGGCGGATCCGGCTGCGCGCGCCCTCGCGGGCGGTGCGCTCGGCCTCTGCGGCAGCGCTCGCGCTCTGCCGTTCCTCCGCGAGATGCTCGCCTCCGACGATCGACGTCTTCTCCGCGCCGCTACGGAAGGCATGGAGGAGATCGCGACCGAGGCCGACGTCGACCGCATCGTCCGTCTGCTCGAGGACGCGGACGAGACCTTGGCGGCGCTCGCAGCGCGCACCCTCGGTCGGATCGGTGACGCTCGGGCGCTCGGTCCGCTGCGGCGGCGGGCGGCGGTCGACGGATCGTCGCTCTGCGACGAGATCGAGGACGCGGCGCGCGCCATCGTCGCGCAGATGGAGCTTCGCGGCGAAGATCCTCCGACTTCGACCGACGCGACCGTCACCTCGCGGCGCGCAGCGCTCCGCCTGCCGGACCGGAGCGGCGTCGTCGCGCGCCTCGTGGCGTTCGTGGATCTCTTCATCGGTCGCGTCTTTCTCGCGTCGGGCTCGATCGAGCGCGCGATCGGTCGATTCGAGCAGTCGGCGGCTCGGCGTCCGACGTGGGCCGCGCCGCTCGCGAGCATCGGGCTCGCGCAGGTCAAGCGTGGCCGGCTCGCCCCGGCGCTCGCAGCGTTCCGTCGCGCGCTCTCGGCGGATCGGGAGTGGGTCGAGGCGCAGATGTCCGTGGCGCGGACGGTCGCGCGGACATTCCTTCGGCGTGCGGAAGAGATGGAGCGCGCGGGTCGACGGGACATCGCGCTCGGGCTTCTCGACGAGGTTCGCACCCTCGATCTGAGGCGCGTCGACGAACCGCTCCGCTTCGAGATCGGGCGTCGCGCCGACCGTCTTCGGGCGGAGGTGCGCGCATGAGCGACCGCATTCGCGAGCTCGCCGTGAGAGAGCTCGCCGCGCGGCGAGCGGACGTCGGCGTGGAGGTCGACGTGGACCCGCGCGTGGAGCGCGTCGTGATCGAGATGACCATCGGTGCGCGCACGGAGATCGTGACCCTGGGCGTCCGGGACGACCGACTCCTCGTCGTCGCCAGCGACGGACCGGCCGAGAGCTCCCCCGCGGTCCGTGCGGCGCTCGCGTGGATGGTCGAGGAGCCGGTCCGCGTCTCCGCGCCTCCGGACGCGCCGCGTCGCGCGCACTCGCTCGCGCCTCCGCCGCCCTCGCCGGGCGCCTCGCTCGTCGCGACGATCACGGATCTCGTCACGGCCATCGTGCGCGGAGGCACCGGCGTCCCGGAGTCGCCCGCGATCCTCGATGCCCTCGCGCGGATCGGCCGCGCCAGCCCTCCGATCGAGGTCGCGCGCTGGGTGGGCCGCTTGCGCGCCTCGCTCGCGCTGGCCGACGAGCTGGACG
>JBBSAT010000453.1:0-4380 GCA_038252025.1 Polyangiales bacterium | reverse complement strand
GGTGTTCTTGCTCGACGAGATCGACAAGATGTCGAGCGACTTCCGTGGGGATCCCGCGGCCGCGCTGCTCGAGGTGCTCGACCCCGAGCAGAACAAGAACTTCAACGATCACTATCTCGATCTCGACTACGACCTCTCGGACGTGATGTTCGTGACGACGGCGAACTCGCTCTCCGGCATCCCGATGCCGCTACGCGACCGCATGGAGATCATCGAGCTCAGCGGCTACACGGAGTTCGAGAAGCTCAACATCGCCGTGAAGTACCTCGTGCCGCGCCAGAAGGCGGAGGCGGGGCTCGAGGCGATGAAGGTCGACGTCACGGAGAACGCGATCCGGACGATCATCCACCACTACACGCGCGAGAGCGGCGTGCGGAACCTCGAGCGCGAGATCGGCAGCGTCTGCCGGAAGATCGCGCGCCAGGTCCTGAAAGAGGGCAAGGACAAGACGTACCGCGTGGCCGCGTCGAACGTCCCTCAGTACCTGGGCATCCCCAAGTACCGGTCGAGCAAGACCGGCGAGACCGACGAGATCGGGCTCACGAACGGCCTCGCGTACACGCAGTTCGGCGGGACCATCCTCGAGTGCGAGGTCACCGTCGTGCCGGGCAAGGGCAAGCTCGTGATCACCGGCCTGCTCGAGAAGGGCATGCAGGAGTCCGTGCAGGCGGCGATGAGCTACATCCGCTCGCGCCAGGTGATGCTCGGCCTCGACGAGGACTTCCACTCCAAGCTCGACGTGCACGTGCACTTCCCCGAGTTCGTGCCGAAGGACGGGCCGAGCGCGGGCGTCACCATCGCGACCTCGATCGCGAGCGCGCTGATGCGGATCCCGGTGCGGCGCACGGTCGCGATGACGGGCGAGATCACGCTGCGGGGCCGCGTGATGCCCATCGGCGGGCTCAAGGAGAAGATGCTAGCGGCGCACCGCGCCGGGATCACGACGGTCCTCGTCCCCCGTGAGAACCGGAAGGATCTGCGCGAGATCCCGAAGCGTGTGCTCAACGCGATGCGCGTGGTCCTCGTCGAGCACATGGACGAGGTCCTTCGTGAGGCGCTCGTGCTCAGCGATCCCGATGCGATGCTCGGCAAGCGCGTGCGCCCCGTCGAGTACGCGTTCGGCAAGCTCGTCGAGCCTCCTGCGGAGGAGAGCGGCGTCCCCACGCCGACCGTCGAGGCGCCCGGCGCGCAGCAGTAGCCTCGCCGTGCGCGAGGGCTCACGCGGGATCGTGATCGCTGCGGTCCTCGCGCTCGGCTGCGGCGCATCGCCGAGCCCCGAGGTTGGCGAGCCCGAGGGGATCCTCGACGAAGCGGACACGTGCCCGCCGCTGTCGAGCGCCTGCTACGACGGGTTCGACTGGTCCGACACCGACGGCTGCCCGGATCCGCCGCGGCCCATGCGGATCTCGTTCGAGCCCGCCTCATCGGTGCTCAGCGCGGACGCTCAGGCGCACATCGACGACATCTTCCTGCGGCGGCCCCCTCTCGCCGCGCCCGTGCGCCTCGAGGTCGCGGGCTATGCCGGACCCGACGAGGAAGACGACGTCGCGCTCGCCCGGGCCATCGCCGTCGCCGAGCGACTCGAGGCCCGTGGCCTAGACCCGGCTCGGATGACGGTCTCCTCCAGCCTCCCCGAGGACATCGAGGGCTCGGACCCCGAGCCGACCTACGTCGGCATCACGGCGAGGCACTGCCTGGACGAGTGAGGCGGGACTGACGGCGCAGGGCGCCGTGGTCAGGCGACGATTCGCTCCGCCAGCGTGCTCGCCTCTCGCCTCGCGGGCGGCTCCAGCGCATCGAGCCAGGCGCTCGGGATCGACGACGCCCCCAGCGCGGCGCCAGCGATCATGAGCTTCGCCGCCGCCACCGTGGCGGGCTGCGGGCCGAGCTCGCACGCGCCCGACGCCGGCGACGCCGATCCCAGCGGCATGGACGCGAACATCGCCGACGCGGGCACGACCGACGCAAGTGACTTCGGCGACGCGCTCTGCTTCGGCGGCCCCGACACCGGATACGGATCGCCCCCGTTCGGCTGGTGCTGCGAGCACCGGTGCTGCGAGATCGGGTCCTGGCATGGTTGCCCCGACCCGCGCGACGCGGACGCAGACGACGGGGGCCTCTGACCAAAGCGACGGCGCCGTCCCGCGCGCTCGTTGCGCTGCGCTCGCCTCGAACGCGTCAGCCCGTCGAGCGCCGAGCGGTTCGTCCACGCGTCTTCTGGCGCGTGGACGAGCTGCGTCGCTTCGCACGCGCCCGGCGCGCAGCAGTAGCCACGGGCGCTTGCCTCGTTGACTTGCGGTCGGCGCCGCTCGACGCTGGCTTCGTGAAGAACCTGCCCGCGCTCGCGCTGCTCGTGGTCGTCTCGGGCTGCGCGGCGCCTTCGGGCCTCACGATCGACGCGCGCACCGACTTCCGTCCCGGGGCCGAGTTCATGAGCGTGCAGACCGAGGTCAGCGCGACGGCGTTCGTCTCGGCCGCGCCCGAGGGGATGGTCGCGTCGCGCCCGGCTGCCGGAGGCGACTACGCGCGCGGCGTGCGTGTGGACGAGCGCCCGTCGCTCCCGCCCGGCGACTGGTACGTGCGCGTGAGCTTGGTGGGCGCTTCCGGCACGCGCATCGCCCAGCGAACGGTCGCCGTCCACTTCACGGGGCGGTACGCGCTCACCGTCGTCCTCGCGCGCTCCTGCACGGGCGTGGTCTGTCCGAGCGTCGATGCGCCCTCGCTCACGGAGTGCAGCGGCGGCGTGTGCGTGAGCCCGACGTGCTCGCCCGAGACGCCCGAGGCGTGCCCCGTGCCCGAGTGCACGAGCGATCTCGGCTGCACCGCGCCCGGCCCCTGCGCGCGCGCCGCCTGCGCGTCCGGCGTTTGCTTGTTCGCCGCGGACGACACGGCGTGCGGGGCAGGCGGAGCGTGCGGCGCGGACCTCCGTTGCGTCCCGATCGGGGACGCAGGCGTGGCTCCCATCGATGCGGCGCTTCGGGATGCGCCACCGCCCTCGCCCGCCTTCACGCTGCGTCGCCTGCCCCGTGGAGGCTCGGCCTGGACCGAGCTGCCCGTGACGGGCGACTTCCCGACGGACGAGATCGAGGCTTCGTTCGCCCAGCTCGGGACCGACGAGATGATGATCCTGACGCACACGGAGCTCTTCGTGCTGCGCCTCTCGACGCTCACGTTCACCGAGCGCCGCAGTCGAGACGCGGTGTTCCCGGAGCTCGCGGGGATCTTCCTCCAGGAGGCCAGCGTCGTCGGCACCGACGTCTACGTCACGTCGCACGACACCTGGATCTACGGCTGGGCGAACCCGACCCGGGCAGCGACGCTGATCCAATTCGTCCGCTACGAAGACCTCGGCGCCGACTGGCATGGACCGCTGACACCACCGTGGTGGCGGCTCTATGGGATGTTCTACGTGCCCGACAACGCGGACGGCTGGGCCCACGTTGACCCACGCCTGGTCTGCGGAACGTCGACGGTCGGCAACCACGTCACCTACCTCAGCACCGACGGCTTCGGCCCGCGCGCGATGATCACGACGGTCTACGACGCGAGCTGCTTCGAGTTCGTCGATCAGTCGGTGTTCGGAAGCCCGGACTACCTGGCGTTCTCGCTGCCGGGCGCGCCGCCGAGCCCGTGGGAGATCGATGCGGCCGAGTGGTACGACGGCCTCTGGGTGTTCACCTCACCCGAGTGACCGTGAGATCGTGACGCCTCGTGCCCCGGCCTCGCTACCTCAACGTGATCGGTCCCCTCTACGTGGAGGACGGGACGTGCATCACATGCGGCGCGCCGGAGGCGGAAGCGCCGACCCTCATGTCGCACGACCCGACCGTGAACGCTCGACTCGTCGCGCCGGGCTCATCGGGATCGGCAGACCAACACGCGAGCGCGGTCTCGGCGGAGGTGATCGAGGCGCTTGCGGCGAGCGGCGTCACGACCGATGAGAACGCGTCGTGAGGTTCATTTGGGGGGCGCGCTCGACCGACTTTGGAGGCAGGGTGCGGAGTCGGTCGGGTGGGGTAGCGCGACCGGGAGCGCTACGAACAGGCGTCGCGGAGCTAGTAGGCGTCGCCGCGCTTCTCGATGGTGACGACGAGAACCGTCAGCTTCCCGTCGTCGATCGCGTAGATGACCGAAACCCGGGCACGCACCTTGATCCGGTACAGCCCCGCCAGGTTGCCCTTCAGCTTCTTGCAGCCGTCGGGCCTTGGCGTCGCACCTAGCGCGGCGATCGCGGTCGCCGTGTCCTCGAGATACTGCGCGTCCAGCGCCCCGAGTTCTTTCCTCGCGCGCGGTTTGAAGAAGACCTGGTGGGTCACGCGACTTTGGACAGACCAGCGAGCACTTCGGCGAGCGGGATTGGCGGGCCGTCGTTGTCGGGGT
>JBBSAT010000452.1:0-4389 GCA_038252025.1 Polyangiales bacterium | reverse complement strand
CGGCGGCGGCGGCGGTGGTCGCGGCGGCGGCGGCGGTGGTCGCGGCGGCGGCGGCGGCGGCGGTCGCTGGTAGTCGTCTCGCTCTCTGAAGAAGGCGCCGCGGGCAGAAAAGCTCGCGGCGCTTTTTTCGTTCCTGGGAGGTCAGGCGCGAATCGTGCTGCGCGCTCGGTGCGATGCCAACGCGTGCCAGTCCGGCGATGCGCCCCCCTCGTAGCGAGCTCTAGGTCATGCAGACGACACGAGGGTGGGTCTCTCTCATGGCTGCCTACGCGCTCGTCGCCTGCGCGAGCTCGCCGGCGGCAGCGCCGAGCAGACTCGTCGACGCGGGCCACGATGCACCAGCGCCGCGCGATGCGGAGCCGCGTGACGTCGGGGTCGATGGTGGGCCGCTTGCGGAGCCCGTGCTGCCCGCGCAGGCGTGGGAGATCTCCTTCACCTTCGACGACTTCAGCGGCGGAGGCGCGCGAACGGTCCGCGGCGCGATCTTCCTCGATGCGCGCGCCGAGTCGGGAGTCGCTCGCGCGGTGGCCGGCGGGAACGGGCGGACGGGCGACGTCGTGTTCGATGTCGTGCGGCCCGGGACGCTGGAAGGCCGCGACGCCATCGACATCGGCGCGTCGCTGACGCCGAGCGACTGCCGCGCGCCGGTCGTCCGGATCGCGAGCCCCGAGCTCACGTTTGCCGACCGAGATGGCGATGGCGTGTTCGAGGAGCTGGTCGGCGTGACCGGCTCGCTGTTCACGCTCGATGGACTCGGAAACCTCAACGGGCTCGGCTCGCTCTCCGGCGTCAGCATCGCGCGCGACACGACCGGCCCGACCCTCACGGCCACCCCGCGGCATCCGCTCGGCGGCGTCGACACGCTGCAGCTCTACGCCGACGAGCCGATCGATCCGCGAGCCGTGCCGTACGTCGAGGTCGGAGGGCGGCGCTTCGCCCTGCACGAGACCGTGGGCTCGAGCGCTCCCGCCCACTGGTCGCTCGCCCTCCGCTCGCTCCCCCCTGCGGCGGCGTACGTGCTCGGCTTCGACGGCGCGGTGCAGGATCTGGCCGGCAACGCTGCCCTCGCTCTCCCCGAGATCACCTTCGACGTCCGCGAGGTGGGCACGCTCGTCCTCGACGGGTTCGAGAGCGGGCTCTCGGGGATCGACGCCGAAGGCGGCGTGCGCGCGCTGACGGGCGACGAGATCCCGCTCGACGGAAGCGCGTCGGCCTTCGCGACGGGACGCACCGTGCTCGTCTTCACGCCGCCGCGCTCCGCGACCGTCGCCGACTTCATGTTTCGGTTGCACACAGACCGGACGGACATGTTCGCGCCGTGGCTGCGCCTCCGGGCTGCCGACGGGCACGTCATCGGGCTGAGCGCGTTGAACGGGCTCGCCTACGAGCCGGGCACCGTGACGGGCTTCCCGTTCCAGACCGATCCGGCGTTCAGCTCCGTCGTCTTCCCGACCGGAAGCGGCACGCTCACGATCGAGATCGATCTCCACGGGACCGACGAGATCCTCTGCAGCGGAACGACGCCGACTCCCGCGGACGTGCAGCTCGCGATCGCGATCGACTCGTTCGCCTACCGGTGACCGGAAGAGCGCTCACGGAGGCGCGGCTCGAAAGGCGCCGACGAGCGGCTCGGGATCACGCTCGCCGAGGAGGCGCCTCACCGTCGTCGCCGTGGCCGAGAGCCGAGCGCCCACCAGGACGCGATGCCCGAGAACGACGGATCCGTCGAGCGTCGTGCCGCGGACGCTGGTCTCGACGCGCACGCGATCGCCGGCGACGACGCCGCTCTTGAACGCGACCTCTTCGGCGACGGGAACGAGCCGGATCGGCGCGATGCCCGCTGCGGCGAGCGCGCGTGAGGTCGCCTCGTCGCACCAGTCGAGGTAGGCCGGGTGGTTCGCGTGATCGAGCGGATCCATCGAGGTGTAGAAGGCCTCGAGCTCGAAGACGTGGGGGGCGTGCGCCGGGAGGACCGTGCTCGGGGCGGGAAGCACGGGGCTTGCGTCCGATGCGGGGCCGGGCTCGCTCGGGAAGCCTGCGAGCAGCGCCGGGCTTCCGCGCGTGGGCTCGAGGGCGGCCGAGACGTGCACCCACTCCTGACGCGCGGACGCGATCGGACCGCGCGCCGCGACGATGCGAAGCTCGCGCGTCGAGAACATCTCGCGTCGCATGCGGGAGAGCCAGGTCGTGCCGACGAGCTTCTCGCCGTAGCGCGCCTCGTCGTGGTGGACGACGTGCATCGAGCGCACGATGAACGCTGCTCCCTCGTCGCGACAGCGGGACGGAGGCCAGCCGGCCTGCGTGGAGGCGTCGACGGCGAGCTCCTGGAACGCGCGCCAGACGTCGCCGCCGCGGGCAGCGTCACGCGCCGAGAAGGCGTGCCGCGGGAGGTGGACGAGGGTCTCGATCACGCGCCTGCCGATACCGCGCCGCGGACGCGCGTTCAAGCGTGGCGAGCAAGCGTGCTTCGCGCGAGACTGCGGCCATGCGATCATGGGCAGCGGTGATGGTGGGCGCGCTGGCGGCGTGCGGAACGACGTCGACCTCGAGCTCGCCGCCGACCTCGAGCCCGCCATCGACGTCGACCTCGACCACGCCGAGCTCGACCGCGCCGCCGACCTCGGCCTCGCCTTCGGCGTCGACCTCGCCGTACGAGCTGCACGAGTGGGGCGTCGTCGACGTCGCTTCGGATGGGAGCCCCGTCGAGCTCGCCGCGGGCGCAGGTCGGATCGATCGGCCGATGTCCGTCCGAAAGCCCGTCGTCTACGTGCGGCTGCTCGACGGCGCGGCTGAGGTCACCTTCGGTCTTCGGGTCGCACTGAGCGGCGGCACGATCGTCGAGCACTACCCCGACGCGACCTTCACCGGCGGCGGTCTCGAGTGGCCGAGCATCATCGCGCGACAGGCCCACGAGAGCGCTCGCTACGGTACCGAGCGGTCCGCGCGACGGCAGCCGCGCTGCGGCACCGCCGACGGGATCTGCGAGGTCCGCGAGCTCGACCGATACGACGCCCCCAGCGCGGCGGGGCTCGACGTCGGCGGCGTCGCGAGCGGGCTGCTGTTCTACCGGGCCAGCGTTCCGAGCGTCGCGCTCCCGATCTCCGCGACGCGGAGCGCCGACCTCACCGTGCACGTGACCGCGACCGCTTCGATGGCCGGAGCGCCGGGCTCGATCTGGCGCCTCTCGACGGCGCTGAGCGGGCCCTGGCCAGCGGGGCGAATGGTCGTCTCTCGCGCCGCGTTTCCTGCAGCGGGCGCGAGCGTGGACCTCGCGGTCGGAACCGCGGTCCTCACGCGCGCCGAAGGAGCCGCCGAGCTCGGACAGGCGCTCACCGCGCTCGGGCTCACCGAGGACGAGCGCGCCGCGTTCATGGCGGGCTGGGGAGACGATCTCTTCGGTCCGGACGACAGCTCGCGCGAAGCGCGCGATCAGACGATGCCGGCGCCGCGGCTACAGGACGTGCTCCTGTTCTTCCTGCCCGAGCCGGCCGTCGACGGGATCGCCACCCTGACGGCCACGCCGGCGCCGCGCGCGATCCGCCGTGCGTTCCTCGTTCGGATCGATCTCGGCGCGGTGTCCACGGCCTGAGCGCAGCGCGATGCAGAAGGAAGTCATGCAAGAGCTGATCGCCAAGGCGAGCGTTCTCCACGAGGCGCTGCCCTACATCCGACGTTTCCACGGCAAGACCTTCGTCATCAAGTACGGCGGCCACGCCATGATCGACTCGGCGCTGCGCGACGGCTTCGCGCGGGACGTGACGCTGATGAAGCTCATCGGGATTCACCCCATCGTCGTGCACGGCGGCGGCCCTCAGATCGACGCCATGCTCGGGCAGATGGGCGTGGTCTCCGAGCGCATCGACGGCCTGCGCGTCACGGACGAGCGCACGATGGAGATCGTCGAGATGGTGCTCGGCGGACGAGTGAACCCCGAGATCGTCTCGTTGATGTGCACGCACGGCGCGCGCGCGGTCGGTCTCACGGGCAAGGCCGACGCCTTCCTCCAGGCCGAGAAGATCGACCGCATGAAGACCAAGGGCGGGCGCGAGGTCGATCCGGGGCGCGTCGGAAAGATCGTGGGCGTGAAGACGCGCGTCCTCGAGCAGCTGATCGCGGGCGGCTTCATCCCGGTGGTCGCGCCGGTCGCCGTGGACGCGGCGGGAAAGTCGCTGAACGTGAACGCCGACACCGTCGCGGGCGCGATCGCGGCAGCGATGAAGGCCGAGAAGCTGGTCTTGATGACCGACATCGAGGGCGTGCGGACGGCCGACGGCGCGATCGCGTCGAGCATGTCGGCCGACGACGTGAAGGCGTTGATCACGACGGGAGTCATCAGCGGCGGGATGATCCCGAAGGTGCAGTGCGCGCTCGATGCGATCGCGGCGGGCG
>JBBSAT010000451.1:0-4394 GCA_038252025.1 Polyangiales bacterium | reverse complement strand
GCTCGAGATCGAGACGTAGCCGACCCCGTCGCCGAGCATGCGCGACTCGACGGACTCGATGTGGATGACCGCGCGGGTGAGCGTGAACGGCCGTGCGTCGGCCCAGCCGCCATCACCGGCCCGCGTGATCCAGACCTGCACGGGCGAGCCTGGCGGGCCGCGAAGGCGATCCACGGCGTCCGAGAGCGGGAGGTTGACCGTGGACTCCTCGCCGATGCGGACGATGCGATCCATCCGGTGCAGCCCCGCGCGGTCCGCAGGCGTTCCCGGCATGGGACGAATGACGGTCAGCTGTCCGTCGCGGATCGAGATGACGATCCCGAGCCCGCCGAACTCGCCGCGCGTGCTCATCCGCATCTCTTCGTACGTATCGACGTTGAGGTAGAGCGAGTGGGGATCGAGCGTGCGGAGCATGCCGTTGACGGCCGCTTCCTCGATCTCACGCAGCTCGACGTCTTCGCCGTGCAGGTTCTCCTGGATGAACGCGAAGATCTCGCGGAAGCGATACGAGAGCGCCCACGGGCTGGTGACGTCGTCGACGTGGAAGACGCGCGACTCGGTGTCGACCTGGATGCGTAGCGTCGGCGCGCCCTCCTCGTAGTCGACGAGAACGGGGGCGACCTCCTGCTGCACGGCGTTCAGACCACCGAGGAGCATCCGGCGCGGCTCGATGCGCTCCGGCTCGACGTAGTGGTCGACCACCTGGAGCAGCACGCGGTTCATCAGCTGGAGCTGGGTGAGATCGTAGGGCTCGGTGCTGCGCGCTTCCTGAGCCCGTGCCGAGCTGTCGATGTCGAGGTCGAGCCCGTTGCGCTGTGGCCAGAAGTACGTGAGCCCGAAGGCGACCACGATGGCCGCGAAGCCGACGCCGGCCTGGGTGAAGCGGGCCCGGGCGAGAGAACGGTTGCGCCGCTGGGGAGCGGCGTCGTCCGGTTCGATGGGCGCGGCCTCTGGCTCGCTCGATGCGATCTCCGGCTCGCTCGAGGCTGCCTCCGGCTCGCTCGAGGCTGCCTCCGGCTCGCTCGAGGCTGCCTCCGGCTCGCTCGAGGCTGCTTGGGCGTGGCTCGATGCGACGGGCTCGGCGCTTCCTGCCGCATCACTCGCCTTCGCGTCCTCGGCCTCGCTTCCTGCGCTCGCTTGCCCGGTCGCGGTGTCCTCGGCGGGCATCGCGTCCTTCATCTCTTCGTCCGTTCGATCGTCGTGCTCTTGGTTGTCGCTCATCGATGAACCGCTCCGCATGGGAGCGACCTTTCTTACAGACGCCGGCTGTCGGATCGAAACGAAGCGTTTCGGGATCGAACGGGTTCGCGGAGGAAACGGTGAAGGGAGTATAGGTGTCGCGTGTCGCGCCGGCCAAGCACGCCCTTCGCGGTCGCCCGAGGGAACGGACCCCGTCGCTCGTGGTCGGTTCCGTCATGAGGCTTCGGGCGCAGGATTCCAACCGGAAGAAGGCAAGCCCCGACGACGCGGAAGGGAAAGATGTGGCGCGCAAGCTTCGGCCGCCCGCGCGTCCGTACCTCAACGCGCTCCTCGCCAACGCCATTCTCGCGCTGGCGCTCGTCGGCTTCCCGTTCCTTCGTGGGCGGTCGCGCGCCGAGGGAGCCGTGCACGCGTTCGCCGAGTACACGGCCTGCCTGCATGGGGGAGAGGTCTCGCCGAGCTTGGGGCTCTCGATGCCGCGAGGCTACGAGCGTCGATTCGCCGCGCTCTACCTCCGCGCGCGCCCGGAGTGGCCGGCCTCCTGCGAGGACGCGCTCGACCGCATCGCGCCTCCGCCCGTCACGCTCTTGCTCCCCGGCGCGAAGCAGGGCGAGGAAGAAGTACGCGCCGCGTTGATCGGTGTCCGCGCGGGCTTCGACGAGCTCGTCCTCGCGCGAGGTGCCGATCGCATCGGACAGATCCCGGAGCGTCCGCTCCGCTCGCTCGCGCACCTCACGGCGGCGCTCGCGATCCTGGTCGAAGCGAACGATCTGTCGATCGACGGGACCCACCAAGCGTTCGACCTGGGCGAGGGGCTGAGCTTGGCGACGCCCTCGCGCGTGCCGCTCGAGAGCGGGCGCGGCGGCCCGCTTCTGGTGACGCCGCTGCCCGATGGCGTTCGTGCGGTCGCGGCCGACTCGCGCGCGATCATGGTGACGCGCGCAGAGTCGGGGACCGTCTACCAGCTGCAGGTGCGTCGTCCCGGCGCGGCGCGCGCGATCATCGACGACGGCACGGCGACCTACCTCGGCTGGGTCACGTCGGAGACGGCCTGCGAGGGCGACGACGCGCACTGCGCGCATCGACTCCTCGGTCTGGCCCGCGTTCGTGAAGAGGGACGAAGCCCGTCGCCCGAGGTCTGGCTCGCGGCGCATCCGGCGCTGCCGCTCGCGCGGAGCTTCGCGCTGTCCGGGAACCATCTGTCGGTGCTCGCGCGCACGGCCGCAGACGGCATCGAGCTGCGGGTCTTCGACCTTCCCGCGGAGTGGCCGCCGCCGATCGACGAGCCGACCGAAGCGCCGATCGAGCCGCTCGTCGCGCGGCGCGTGCTGGCGCTCGGCGCGTGCCCGGACGCGATCGTGCAGGAGGGATCCGTCGCGTTCGTCGACGCTTCGAGCACCGGCGTCTCGGTCGCCAGCGTCGAGTCGGATGGCGCGACGGCGATCGCCGGCACGGAAGGGACCGACGCGCTCGTCTCGTGCGGTGCCCGCGTGATCGCGCTCGGTCCGCACAGCGCGCGCGGCGTCTCGCTGCTCGACCGGAGCGTGCTTCCCGCGATCGAAGCGTTCCCCGCACGGCCCATCCATCGACCCGATCCCCTCGACGATACGGGGCGCTGCGCGTGGAGCCGCTCGGGGACCTCGTTCGCCTGGCTCGACACGCGCGGCGTGCTGCGTCTCGCGCCGGACATCACCGAGCCTCGCGTGGTCGAGGTCTCGCAGCACGTGGCGGGCTTCGCGATCGCTCGGACGGGAGAGACGGTATACCTCGCGACGTGGGGCGCGGACGGCCATCGCGACGTGACGCTCGCGCGCTGGTGGCGAGGGCGAGAGCTCGCGCACGAGGTGGTGGCGGCCTGCTGGCAGAACGGTGAGGGCTTCTGCGGGAGCGCAGGCCTCGCGAGCGACGGTGAGCACGTCGTGCTCTTCGCGAGAGAGCGAACCGACCTGCTCGTGCTCGCCGTCACGGGCGCAGGCGTTGCGCCGCTCACGGGGCTCGGGGTCGAGTAGCGCGGACGTTCTCCGTTCCGCCGCCCCTCCGCTTCCTGTTACGGTCCCGGCATCGTGTCCGGCCCGGTCGTTCTCGGCAGCTACGAGCTCCTCGACCGCATCGCCGAAGGGGGAATGGCGGAGGTGTGGCGCGCGCGCGCCCGCGGGGCCGCCGGGTTCGAGAAGACCGTCGTCATCAAGCGCGTGCTCCCGACCTTGATGCAGAAGGCCGGCTTCGCCGAGCTGCTCGTGCGGGAAGCGAAGATCTCGGCGCGTCTCTCGCACCCGAGCATCGTCCAGATCTTCGAGCTGGGCGAAGAGAACGGCACGTACTTCATCGCGATGGAGTACGTGCACGGGAAAGATCTCGGTCAGGCGATGGCCTGGCGGGGAGGGAGCGTCGAGGGGCTCTCGCTCACGCTCAGGCTCTGGATCGTCGCGGAGGTCGCCAAGGCGCTCGACCACGCTCACCGCCGGCGCGGCGACGACGGGCGGTCGCTCTCCATCGTCCATCGAGACGTGTCGCCGCAGAACATCCTGCTCGGCTACGAGGGCGACGTGAAGGTGGCCGACTTCGGCATCGCGCGCGCAGACGAGAGCGGGCTCGGGCGCGGCGAGGATCCGAAGATCCTTCGCGGCAAGTACGCATACATGTCGCCGGAGCAAGCGCGCGGAGAGCCGCTCGATCGCCGGAGCGATCTCTTCTCGCTCGGCGTCGTGCTCTACGAGCTGCTGTCCGGGCGGCGGATGTTTCGCGGGCGGACCTCGCAGGAGACGCTCGCGATGGTGCGGGAGGGGAAGCTGCCCGATCTCGATGGGGCGAGCGTGGGCGTCGCGCCCGAGCTCTCCGCGGTCCTCCGCCGCGTGCTCGCGATCACGCGAGAGGAACGCTACGCGTGGGGCGGCGAGCTCGCGTCGGAGCTGACGCAGTATCTCTTCCGGCAGGGGCAGCCGGTCGGCCAGCCCGATCTCGCGGCCGCGATGGAGCGAATGTTCCCGCCGGAGGATCTCCTCTCGCCGAACAAGCTCCGCGTCGACGTCATGCGTCGAGCGTTCGACGATGCGCAGGCCGTCAGCCAGGCCGGTGCGCTGCTGGCCGCGGGTGAACAGCCGATCTCGGACGAGGATCGAACGGCGGCAGTGCCCGTCTCGCGGCGCATGCGCGTGGAGAAGCGCCGCCTCGCGCTCCTCGTCTCCGTCGAGCGC
>JBBSAT010000450.1:0-4405 GCA_038252025.1 Polyangiales bacterium | reverse complement strand
GTCCACGGCGACTCCGACTCCGTCATCTCCTACGAGGGCGGGGCGAACCTGGGCGCGACGGCCGCGTATCCGTCGGTCGACGAGACGGTCGCGTACTGGGTCGCCGCGGACCACTGCGACACGCCGCCGGAGCCCGAGACGGTGGCCGACCTCGTCTGCGACATGACCGACTTCGAGACGCACATCGAGCGCCACGCCGACTGCAGAGACGGCACCGTCGTCGAGCGCTGGCGCATGGACGGCGTGGGGCACTTGCCGTTCTTCCGCATGCCGACGTGGACCAACCGCGTCCTGGACTTCCTCCTCGCGCACCAGAACTGAGCCCGCCGGACTCGGCGGCGGGGGCGAGAGCGAGAGAGTGATAGTCTCGGCGCCGTGTCGAACACAGGATCTCGGTCTCGTCCGATGGCTGACGGCGAGCTGCGCGAGGTGTTTCCGGATGTCTACTGGCTACAGGGCACAGTCCGAATGGGGCCCGGAATGACCATCAATCGCGTGATGGTCGTCCTGAGGCACGAGGGCGAGCTCGCGGTGGTCAACGCAGTGAGGCCGCAAGATCCATCGATCCTCGACGCGCTCGGCAAGGTCACGAAGGTCGTGCACATCGGAGTGCACGGGATGGACGATGCCTGGTACTGCGATCACTACGGCGCGAAGAAGTGGGGCGCGCGGGGAGTGGCGGGCGTCGACGTCGTGCTCGGCGAAGAGACGGAGCAGCCAGTGCCATGGATCCGGACGTTTCAGTTCTCCCTGACCAAGACGCCCGAGCTCGCGCTGCTCGCCGACCGCGACGAGGGGCTCCTCATCACCTGCGACAGCGTGCAGAACTGGCCGGACCTCGACGGATGCTCGCTGATCGCGAAGGGCGTCGCGAAGGCCATCGGGTTCGACGCGCGACCCGCGCAGATCGGACCGCCGTGGCGTAAGAGGCAGACGCCGGACGGGGGCTCGCTGAAGGCCGACTTCGAACGAATGCTCGAGCTCCCGTTCGATCATCTCGTCGGTGGACACGGAAAGCCGTTGATCCGAGGCGCGAAGGCCGCTCTACGCAGCACCGTGGATAGCGTGTTCGCTTAGGGCGCAGTGGCCAATGGAACAGCGGAGGGCTCGGAGCGAGGCTGGCCCAAGAGGGCGCGACCGGCGCTGCGTCCCGTCAGTCCTCGACGACGCGGGCCATCGCCAGCTCGATCTCGTCGCGCGTGAACGGCTTGCGGACCCACGGGACCGTGTCGAGAAACTTCGCGGCACGCTCGCTCGTCGCGCCGCCCGAGACGAAGACCATCCGCGCCGCCGTGTCCGGCCGCGAGGCGCGAAGCCGCTCGTGGAGCTCCTGGCCGCTCATGCCGGGCATCGTCAGATCGCAGACGACGACGTCGAACGGAACCTCGGCACCGAGCACGAACTCGAGACCGCGCGCAGCGCTGGTCGCCGTGACGAGCGTGTGGTGCGAGCCGAGCATTCGCTCGATGGCGCGCACGAGCAGCGGCTCGTCGTCGATGAAGAGCACGCGCCACGACGGCAGCAGGCGTGCGAGGCGCGCGGGTGCGATCGACGACGGCGTGGGCGCGGACCGCGCCGAGGGAAGCGAGATCTCGATCGTGGTGCCGCGGGCTTCCACGCTGCGGACCTCCAGCGTGCCGCCGAAGGACGTCACGAACGCGTGCGCGAGCGCGAGCCCGAGCCCCATGCCGCCACCGGTCTCCCTCGTGGAGAACAACGGAGTGAAGATCCGCTTCTGCAGCTCCCGGCTCATCCCGCAACCGGTGTCCGTCACTGTGATGACGGCTCGGTCGCCCGCCGCCCGCGCGCTCAGGGAGATCAGGTGCTCGTCGGCGGCGCCGGCGGGGATCGCTTGCGCGGTGTTCGTGATGAGGTTCACGAAGACCTGAGTCAGCCGGCGTTCGTCCGCCAGGACCACGAGGCGCGGCTCGATCGAGACCTGCACGCGCGCGCGCGGTTCCGTCTCGTGGCGGGTCGTGCGGACCGCCCCCTCCACGCACGCCGCAACGTCGACGATCGTCGGGGCGAGGAGGATGGGTGGAGCGAAGCCTCGAAGGTCCTCCACGATCCGTGCGACACGGTCCGTGCCGATCGTAGCCTCCAACAGCCCCGCGACCACGTCGGCGAGGCGCGACGCCAGCGCGGGCTCCTGCTCGCGCGTCGCTTCGAGCGCGGTGATCGCCGCGCGAACGTTGGCGGCCGCGAACGCGAGCGGATTGTTGATCTCGTGCGCTACGCCCGCGGCGACCGTCCCGAGCGCCGCGAGCCGATCGGCCGTGGCGAGGCGCGACTCGAGGGCGCGTCGCTCGGTCACGTCCTTGAACACCAGGACCGCCCCGAGCGAGCTGCCGTCCTCGTCGAGGATGGGCGCCGCGGAGCCGTCGAGCGGCGTCTCGCGTCCGTCCTCCGTCAGGAGGGTCGCCGATGCGCCGAGGGCCGCGACATCACGCGTCCTGAGCGCCAGGCTCACGGGGCTCTCGACGCGCGCGTCCCCGCCGCTCAGGTAGAAGGCGCCCAGGCCATCGAGCTGCCGGCCCTCGAGCGCCGAGCTCGCCGCGCCGAGGACCCGCTCAGCCTCCGCGTTCATGAACGTCACGCGTCCGCGCGTGTCGACGGCGAGCACGCCGTCTCCGATCGATCGCAGCGTCGTCGAGAACCATCGCTCGCGCTCCCGCAGCTTCGCGCCGAGCGCATGCTTGTGCAGCCCGAGCTCGATCACGACACGTAGCTCGGCCCGATCGATCGGCTTCAGGACGTAGCCCACGGGCTCGGCTGCCTTTGCGCGATCGACGGTCTTGAAGTCCGCGTGCGCCGTGACGAAGACCGTCGGTACGCCGGTGGCGTCGCGGAGCGCGATCGCCGTTTCGATCCCGTCGAGCGCGCCGGCCAATCGAATGTCGACCAGCGCGAGATCGACGGGCGTCGCGCGCGCGGTGACGACCGCGTCCTCGCCGGTCGCGACCGTCGCGACGAGATCGTAGCCGAGGGAGCGGAGGATCTTCTCGATCTCGCTGGCAGCGGGCGCTTCGTCCTCGACGAGCAGAATCCTGAGGGCCGTGGCCCGGGGCCGTGCGAGAGGCGTGAGCTGCGACAAGCGCCGAGTATACGCGCGCAGCCGCGTGACGCTTGCTTTCCCGGGGATCCTTCCCGGGGTGGGCACGGCCAGGGCGCTCGACTTCCCCTGCGATCATCGCATGGTGGCGTCGTTCCGTAGAGACGATCAGACATGGCCCGGCACAACGATCACAGCGCCTGCGTCGACGCATGGATCGGTCCGGCCACGGCGGGTCTGAGCTCCTCGACGGTCGTCGATGCGCTCGATCGAGCGTTCGGCGCTCTGTGGCGGAGAGCGCACCGGACGCTGGGCGATGTGACCCTGACCGCGATCACGGAGCGTGTTCTCCACGACGCGACTCTGCGCTACGCCTCGTTTTCGGCGCTCCGCGTGGGCCCTGACGGCCTCGAGTGCGGCGAGCTCCGAGAGCGCGCCGGGTCGCTCGACCCGGTCACGCTGACGGCGGGCGTTCGATTCGTGCTCGTCGAGCTGCTGAGCGTGCTCGGCAACCTGACCGCGAACGTGTTGACCGCTGCGCTTCACGACGAGCTCACGAAGGTAGCGCTCGCAGAACCGCGGGAACGCGGTGAAGCCGAGCCGACAGTGCCGGTGCGTGGCCACCAGGGCGAGGGATCCGAGCCATGACCGAGAAGAAGCCGACGATCGCGCGCATCGAGACGGGCGTACGCAACCTCGACGCGCTCTTCCACGGGGGGCTGCCGACGGGAGCTGCGCTCGTGCTCGCGGGGCCGCCCGGCTCGGGCAAGACGACGCTCGCGCAGCAGATCTGCTTCCATAACGTCTCGCCCACGCACCGCGCGCTCTACTTCAACACCCTCTCCGAGCCGACGGCGAAGACGCTCCGGCACCTGAGCCAGTTCGACTTCTTCGACGCCAAGAAGCTCGACGAAGGAATGGAGTTCGTGGACCTGGGTGAGATCCTCCGTACGAAGGATCTCGAGGGCGCCTTCACCCTGATCATGACGCACGTCAAGAGGACGAAGCCGGCCATCGTGGTCATCGACAGCTTCAAGGTCTTCGACGACCTCACCCCGTCACGCGAAGCGCTGCGCAAGTTCGGCTACGAGCTCGCGGTCAACCTCATGGCGTGGGAAGCGACCACCATCCTGCTCGGCGAGTACGGGCTGGAGGACGTCGCGACGAACCCGCTCTTCTCGATCGTCGACGGCCTCTTGCTGGTCACGCAGCGCGAGGAGTCCGGCGAGCAGCAGCGCTTTCTACAGCTCGTCAAGATGCGCGGAACGGCGCACAGCCGGGACGAGCACTCGTTCGTCATCACGGGCCGTGGCGTCGACGTGTTCGCGCCGCGGGTGACGATCCAGCGGGAGG
>JBBSAT010000449.1:0-4470 GCA_038252025.1 Polyangiales bacterium | reverse complement strand
GGACGTGCGCGCGAAGCGGACCGCACGATGCGCCGCCTGGCTTCCGAAAGCCGCCTCGACGCCGGGCTTGACCCTCGGAACGGGCTCACGGATCCTCGATCCACGTGCTCGATGACCGGTTCAGCGACCAGCCATCCCCGCCGAGAGGCCCTTCATGCGCTCTCGTCGTAGCGCTCAGCCTGCTGGCGTCCTGCGGCTTCGGACATGGCGTGGTGCGACCGGACGCGCAGACGGTCATCGAGAACCGCGGCATGAACCGCTACGTGTATCGATTCATGCGGACCGCATCGTCAGCTCCGCGCGGTCCGGCCACGCCGTGGGTGGGATTTCCGCCCACGGGATCGCGCGAGGTCGGTGCGATCTTCGCGAGCGTCCGCATGTCGGGGTGGGGAGCCGAGGGCTACCGATGGTCGGAGCGCGACTTCTATCCGGTGCTCGCCGCGTACGCCAGTGAGATGGACGGAACGCACTTCGGGATCGTCCGCGTCGTGCGCGATCGGTACGGATGGCTCCGTCAAGTGACCGTCAGCGTGACCGTCGCCGACGACGTGATCGCGCTGGACGACGTGACGACGACGACACGTTGATCACGGCCGATGCTCGCCTTCGGCGCGGGCGTCCGAGGTACGATCGCGCCGCCGTTCGTGCCACCTCCCCGCGCCCCTGCATCGCCGAACTTCGGCTTCCTCGCAGAGGCTGGCAGCTCTCCGCGCTCGAGCGCCCCAGCAGAGATCCACTTCGGCACCTACGACGGCGCGCTGCACGAGTCGGGTAGCCGCGCGCTCGACGTGGTAGGGCGACAGGTCGGCTTCGGCGGCGGTTACTTCGTCCAGATCGAGGACGACGCCGCGCTCGGCCACGCGGTCTATGCCATCTACCGGGCGAGCGATCTCCGGCGCGCCGAGGTCGATCTCGGTCCGAACGTGATGGAGCTCATCTCGCAGCCGGCGGGGCCCGTACTGCTCGTCACGAGCGACGAGCTCTTGCTCGGTACGGCCGCCGAGCCGACATTTCGTGACGGGCATCGAGCGTGTCGACCCGCGCACGCTCGCGTTCGAGTGACGGCTCTCCGTCCGAGCTGCTCGACGCGGCGCTGCGCTTCGTTCCGGAGTCCGTCCGTCGACGCCTGCGCCGAGCGCACCGCGCACCCCAGTGGGCGCATCGCCTTCGTTGCTCGATCAGCTGACGGCGAGCGCGCGCGAGCGCCGAGAGCGCGCGGAGCCGGCCGCCGAGATTCGCGCCGCAGAGGAGACGAAGGGCGAGAGCGAGGCCGCGCCGACCGCAGCGCGCGGCACGGAGCGCGAGAAGCGGCCGGACGACCCGAGAGACCCGCCGCCCTCGTCGGCTCCGTCGTCGCTGGCCGACAACCTCCTCGCGAGACGCAAGAAGCGGAAGTAGCGGGCGTACGGGAGCAGGGCTCGAGGCTCCGTCGCGTTCAACGGGCTATGATTGGCGCGTGGACGTCGACATCATCGAGGAGCATGAGATGTTCCGGGCGATCGATCGCTCGGGCGCCCGCGCATTGCTCATCGGGCGCCGCGCGCTCGTGGCGCTCGGGATCCCCGTGATGACGTCCGACTACGACTTCTGGGTCCATCGGGACGACCTCGCGAAGTTCAACGCCGCCCTCGAGCCCCTCGGGCTCGCGCCCAACAAGACGGTCGAGCAGGCGATCGCGACGGGACGCTACGTCCTCGAGAACGGCGAGCACGTCGACGTGCTCAACGCGCGCGCGGTACAGAGCAAGGTGACGGGCGAGCTGGTCCAGTTCGACGCCGTGTGGGCGCAGCGTCGCGAGCTGGCCTACGAGCCCGGCGTTCACATCTTCGTCCCCTGCATCGATGACCTCATCAAGACCAAGCAATGGTCCATGCGCGACCGCGACATCGCGGACATCCGGCTGCTCGAGATCAAGAGGGCGGAGGAGTCGACGTGAACGATGACGAGCTCACGCCCGACGAGTTCCGCAGGCGCTCGGGCGCGCCGATGTCCGACGACGAGCGCGCGGCGATGGCCGAGCTCATCCGGTGGTTCTCTCGGCGCTACGCGACGCCGAAGGCGCGGCTCGACTACGCGCGGCGGAAGTACGCCGAGTGGACGAGACACCGCGGGACCCGGCCGCTCACGTCGCCGTAGAGAGCGCGGAGCGGTTGGAATCGGCCTCCACGAGGACGCCGCACGGATCTCGGCGCTGACATGACCACCGCGCAGGTGGACGTTCGCCGGCACCGCCCACACGTCCCAGTCGCCGACGCGCTCGCACGCGAGACGCGCGCGGCCGTCGCGCTCCAGCCGTGCAGCCTCGTACTCGGCCGCGGCCAGCTCGAGCGCGATGGGCTCCGCGCGGATCAGCGTCGCCATCGGAACGCTCGCGTTGAGACGCACGAGATACGTGACGCGCCCGCGGTCGTCCACGTCGGATAGTCGTATCCCCCAACGGGCACCCGTCGTGACTTCCCGCCGAGAACATCGTCACGCCCTCGACCCGCGAGTACCCTTCGCGCAGATCGGCCGCTACGAGCGTGGGCGCGAAGTAGTCGTCGTCATCGTGGCCCGTCGGGCTGAGATGTGCTCCGGCACAACCGATCGTTAGCGGTCCGCTGCACGTAACGACGTCCGCGAACGCCGGGAGAGGGAGGCAGTCCGTCGTCATGCCGGCATCGCCAGCGTCGCCGGGCGCGATACAGGCCGAGAGTAGCAACCCCAATGCTGTCGAAAGCGAAGCGCGCGAGTGACGACGCATGGGCGGCCTCAGCCGCTTCGCGACAGGTAGTAGACCGGCGATTGGTCGAAGTCGACCGTGAGCAATACCTGCACGGGGACAGGTGTTGTCGGCGCGTCCAGCTGAAAGGCGACGAGCCGACGGCGCCAGTGGCCGCGAAGGGTCACCGCCTCGGACGGCGGACCCGACACGGCGAACGTCTGATGGGATAGGTGCCCAGTTGGCGCGTCGCGGCGGACGAAAAGCTGAGTGCGACCTTGGAACTGCGTGGCGACGAGGCCGCGATCGGTCCAGCGGAACACCGCCCGATGTCGGTCCAGCCACGCGAGCGCGCGCGTCTCAGGCGTGGCGTCGATCGGAAGACCGAGGTTCTCCGCGGGCAGCGGCGCCATACGCGACGGAACCTCGTACGAGTTGTAGTCGAGAACGATTCGGCCGAGCTGAAGTCCCAGTTCTTCAGCATCTGCGACGAGGCCGCTCGCTGCCCCCGGACTCAGAGACTCCAGAACGCGGTTCAGCTCTTCGCACTGTGCGAGTTCAAGGGCGTCGAGCTCCTGCATCTGCGCAATGATCTCGGGACCACGGTCAGCGGCGTACCGAACTTCGACGCGCAGCGTCGCGCCCGGCGTGCTCCGGATCTCGGCCGCGACGAGGTGGTTGCCGGCGGTGACGGAACGGCGCTGCTCGAGCCGGCTCGGGTGATGGCTGAAGTGACTCGGACCGATGATCGTCTCGCCGTCGAGATCGATGCGTGCAGACGTCGCCGCGATCTCTCCGCCGGGTGAAGGGGATTCGACGACGACGCAGATCGAGCCGGCGGGGAGGAGCGCGAACGTTGCGTCGGTGCTTCCCGTGCACCGTGGTCCCTCGTCAGCTCGAGCGTTGTGAGGAGTTGGCCCTCTTCGCAAGGATCGCGAGGCTCGGGCGCGACGAGGTCGGTACGCACCGGTCGGCACGCAAGGTGGGAGGATCCTGCTGCTGGCAACCCGGCGTCGCGATGACTACGGCGACCGCCAGAAAGACTGGAACCCAGCACGCCAGCGAGCGAACGAACGGCATGGTCACCCCGCTCATCCAGTAGGCGCCGGGTGCGTGCGGAGGTGAACGGGAGACTGAATCACGTCATCGGGACGCTGGTGAACCTGACGCGCTCATGAGGAGAAGAGTCCCCCCTCGCGGCGGGGCTCGCATCACTCCCCGCTGGAACCGAGCGCCAGTCTCGGTCAGTGTTCGAAGCGGCAGTTCACCAGGGTCAGGGAACCTGGAAACGTCACGCCGACCTCGCACAGAGCGCGCACGGGATCGCCCGGCTGCATTGCGAAGGTCGCCGCTCCGTCCGCGTTGATGAACTCGAGGTAGAGGGCTGCGGCGGACGACGATTCACACATCGCGATGGTCGGACTGAACTCGCGCGAGGTGGAGTGTCCGGCCGCGCCGGTGACACGCACGCGGCTTCCCGGAGGATGGAGGCTGCCCGCCCGCACCGCATTGCGCTCGAACGCGGCGGCGAGCGCACACCCGTCAATGGTCTCAATCGGACGGGCGATGGGCGCGGGATCGTTCCCACCAGCGCACGCGGCGAGGAAAGTGAGAGCTACGAGTGCGCGCCGGGGGATCATCGCCGGATGATGCCATGCGCCTCTTCGCTTCGTTCACGCTCTCTTTTCCGTTCGATCTGCGGCCGTGACTCGCCTTCCACCACGACGAGGTGCTGGCCGTGCATCGCGTGGTGACGCGAGCGATCGCGG
>JBBSAT010000448.1:0-4477 GCA_038252025.1 Polyangiales bacterium | reverse complement strand
GGCACCCCCTCGATGCCGCCGCTGCTGTCAGCCGTGCTCCAGTCGCACGTCGCGTATCGAAACTCGGCGTCGAAGGATCCGGGCGCGCCGGTCGCAGCCGTCAGGATGAGCTGGAAGGAGTTGGTGTGATCGGTGTGCTGCAGCCAGTAGCCGACCTCGTACCAGGTGACGACGATCCGACCGGGCTCGACGTGGAAGTAGATGATGTTCCCGCCATCCGGGAGCGGTCCGGCCTCCGTGTCGACGTCCGACCACCAGAGCGCGATCATGGGCTGCTCGGCCGCAGGGAAAGGGCTGGGCGTCCACGTCATGATCCGCGCGCCGAACGAGATGTTGCCGTTCGTGTTCACCCAGAACGACGAGTAGTTCGTTCCGAAGAACGTGAGCCCGTCGGGGAACGCGGGACGCACGTCCACCTCCACCGAGAAGTCGTCGTCGTCCGGCGGGAGCATGTTCTCGCCGAATCCGATCGGTCCGCCGAGGTCCTGGACGAGCGCCGCCTGTGCGCCGGCCGATGACGCGACGCCGAGGGTCACCAGGCATGCAATCCATCCGCTCGTGAGCACGCTGCACGATCGTCGCCCGAGCCTCGTCCGCATCCGGCGGATCCTAGCTCACCTTCGCCCTCGGCCTGGGAGGATGCGTCCTCGGCCCGGGAAGGAGAGGCGCCGTTGGGCATCGGACGTGCACCGAGGTCGAGCAACGAAGGAGAGGATCATGAGAAAGACGAGCATTGGAATCGGACTGGTCGTGGCGCTGCTCTTCGCAGCCTGCGCCAGCGCACCGCAGACCCGACCGGATCAGCGGGCCCTCGAGGCACGCGCGGATGCGACCGTCGCGAGGATGGAAGCGCGCGACCCGACGCTGGCCGGGCTCCTCGCGAACTCTGTCGGGTACATCGTGTTCCCCGAGGTCACGACGGGCGGGATGATCGTCGGCGGCGCGTCGAGCGTCGGCGTCGTGTACGAGCATGGGCGGCCCATCGGCTACTCGGAGCTGCGCGCAGGGTCGATCGGCGCCCAGATCGGAGGTGAGACCTACTCGCAGCTGATCGTGTTCGACCAGCAGTCCGCCTTGGATCGGATGAGGGCAGGGAATTTCGATCTCTCGGCGGGGCTCACGGCGACGGCAGTCACGTCCGGAGCCAGCGCGCACGCGCCGTTCGAGAACGGGACGGCGGTCCTCATCGACAACGAGAGCGGTCTGATGGCGGCCGCGACGGTCGGCGGCGAGCAGCTGAGCTTCACGGCGAAGTGAGCGCGGCTCAGACCTGGCCGTCCGGCTCGGGGCCCGCCGCCTGCGCTGCCTCGGGGTAGTACCCCGGGCTCAGATGCGGGCCGGCCGGGCGCGCGCGCGCACCCCCCAACGCGTGCTCCCCGATACGCGCCGTGAGCTCTGCCGCGCTCGGTCGCGGCGGACTCACGGCGTCCGTCGGACGCGCATGTGACGCCACGTGGAGCGTGCGCGTGGGGAAGGCGAAGTCGACACCGAGCGACTCGGCGAGCCTGAGGAACTCGAGATAGATCAGGTGTCGCTGCCTCAGCTCGTCCGACCAGCCGTCCACGACGAGGAAGTAGTAGACGAGGATCTCGAGACCACTCTCGGCGAACGCCGCGAAGTGCACCTCGAAGCCGGTCTTCTGCACCTTCGGGTTCGCGTGCAAGATCGCGCGGATCCCGTCGCAGAAGGCTTCGATCTGCTCGGAGCTCGTCGAGTAGAGGACCGAGAGGCGGAAGCTGTCGCGACGCGCGTCGCGCCGGCCGAAGTTGTCGATGATCGCGTCGGCGACCTTCGAGTTCGGCATCGTCACGACCGAGCGATAGAACGTGCGGATGCGCGTCGAGCGCACGCCCACCTCCTCGACGGTGCCCTCGACGCCCTCGAGCTTGACCCAGTCTCCGACCTGGAAGGGCCGATCGGCGAAGATGCTCGCGCTGCCGAAGAGGTTCGCCACGGTGTCGCGCGCCGCGAGCGAGAACGCGAGGCCGCCGAGCGAGGCGCCCGCGATCAGCGAGGCGACGTCGACCTCGAGGTTCTGCAGAACGAAGATGATCCCGATGACGACGGTGGTGACCTTCGCTGCCTTCCGGACGAGCGGGACGAGCTGGTCGTCGAGCTTCGTCTCGGTGCGCGCGGCATGCCGCTTCCACACGTCGCTGCCGAGATCGATGAGCCGGTAGACGAGCAAGACGGCGACGACCGCGGCCGCGACGCGGAGCGCGAAGCCGATCACCTGGTTCGCGCCGACGCCGAAGCGCAGCGTCGGCAGCGCGCGCTCGTAGAGGAGCACCGCGAGCAGCGTACCGACCGGGCTCGCCGCGCGCCGGACGAGCTCGCCGTCCACCTGGAGACGGCGGTGCGCGATGGCCCGTACGAGCTGACCCGAGAGCACTCGGATCGAGAGCAGCCGCACCACGAGGCCGAGGACCACCACGAAGAAGATGGCCAGCACCTGCCAGCTCTCGATGCGCCCGGGCAGGCGGATGCGCAGGAACGCCGGACCGCGATCGAGAAGGTCGTCGATGTCGAGCGCGAACGTCGCCTGATGGAGCGCCGGGACAGCGGCGACCGTCTCCGCGGAGATGAGCCAGCGATCTCCGTGGTGATCGACGTGAAGATCCTCGAGCCCGATCGGGAACGGGACGATGCGTTCCGTGCCCTCGACCGTGGCGTCGTCGGGGATGTCGCTCATCTCGATCCAGAGACCGCGCGCGTCGAGGACCTCCTTGAGCTGCTCTGCGACGTGCGGCCGCGCCTCGGTCGCGACGCCGGCGTCTCGCCAGTCGAAGCAGCGCGTCGCGACCTCGGGGTGCGGGTCATCGGGCTGGAGGTTCGCCAGCCACGTCTCCAGGGCGCGCCTCGGGGTGGAGCAGTCCGCGTGCCCGGCGACGAAGGGCTGCGCGTCCGCCGCGGACGGGAGCGCGAGCCAGGCCAGCGCGAGCGCAAGCGGCAGAAAGAATCGACGACGGAACATGGGCAGCGAGCCTCGTTCGAGAGGAGATGGAAGCGCCCGAGCGGAAGAGCCTCGACGTTCGCCGAGGAGTGCATCGGGTGCGCGACCAGGCTCGGCTTCCGGCGCGAGATCGTCAAGCACGGAGGTCCCGCGGCTCCACGAGCACTCCTGCCCGGGGCTCACTCCGTGACGGTGAGAGTCGCGACGATGTTCTCCCGCCGCACGTCGTCCCTGACGCGCTCGTCGTTCGCGAACATCATCGCGTAGGCCGGGAGATCGCTCGCGTCCTCGAGCAGCGCGATCCGCACCTCGTAGGTGCCAGGCAGGACGTCCGCGGGGAGCGTGCCGGAGACGATGAAGCCGAAGTCGACACCAGGGTTCCACGCCGTCGGCGTGAGCATCGCGGGCGTGCCGAGGTCCACGAGATCGCCCGCAGCGCTACGCAACAGGAGGCGCGCACGACGCGCATCGTAAGGAGGCGCGAAGCCTTCGTTCGAGAGCTCGACACGCACGCGAAGCAGCTGTCCCGGCGCGAGCGCGGCGGGCGCTTCGACCGCGCGAACGACGAGCCGATAGCCGAGGCGCCGCCGGATCTCGTCGAGACAGCCCTCCGTCTCCCACCGCGCGATGACCTCCGGCAAGTAGCCCTCGTGAAGGTAGCTGAAGCGGAGCAGCGCGAGCTCGGCCAGAGCGTGGTCACACGCCGTGTAGGTCGGGTCGTCGTTACACGTCTCTCCGCCCATCGGGACGACGAGCGTGTTGCTCGCGATGTACGTCTTCCAGAACGGGACGTCGTGACCGCCGTCGTAGGTGCCGGAGTCGTCGGCCGACGCGAGAAAGCAGTCGTTGTGGAAGCCGACGCGCGCGCGCTGGTCCTCCATCGCACCGAGCTCGTCACGAAAGCGCGGACGGCGCACCTCGATGCTCCGACTCTGGGGAACCGCCGCGAGGAGCGCTGTCAGCAGTGCGTCGCGGTTCGTCTCTTCGAGCGAGAGCGACGTGCCGGCGGGCGCGTACTCCTGGTTCCACTCGCCCCACATTCCGAAGAAGCCGGCCTCGACGTAGGCGATCACGTCCTCGTAGTCCGCGAAGATGGAGGCGAGCTGCGCGACGTGCCCGAGGACCAGATCGAGCGTGGTCGCATCGGCGAGGCCGCAGCGGTTGAGGATGCCGTCGTCGGCGTAGTTGAAGCGGAGGATCACGCGGCGGCCAGCGGCCCGATGTCCATCGAGCCTCGCGCGGAGCGCGTCGAGGACATCCGCCGCGAGCGTCGGCGCGTCGCACTGGTCGCTGAGGTCCACCTTCACCAGGACGAGAACGGCATCCGCGTTCCAGTCCCACCAGTAGAAGCCGCGGTCCGGATTGACGACGTCCGTCGTCGCCTCGGCGAAGTCCTCGTTGCGAACGACGGGCGGAGCGCCGGCGTCGGCACCGACGTCGCTCCCTTCGCCGTCGAGCGCGAACGCGTCGCGCGCTCCGCCATCGACGCCCGATGGACCCGCCTCACAACCGGCGAGCGCCACG
>JBBSAT010000447.1:0-4527 GCA_038252025.1 Polyangiales bacterium | reverse complement strand
GTCTTCGCGATCGTGGCGTCGAGATCGCGGCGCGCGGCGCTCGCGACGGGGATCACGGCCCTCGTGCTGGTCCTCCTCACGCTGCCGTGGGGGATCGCGGTGTGGCGCACCTGGCTCGGCGATGCGGGCTGGTGGGCGAGCACGCTCGAAGCCGCGCCGGGCACCTGGTGGCGGCAGTGGACGCTCTACTCGTTCGTACGCTCCTCGACGGCCGAGCTCGGTCTGTCCTGGGGCGCGGCGCGCGCGATCAGCCTCGCGATCACCGTCCCGCTCGGTGGCGCAGCGGCGTGGGTCGTTGCGCGCGCGCTCCGGCGAGGGCCCGCGCTTCGGATGCGCGCGGCCGCCGTGCTCGCGCTCGCGACGGTCGCGCTCAACGCCTACCTCTTCTACTACGACGCGCTCCTCCTCGTGGTGCCGGCCGTCGTCGGGTGGCTGCTGCGCGCGACCTACGCGCCGCGCGCGCGCATCGCGGTCGTGGTCCTCGTCCTCGTCAGCTGGGCGCTGCAGTTCGCCACCCCGCTCTTCGGGCAGGGCGGCGTGCCTCTCCCTGGGCTCGTCGCCACGATCTGGCTCATGGTGGAAGTCGTCGACCTCGCGGTAGCGTTGAACGGCGCGCCTCCAGCGCGACGCGAATAGGACGAGGTCGAGCGTGGCGTTTCGAACGATTGCCTTCCTCGGGACGATCCTCGGCCTGATGACGTTCGTGTCGTTCTACGTGACCCGTCGCGCGCGCGAGCTGTTCGGGCTGCCCGCGCGAGGAGACCGCGCGACGCGGATGGTGATGCTCGTGCTGGTGGCGGCGCCGCTCGTGCGGTTCGTCTTCGGTAGCGAGCCGCTCGTCGAGATCATCGCGACGGTTGGGTTCTCGGTCGGGCTCGGCGCGGTGATCGCGACGGGGATCCTCGTGCCCGTCGACGTGATCACCTGGCTCGGGAGGTGGGTGGAGAGAAAGAGGGGAAGGGGAGAGACGGAGGGCACGGGCAAGGGCAAGGGGGAGAGCGTGGTGCCGCGCACGCGGCGCGAATTCCTGAGGCGCGCATCCATCGGGAGCGCGCTCGCCTTCGGCGGCGGGACCGCGCTCTACGGCGTCACGCGCGGGCGACACGACTACGTGCTCGAGCAGGTGCCGATTCGCCTCGCGCGCCTTCCGCACACGCTGGACGGGTACACGATCGCGCAGCTCTCGGACGTGCACGTCGGGACCTTCGTCGGCGACTACGAGCTCTCCGTCGCGCGCACGCTGCTCGCGCGCGCACGCCCCGATCTCATCGTCCTCACGGGCGATCTCGTCGATCACGACCCCGCCTACCTGCCTCAGCTCGGACGCGCGCTCAGGCGCATCACCGACCTCGCGCCGCGCGATGGAGTCGTCGCCATCCTCGGCAACCACGACTATTACGCAGGCGCCGAGGAGACGCTCGAGGTGCTCCGGCGCGCCGGCGTCCGCGTGCTGCGCAACGACGCCATGTCGATCGGCGACGCGGGCGGTCGCTTCGCGCTCCTCGGCGTCGACGACGTCTGGGCCGAGCGCAACGGCTACGACGGTCGTGTCGATCTCCCGGCGGCGCTCGCCGCTGCCGAGCCCGACACGGCGCGAGTCCTCCTCTGCCACAACCCGGAGCTGTTCCCCTCCGCGGCTGAGCACGTCGACCTCCAGCTCTCCGGCCATACCCACGGCGGGCAGGTGAACTTCATGGTCCACCCGATCGATCTCGTCCTCAGCCACGGCTACATCGCCGGGCACTACACGCGGGGCGACTCGCAGATCTACGTGAACCGCGGCTTCGGAACGGCAGGGCCTCCCGCGCGCGTGCAGACCCCGCCGGAGGTCACACGGATCATCCTCGCGAGCAGCTGAGCTTCAGTCGGCGGGGGCGCTCAGCCCCGGGACCTCCAGCTCGATGCGCCAGCCATCGTCCTCGCGGACGACCGGGATCTCGGCCACCTGCCCGGGCTCGCTGCCCGACACCGTGACGGTCGCGCGGTCGACGTCGCTCGGGTCGATGTGCTCGCGATAGCCACCCGGACGCGGCGCGAAGCGCGGGTGAGCCGTGCCCTCGACCAGCATCTCCCAGGGCTCGCGCTCCGCCGCTCCGAGAGCCGCCGTCATCCGCGCGCGCGCGACGAGCCGCTCGCGCGTGGGCTCGGCGAGCAGGTGGTACGCGTCTTCGAGCCCGCGCCGGTCCTCGGCGCTCCGCTCCATCGCCTCGACGAAGAGCCGCACCGCGCCCACGGGCGTTCCGTCGGTCGGCGTGCCGCCACAGCTCGCGAGCGCGAGCGCGAGCATCGTCAGGCCGAGGAGGAGTCGCACGGGCGGAACGTCGCGCGCGCGTGGTGTCGGGGCAAGCGCTCCCTCAGGTGGGCTCGTCCCAGAGCGCATCTTCCTCACCAGGCATCATCGGCTCACGCGGCCCGTGCTCGGTGCGCGTCTCCGCAGGCGCTCGGTCGGGACGCGCGAGCTGATCGAACTGCTCGACGAACGCCGCGAGCGTCGCGCGCTGCGGCGCATCGAGCGTGAACACGTCCCCGCAGACCGTGCCGTGCACGTCGCGCGCGACCGACATCGCGCGAAGGGTCTCGATCGGGAGGTCCATCCGCACGGCGTCGTACACGCCGCCTCGCATCGGTGCCCCCACGTAGCTAGCGCTTCGCACGGTCATCGGCGCGCCGTCCATCGTGACCTCGACCGCGCAGGCGGCGGTCCAGCGCCGGGCCTCGCGCGGCGCGTCGACGATCGCGCGGACCGTGAGCTCGTTCTCTCTCGGTCGCCCGAGCAGCCGAACCGATCCCCAGCCGTAGAGCGTCGAGGACGCGAGCCACGGCAGCTCGGCCCGGAGCGATGGGAGCGTGTTCGGCGCTTCCTCGATCGCGAGGTGACCGCCCACCGGTCGCCCGTCCGGAAGCGTGCGCTCGTCCCGCGTGTGCGCTTCGGCGAGAGGAGCCTCGGGCAACGCGGCGAACGCCTGGCCCAGATAGCCCGCGACGAGCATCGCGCAGCCGAGCCCCAGCCGAACCCGCCCGCGCCGCCTGCTTCGCCGAGGTGCCACCGCGCCTCGAAGCGTACTGGGCAGCCGGTGGGCGGAGAAGGGCATCGGTCGCGGGGCTAGACCCGCCCCCCGATGGGGAGCTTGGCTTTGCTTGACGGCGGCCCGGACGCGTAGGATGCGCGCCCCGATGCTGGAACAATTCCGGGCAGCTCGATGACGACACGGCGCGAAGCCAAGGAACGGACGCGCGAGCGGCTGCTCGACGCTCTGCTCGAGCTCCTCCACGAAAGCGGCCCCCTCGCGCTCACCACGGGGCGGATCGCGGAGCGAGCCGGTGTCGCCCAGCCGACGTTCTACGTGCACTTCACCGACCTGGATGGCGCCATCGAGATCGCGGCAGAGCACGTGGGGGCCCGGCTCCTGGCGATCCTCCACGGCCAGCGAGAGGTCCTGGCAGGGCAGGGGGCCGCCCCGCCGCCGGGTGGTCGCATCCGCGCCACGTACACGACGACGCTCGAGGCGTTCGCCGCCGACCGACGCACGAGCGAGCTCTTCCTCAGGCATCGGCGCGACACGGCTTCGCACTTCGGTCCGCGCTTCCGCGCGGTTCTCTCCTCCGGTCAGGGCGAGCTGTGCGACGCGCTCGCAGTGGCGAAGGTCCCCTCGCCGGAGGTCGTGGCGGGGCTGATCCTCGGGATGTTCATCGCCGCGGTGGAGGGGACCCTCGACGGTCGCTACGCCGATCGCGTTGCGTGCGTGGATCGTCTGGTCGTCGCGACCCGCGCTCTCCTGAAGCTCTAGGCCCGGACGCCAGACGGTGACGCACCGAGACGGGCCGGTTCGGGTAGGATGCGCGCGCGATGAGACCAGCAGTACCGAAGGACGACGACCGCGACTGCGCCTGGGGCGAAGCGGCCTCGGGCGTGCGCTTCGGACTGCGCGCACCGGCGCGAGATCTCGAGGCAGGAAGCACGATCCTCCTCGAGCTGAGCTGCGAGAACCGAGGCCTCACGCCGATCTGGGTCTTCGGGTTCAACGCGAGCTATCCGCGCTCCCTGAAGGTCTCGCCGCCGAAGCCCGATCGCGCGTACATCCGCGTCTCGTTCGGTGACGTGAACGTGCTCCACCCGCCGGAGGCGTTCGTGCGCATCCAGCCGGGCGAGATCCGCACGACCGGGCTCGACCTCTCGTTCGCCTTCGACCGCCGCGGCGTGGGCGGCTTTCCGGTGGCCTTCGCCTACGAGCAGGTCCGAGCAGCGACGATGGTGCGCGCCTGGGCGCCGCTCGATGGCCGTGTTCCCCTGACGGGCGTCGCAGACATCGCGGTGCATCGCGCGCGATCGCTACACGAGGCGGGCATCGACGATCGCGTCGAGGCGCACCTCGATGGGTTGCTGCAGTCCGGCGATCCCAGCACGGTCGAGCAGCTGCGCGCGCTCGGTCCGGGCGGCGCCGCGTTCGCAGCACGTCGCGTCGCGCGAGTCCTCGCCGGCGGGACCGAGGCGATGCTCGGCTGGCGCGCGCTCGACGCGCTCGAGCT
>JBBSAT010000446.1:0-4528 GCA_038252025.1 Polyangiales bacterium | reverse complement strand
GAGTCCGCCGTCCACCCAAAGGAAACGGGGCGACCACCTCTCGGTGATCGCCCCGCGTCGCGAATGATCGGGCTCGCGCCCGCGCTCTCAGAGGAGGTCGACGGTCACACGGCCGTTGCCAGCCTGCACACCAGACATAGAGCGGACGGCATGCTCGGTCGCGCAGAGAACGAGTCGGCAATCGTCGAGATGGAGCGCGACCCGCTGGGGCGCGTGGTGCGCGAGGCCGTCAACGGCGTCGAGGTGCGCTCATCGTACGAGGTGGGCGGGGCCCGCAGCGAGATGACCACGTCGCTGGGCGGGCGGGCTGCGGCTGTGCATCGAGGACGCGCGCGGCGAGACCGTGTGGTGGGCGACTGCGACGGATCCGTACGGCGACATCGAGGTACACCCGTCGAGTCGCATCGACTACGCGATGCGCTGGGCCGGGCACCGCCTCGATGCCGCGCAGGGCCTCTTCTACAACCGGTTCCGCGACTACGACCCGACGCTCGCCCGGTACCTCCAGACGGACCCCATCGGCCAGCGCGGTGGCCTCAACGTCTACGCTTACTCCGGAGGCGCGTCCGGAGGCTCCGGAGGCAGTTCATCCGCGCGTCCCGAGGCAGTTGCGATCCGGCCTGGCTTCGCCGAACATGACTTCCGTCCAGTCGGAGCCGAGAGACAGGTGCTTCGTCCTTCCTACGCTCTCGTCCATGAAGCTGTCGATGTCGCTGACCTCGATCATGTAGAGGAGCGTTCCGCGCTGGATCTCCTCTTGGATCGCCCCGTTGACGCCGCCGGGGAGCATCTGGCTGAGGGTGGGGAGCAGAGTGCTGAGCTGGTTGTCGACGCCATCGTCGCCGCCGCTGCCAGGGCGCGAGCACGCACGGCGCCTCCGGTCTCCCACGCCACGAGATAGCCGCCGGCAGCCGCCGCAATCGTCGGATGCGCGGACGTGCCGCCTTCATGCAGACAAGGCTCACGTCGAACGTGTCAAGGTCCGGGCTCGAGCCTCCAGGTGATCGTGAACTCGCAGACAGCGGCGCCGTTGGTGTACGTGGCGTCGAAGTCACCGCGAACGTCGCCGCCGTATGCCTCCACGGTGCCGTCGACGACCGTAACGCTCTACGCGCGCGCTCCGGCCCCACGCGGCCGCTGATCCCGTGCATCCATCGTCGCGAGGCGCGCGCTCATCGAGCGAGCCGCTGAGCGCTTCGGGCATCGTCGAATCGCTCGGCTCCTCCGGCTCGGAAACGTTCACGAAGAGCGACGCGGATCAGAGGCTCACGTACAGGAAGTCGATGCACATCTCGTCGGCCGTGCCCTCGCCCCACGTCGTGGTCTCCGAGCGGGACGACGTGTCGAAGTCGCAGGTGATCGTCACCAGGTCGGTGGGCGCGAGCGGGATCGGGTGCTCGTAGAAGTACGCCTGCTGCCAGTTGAAGTCCCAGCGCGGCAGATCGACCAAGCACTCGCTCTCGCCGCCGTCGCGGGTGAGCGACACCTGCATCGAGTGACCCAGCGTGTGCATGTGCGGGGCCGTGCCGTACGCGTGCAGATCGAGCGTGAGGTGCGTCAGATCGACGACGGCAGCGCTCCGCGTCGCGCCGGCGCTCGACATGTGGGGCGGCAGCACGAGGCCCGTGTCTGCGATCGGCACCCAGTAGGCGGGCGTCACGCCACTCGTCACCGTCTGCAGATCGAACTGGCTGCGATCGCTCGTGCCCGGCGCTGCGCGCGTGTTGTAGTGGATCTGGATGATCAGGGGCCGACCGCCCTCGAGCTGCACGCCGGTGTCCGTCGGGTAGATCGTCGCGCCCGCGCCGGGCGCCCACAGCGCGACGGGCATCGCGCGCACGCCCGCGCCGCCGAAGCACGTATAGCCCGGGCCGTCTTCCGTCGCGTCGAGCATTCGCGCCGCCTCGGCCTCGGCATCGCTGATGGGCGCGTAGACGATCGCGTGGTGCGTGATGCGCGCGTTGCCCGGATGCATCTCCGAGCCCGTCACGAAGTAGTCGCCCGCCGCGATCGGCGCGTCCACGAGGAAGCATCGGTAGTCGTCGGGGCGCATCGTGCCGGGCGTGTAGTCGACGCCGATGTCGAGCGTCACCACGGGCAGCGTCAGGGTGGGCGGCGCGATGACCGTCGGCACCGGCGTCGCCGGGTCGCCTTCGGGCGCGCCCTGAGCGCTCCACGCGTCGAGCACGTCGAGCTCGTGCTCGCTCATCCAGCGCGTGGTCGCGTACGTCTGGCAGCTGCCGGAGCCGTCCGCGAGGAACGGCGGCATCCGACGCTCGCGCGTGGCCAGTGCGATGCGCGACGCCATCGAGCGCACGTGCTCGTACGAGTCGAGCGCGAACGGCGCGATCCCGTCGCCCGCGTGACAGCTGAGGCAGCGCGCCGCGAGGATCGGGCGCACGTCGCCGTAGTACGTGACGGGTGCCGCGGTCGCGTCGGCTGAGCTTCCGGCGTCGGAGCCCACGCTCGGATCGGGCGTGCAAGCGGTCGTGATTGCGGCGAGAAGAAACGCGAAGGAGATCGATGAGCGCATGGGATTCCTTTCGAGGACTCTCCAAGATGGACGCCGAGCCCAGGCGCGCATCGCGGCTCACGCCCTCGGCGTCCGTCTCGCGCCGCGCGTCGGGAAGGGGGCGCGTGGAGCGCTATCCTTGGGGTGATGGCCAAGGCAGTCTCTTCGGCTCGGGGTGACGCACCCGATGGATGGCCCGCGCTCCAGCTCGGCCCGGCGCTCGTCCTGCTCGGGGTCTTTCTGGCGGTGACGACCGCGCAGGGCATCGCATCGGATGCCGCGTTTCGTGCGCACGGCCTCCATCGCGCGCTCGTGCCGGTGCTCGCGGGCCAGTACACCGGCGCGCTCTCCGCGTGGCTCGCGCTACCGATCGTTCAGCTCGGCGTGCGGCGTGCGGGCGTCCCGCCGGGTCGCGGCTGGTGGCGCTTCGGCTTCACGCACGTCGGCGGCTATGTGGCGTTCGCCGCGGTGCACGCATGCGCGATGGTCGTGCTTCGGACGATCGTCGGCTACGCGCTCGGCGGAACGCCGTTCGGCCCGGTCGCCGCGCAGATCGCGTACGAGGTGCGCGCGGATCTGATCCTCTATCCCGCGCTCGCGGGGCTCTGGTATGCGCTGCTCGTGCGCGAAGAGCGGCGCACGAGCGCGCTGCGTGCCGCGGAGCTCGAGCGTGCGCTGGTCGAGAGCCGTCTCGATGCGCTGACCGCGCGTCTCGATCCGCACTTCCTCTTCAACACACTGCACACGATCAGCGCGGTCATGTACGAAGACCTCGCGCGCACGGAGACGTTGCTCGCGAACCTCGGTGAGCTGCTCCGGGTGACGCTCGATACGTCGCGGCCCAGCTGGACCATCGCCGAGGAGCGCACGCACACCGAGCGCTACACGCTCATCTTGCGAGAGCGCTTCGGCGATCGGCTCGTCGTGTCGTGGACCGTCGAGCCGCGCGCGCTGACGCGCACGATCCCGCGCTTCGCGATCCAGTCGCTCGTCGAGAACGCCGTGAAGCACAACGAGCGGCCCGAGCCGCTGCACGTCGAGGTCGACGTCGCGCTCGAGGACGACGTGCTCCGCATCGTGGTCGACGACGACGGCCGCGGGCTCGACGCGCCCGAGAGCGAAAAGCCCGGACGTGGCCTGTCGCGACTGGAAGAGATCCTGCGCCTCGCCCACGGTCCGCGCGCTTCGCTCGAGCGCTCGTCGAGGCCAGCCGGCGGCGCACACATGATCCTCTCCGTGCCGGAGCAAGCATGAGCGAGGTCCTCGGCGTGCTGGCGGTCGACGACGAGGCGCCCGCGCGTGCCACGGTCCGGCGCTTCGTCGCGAGCGATCCACGGTTTCGCTGCGTGGGCGAGGCCAAGGACGGAATCGAGGCGCTCGAGGCGATCGAAGCGCTCGCGCCCGACGTGATCGTGCTCGACGTGCAGATGCCGCGCGCGAGCGGGCTCGACGTGCTCGATGCGCTCGACGCGCTCGGGGCGGCGGCGCCACGCGTGGTGTTCTCGACCGCGTACGACGTGCACGCGATCCGCGCGTTCGAGGCCAGCGCCGTCGACTACCTGCTCAAGCCGTACGATGGAGCTCGCTTCGCGCGCGCGCTCGACAAGGCGTTCGATGCCGTGACCTTGCGTCGCCGCGTCGGCGAGCACGTCGCGCTCGCTCGGCAGCTGAGCCCGCTCGCGTCGCGCGCCAGCCTGACGGTGCGCGGCGAAGGTGGATGGGTCTCGCTCGCGTTCCAGGACATCGTGCGCATCACTGCCGACGGCAAGCACGTGGAGATCGTGCTGTTCGACCGATCAGTTCGCGTTCGTCAGTCGCTCGCGGACACCATCGCGCGTCTCGATCCCGAGCGCTTCTTGCGCGTGCACCGGAGCGAGGTCGTGAACATCGCCGCCATCGAGCGCCTCGAGCCCTGGACGCACGGTGACGGCATCGCGGTGCTGCGCGACGGATCGTCGATCGTGGTCTCGCGGACGCACCGACGCGCGCTGCTCGACCGGATGCGCGCCTGACATT
>JBBSAT010000445.1:0-4576 GCA_038252025.1 Polyangiales bacterium | reverse complement strand
CGTTGGCGACGCGCCCGGCAACGACGCCGCGCTCGAGGCGGAGCTCCGGAGCGCCGCGGTGGTCCACGAGTACGCGTCGCCCGGAGGGTCGAGCGTCGTCGAGCTGCGCATCCCGATCCCGGGAGAGTGCGGCGGGCACGAGCGCGTCTTCCTCTTCACGCGGACGAACGGCGTGCTCACGCTGCGCGATGTCCTGGGCTGGCACGCGATCGACGCCGTGATCGATGTGCTCGGCGACGGCACCCCGGAGCTGGTCGTGACGGACGATCTCGGTGACACGCGCCGGATCCTCCGGCTGGACGCGACCCCGAGGGTGCTCAGCGAGTGGTGGATCTCGGACTTCGACTGCGGCTGCTGACGGCGCACGCGCGCGGCGCTGCTAGGCTGCCCGCGATGCTCGTCCGAACGCTCGCGCCCTTCCTCTTCTCGGCTCTGTTCTTCGCGGTGGGCTGCTCGCCCCACACGCGCCCGGCGGACGTCGTGCCGTGCACGCCCGGGATGATGTTGCAGGTCGGGTGTGCGGACTCGATCGGTCGCTTCTGCAGCGGCGATCCGAACATCCGCGTGTGCGATGGCGCGACGCTTCCCGCCGACTGCGTGGAGGGCGCCACGTCGCAGCTCGCCTTCGACGACGACGGCGGGGGCTCGAACTGCCCGGTGGCACAGCTGCTCTGTCCGACCTCGGGCCGGATCACGGTCGTGCCGGACGGAACGGGAAGCTGGGTCTGCCCGTGGGCCGTCGGTGACGCGTCGCTCGTCGACCGCGGCCCCGAGTCGCTCTCCTGCACGCCGGGCGCGATGCTCGCGGCGGGCTGCGACGGCGTGATCGGCGACGTCTGTCGCGGCGACCCCACGATCCGCGTCTGCGACGGCAACCTCACCGCCGAGGCCTGCATCGCCACCACTCCGCCGCTCGTCCAGAACGATGACAGCGGTACGGCCGGAGCCCACCTCTGCCCGCTCGGTCGCTTCACGTGCCCGCCGAGCGGCCGTATCACCGTCGTGCCGCAGGGCTACAACAGTCGGCCGGGCAGTGAGTGGGACTGCCGCTGGGACATCGGCGCGCCTGCGATCTGACGACTGAACGTTCGGCGCTTCCGGGTCAACGGACGCGCCATTCCCCAGACCCCTCCATGGCTCGCGCGCTCACGTTCGCAGGGATGGCGCTCGTCGCGCGCGGTCGTGTGGGATCCCTTCGCGAGCGACATGCCTCCTTTCGACATGAGCTCGGTCGGGACGATCGACGCGAGCGTCGATGGAGTCGCCGCCGGTCCGGACACCTCGCCAGAGCCTCGTGATCGATCCGACCGCGGAGGTCGTCTGTGGGGCGCGCGCTCGTTCAGTGGGCCGCGCCGACCAGCTCCGCGATCCCCTGGCCGATCTCGCCGTGCATCGCCGGAGAGAAGCCCTCGCGCTCGGTCGTGATGCGACCCTCGCGGTTCACCCAGATGCTGAACGGTGCGCTGCGGCGTGGGTTGAGCTGCGTGGTGACGCGCGTGTCGAGATCGGTGACCACGTCGAACGTGACGCCGAGGCGGCGCGCGGCAGGGCCGACGCGCGTGATCGTGCTCGCCGAGTCCATGCTGATCCCGACCACGCGGAAGCCCTGGCTCTGATAGCGCGTGTAGAGCGTCTGGTAGAACGGCATCTCCTGCTGACACGGCACGCACCACGTCGCCCAGAACAGGATCGCGACGGGACGATGCGCCGCGAGGTGCTCCGCCATCCGGAACTGGCCGGTCGAGGGACCGCCGGTCGCGGCCGGGAGCGTGAAGGGCGGTGGCTGACCGCCGACGCGGGCGAAGGCCGGGCTCGGCGCGAAGAGCGATGCGAGATCGAGCGCGCTCTCTCCCGGGCCGGTCTCGTGCGGCGCGCGCGTCTCGTGCGGAGCGAAGGGGAGGAGCGAGATGCTCGCGAGGAGTGCTGCGAGGACCACGGCTTGTGCCGTCGCTCGCGCCATCGGGGTGAGGTCGCTCTTCTTCATCACAAGCTCCAGACAGACGGTCGCCGTGCGGCGCACATTCAGAGAGGCAGTGTGCGCGGATGAGCGGGCGCCCCGCAACCTCGCGGGCGGACCTTTACCCTTCGAGGCGGCCCGCCTACTTTCTCCGGCATGAGCGAGCCCACGGTCCGAGCGGCGCGAGGCGAGAATGAGCGGCTCGAGCTCGAGCGCATTCTTCAGGAGAGCTTCGGCACCGACGATCTGCCCTGGACCGCGTGGATGGAGCGGATCGGGCACGAGAACCTCCGCGTCGTCGAGGAGCGGGGCGTCATCCGCGGCGGCCTCGGCTTCTATCGCTTCGGACAGTGGTGGGGCGGCGCGCGGGTTCCGATGATAGGGCTCGCGGGCGTGGGCGTCGCACCGGACGCGCGCGGGCGCGGCCTCGCACGCAGGTTCCTGGTCGAGACGCTCGCGGAAGCGCGCGCCGAGGGAGTGCCGCTCGCAGCGCTCTACGCCTCTTCCGTGGCCGTCTATCGCTCCGTCGGCTTCGAGCCCGCGGGGAGCTACTTCCGTTATTCGGCGCCCATCGCGAGCCTTCCGCGCGGCGATCACGAGCTCGAGTGCGCGCCCTTCTCGGCGCTGGAGGAGCACACGTCGGAAGAGCGTTCTCTCCGCGCGCTCTACGACGCACGCGCACGGGGATGGAGCGGGCACCTCGATCGCAGCGAGGCGATCTGGGCTCGAAGCCGGAGGCCCTACAAGGGGACGGCCCGCTGCTACCGGTTCGGTCCGAAGGAGGCGCCCGAGGGCTACGTGATCTACACGCACGCGCCGAGCGCCGATCTGCACTTCGCCGTGGTGCTGCGCGATCTCGTGCTGGGCACGCCCGCGGCGGCCCGGCGGTGCATGGCGCTCCTCCGGGATCTCGGTTCGCTCGGCAACGAGATCCGCTGGCTGGGCTGCGCGAGCGATCCTCTCGTCTCGCTCTTGCCGGAGCAGACCGCGCGCGTCGAGGAGAGCGGCCGATGGCTGCTCCGGATCCTCGACCCGATCCGAGCGCTCGCGATGCGCGGCTATGCCGCCGACGGAGAGGCCTGCTTCGGCGTGCGCGATGCGCTCTTCGGCGACGAGGGCGTTCGGCTCACGGTGCGGAACGGCCACGCGGAGGTCTCGCGCGAGCCCTTCGAGACCACGTCGCTGCGCCTCGACGCTCGCGCGCTCGCTGCGCTCTACACAGGCTTCGCGCACCCAGCGTCGCTGTTCGCCGCCGGGCTCGTCGAAGGTGAGATCGGCGAGGCGCTCGCCCTGGCTCGTCTGTTCAGCGGTCCGGAGCCCTGGCTTCCCGACTGGTTCTGAACGTCGGGCCGGAACGGTTCGCGGCAGGTCTCAAGGCGTGACCAACAATGGTCGCGCCTTGTCCTTTCCCAGCGTGAAGCGCTGGGAATTTCTCTGAGTCGAAGGGATCTGACCAAAGTATTTGGTCAGACCTTCAGCTCGCGTCCGCGAAGCGCGTCGCGCCGTCGGCATCTCCGGCGCTCGCCGCGAGCTCCGAGGCCTCGAGCATCAGGGCGTCCGCCGCGTCGGGCTGACCGCCGAGGCGCTTCAGCTTCGCGCGCAGGCTCGTCACGCGCGCGATCAGCGCCAGCGAGCCGGCCGCCTTCGCACGTGCATGCGCGACGAAGAGGTGCTCGCCCGCCTCCTCGGTCTTGCCGAGGTCCACCAGGAGGTCGGCATAGAGGAGCGTCGCGTTGGCGAGGCTCGCGTCGGACCCCTTGGGGTCGGCTCCGAAGAGCTCGCACGCGCGCCGCAGCGTGTTGGATGCGCCCGGGATGTCGCCCTCCTTACGGCGCAAGAGGCCGAGCTCGAGGTGCGCGTCCGCTTCGGTCCGGCGATCTTCGAGGCGACCTGCGGTCTCGATCGCCTGGCCCAGGAGGCGCGTCGCGTCGCGCGCTCGGTCACGCTTCACGGCGACTCGCCCGAGCTGCAGGTACATCCGGCCGCGCTCCTTGCTCGCCGGCCCCGCGAGCTCGAGCGCTTCGCGGAGCACGCCGTCCGCGCCTGCATGATCGTCGGTGGCCTCGAGCGCCTCGCCGAGCTTGCGGCTGAAGGTCACCACGGCTCGGTCGAGCGTGTCGTCGCCCGAGATCATCAGCTCGCGCCGAGCGAGATCCAGCCCGCGTCGCGTCGCGAGCACCGCCGCCGATGCGTCGCCTCGCGTGAGGGCGGCGTCGCCCATCCGCTCGAGGATGAGGAGCGCGCTCATGGGCTCGCCAGCTCGAAACGCGTGCTCGGCCCGGACCTCGAGCGGCGCCGCTTCCGCAGCCGCGTACGTCAGCGCGCGCGCGTGGAGCTCTCTGCGCGCCTCGGCCGGGATCGACGCTTCGACCAGCTCGCGGATGAACGGGTGCGCGATGACGGCCTCGCCCGCGACGAGCCGCACGAGCCCGACCCGCATCAGCGCGTCCATCGGTCCGAGGTCGTTTCCGACGGCGATCTCGCGCAGCGCTTCGAGCGGTACGCGCTAGCCCAGCACGGCCGCCGCCTGCAGGAGCCGCCGCGAGGGGAACTCCAGCCGCTCCACGCGCGCTATCACCGCGTCGGCCAGGCGGGTCGGCAGCGTCTCGTCCACCGCCG
>JBBSAT010000444.1:0-4607 GCA_038252025.1 Polyangiales bacterium | reverse complement strand
GGTAGAGCAGCTCGCGGCCGCGCACGCAGAGCCGCGTCTTCAGAAAGCTCGCCGGGTGGTGCACCCCCGCGTGGATCACGCCCGAGTTGCGCGAGCTGTTCTCGAGCGCGACGCGCGGATGGCGTTCGAGGACCAGCACCGAGCCTGCGCGGGCGAGCTGCGCCGCACACGCGAGGCCGATCGCCCCGGCCCCGATCACGATCGCGTGGAACGAACGCTGCACTGCTCAGGGAGGATCCTACTCCCGTTGCAAAGCGAACCACGGCAAGCTCCGGCCATGAACAGCGTGTTTCGACAGGACGTTCTCGAGGGCAAGGTCTGCTTCGTCACCGGAGGCGGCTCGGGCATCTGCAAAGGCATGACGGAGGCATTCCTCGCGCACGGCGCACGCGCCGTGATCCTCGGCCGAAAGGTCGAGCGCCTGGAGGAGGCCGCCAAGGAGCTGACGGAGAAGACGGGGCGCGAGTGCATCGCCATCGGCTGCGACGTGCGCGACCCGAAGGCGATCGAGGCCGCGCTGGATCAGGCGATCTCGCACTTCGGACACGTCGACGTCGTCGTCAACGGCGCCGCGGGGAACTTCCTCGCGCCCGCCGCAGCGCTCTCGTACAACGGCTTCAAGACGGTGATGGAGATCGACGCGATCGGGACGTGGAACGTCTGCCGCGCGTCCTTCGAGAAGTACCTTCGCGACCACGGCGGTCACATCATCAACATCAGCGCGACGCTCCACTACGGGGCGACGCCGCTCCAGGTGCACGCGTCGGCGGCGAAGGCAGCGGTGGATGCGATCACCCGCTCGCTCGCGCTGGAGTGGGGCTCGCTCGGGATCCAGGTCAACGGCATCGCGCCGGGGCCGATCGACGGGACCGAGGGGATGACGCGCCTCGCACCTCCCGGGTTCCGCGAGAGGATCTCGAAGGCGATCCCGATGGGCCGCCTCGGAACGATCGAGGACATCGCGAGCTGTGGGGTGTGGCTCGTCTCGGGCGGCGCGTCGTACGTGCACGGCGAGACGATCGTGGTCGATGGCGGAGCCTGGCTGCCGGGCGCCGGCGTGATGATGGGGATGTAGCCAGGAGGACGCTTGCGGCTGTTCACATCGGAGACCGACGCACGCGCCGATCTGCACACGCTCACGGTGCAGGTCGGCGAGGCGCTGCGCGAGACGACGGCCGAGGGCGCGACCGCACGCCTCGGCGGGGCGACCGATGGGGTCCCCTGGCGGATGGTGCCTTTGCTGCGGACAGGAGCGCTGCCTCCCGTCGCGCTCGAGCTCGCGGCGGCCGCCGCCGGGCTGGGATCGGGCGATGCGCGTGCGGTGCGCCCGGTCTGGGACGCGCACCAAGCGCTGCGGATGGGCGCCGCGCCCCCGCTCGACGATGATCAGGCGGCGACGGGCGCGGATCACCTTCCGTTGCTCGTCCGGCGTCTCGAGCAGTTCCAGGCGCCGCCCGACGTCGTGGCGAGAGAGATCGCCGAGACGCTCGCCCGAGACGAGGAGGCGCTGGCTGCGCTGCGCGCGAACATCGCGGCGCACCGACGCGCCCTCGAGGAGGAGCTCGCGCGCGGCGAGGACGAGCTCTCGGCGCGGAGCCACCACGAGGGGCAGATCGAGGAGCAGCTCCGCGAGGCTGCGCGTCTGACGCACCTTCCGCTCGGCGCGCACGCGAGCGAGCCGATGGAGCGAGCCGGCCAGCGCGTGCTCGCGATCGGAGCCTTCGGCGACGGGAGCTGGGCCCGCTATCCGAGCGACCGACCGATGCTCTCGCTCGAGCGCGAGCAGTTCATCACCGCGGACGGGCTGACGCTCGCGATCGACTGTTCTCTGGGCGGGAGCCACGACGCGCTCGAGAAGCTGAGCGCCTTCGCCGACGCACACGAGGAGAGCGGGTGGGCGCACTGGCTGCACGAGATGGCGTGCCTCGCGTCGGGTGATCGCGCGCTCGACGGACGCCGGCGCGCGCTCGAGGCGTGCGTGTCGAACGACCCGCTGGCGAGGGATCTCGTGCGGGAAGCGCGCGCGCGGATCGCGCCGATGGAGGAAGCACGCCTCGCCGACGCGTGGCTCATGCAGTCCGGTGCGCGGCCGGGCCACGAGCTCGTGCCTCCGATGCTGCCGCCGCTCGAAGACGCGCTGGCTCAGGAGATGTTCGCCGAGATCGCGGAGCGCCTCGCCACGCTGCCGAACATCGTCGACGACCTGTTCGGGCCCTTCCCGATCCTCCCAGGCCAGCCTTCGCCGGCGGTCGAGACGCTCCTCCCGGTGGCGCGCGCGCTCCTCGCGGGGAGCCGCCGCCTGATGGGGCTCGACCTCGCGCGAAAGGCGCTCCCACGTGCGCTCGCCTGGCTCGAGGCACCGCGCTTCGTCGCCGGCACGGCGACGACGACCATCGTCAGCGCTTCTTCGTTCGGACCCAGCCGCTCGTCTTCTTCGAGTCCACGGCCGCACGCGCGAGCGCGTCCGCAAGCTCGTTTCCAGCGATCCCGGCGTGGCCCTTCACGTACGTGATCCGCACGCTGGGCACCTTCGCGAGCGCCGCCTTCACCTCGAGGATGAGCTCCTGGTTGGCCTTCGCCTTCCAGCCCTTCGTGAGGACGCCGATCGAGTAGCTCGAGTCGGTCTTGATCTCGATCGTGCGCGGCTCGCCCGCGAGGGCCTCGAGCGCGCGCTGGATCGCCATCAGCTCAGCGATGTTGTTCGTGCCGCGCCCGATGTACTCGGAGAGCTCGCGCTTCTCGTCGCCGTCGAAGATCGCGACGCCGAGACCGGCAGGTCCTGGGTTGCCGCTACAGGCACCATCGGCGTAGACGGTGATGTCTGCCGGCCCGCGCGCCGGGCGCGAAGCTCCGCCATCGGACGCCGCCTCCTCTCTGCTCGCCGTGCGAGGCCGCTCGGGCGGAGCGGCGCCAGGCGCTCCGAGATCCGTGCAGTGCGCATCCGGTAGCACCGCGGGCTCGCCCGCAGGCTCGAGGTTTCGTGCCGCCGCGCGGTAGGCCTTCGCGTCGCCGGGCTTGTAGCGGATCTCGACACGCCCGCCGTCCTCGACGAGCTTTCCTTCGGCGTCACAGCGCGCGAGCACCTTCTGCCCGCGAAGCACCTTGTAGGTCCACGGCATGCGCGCCTTGGTACCACGGGCTCAGCGAAGGGCGCGATCGAGGAACGCAGCCACCTCGTTCATGACCTCTTCGCGGTTCGTCTCGTTGAGCATCTCGTGTCGCCCGTCGGCGTAGAGCTTCTCCTCGATCCGATCGCAGCCGCCGCGGCGAAGATGTGCGATCAGCGCGCGGACGCCCTTGCCCATCTTCCCGACCGGATCTCGCTCGCCGGCGAAGACGTAGATCGACCGCTCCTTCGGCATGCGCGACCAGTCGCCGCTGCCGAGCGCGGAGAGGCCCTGGGTGAAGTCCACCCAGAACTGGTTGGTGACGCGGAAGCCACAGCGCGGATCGGCGATGTAGAGGTCGACCTCCTTCGGATCGCGCGAGAGCCAGTCGAAGTCCGTGCGCGCAGGCTGAAAAGCATCGTTGAACGCGCCGAAAGAGAGCTTCGCGAGGAGCGCGCTCTTGCCGCGCGGCCCTTGCCGGAGCCGCTCGATCCGCGCCGCACGGTTGCCCGCCGCGACGAGTAGGCCGCCCGGATCGTCCGAGCCCGAGAGCACGTACGCCTCGTAGCGGCCGCCCGCGCGCAGCATCACCTCGAGCGTCGCGAAGCTGCCCATGCTGTGGCCGAACAGACAGCGCTCCACGTTCGGATGCGTCTTCTCGATGTGCGCCCCGAGCACGAGCATGTCGTTCACGATGCCGTTCCAACCGTCCGTGCCGGCCCAGCCGAGATCGGCCTCGCTGGCGACGGTCTGGCCGTGCCCGCGATGATCGTTCGCGTAGACGCCGTAGCCGCGCGTGACGAGGAAGCTCGCGAGACGCTCGTAGCGCGTGCTGTGCTCGGCCATTCCGTGGGCGAGCTGCACGATCGCGCGGGGCTCGCGCTCCGGAAGCCAGGCCTGGGCGAAGAACGGCAGACCGTCTTGGCCGCGGAGATCGAGGGTCGAGTGGGGCATGCGGGCGGGAGCATAGCGCCAGACGTCGCTCTCGCCGCGGCCTCGTCGATCGGCTAGCGTCGGCGCCCATGCGCGAAACGCTCCGGCTCTCGTGCGCGCTCCTCGGCCTCTCCCTCGCTGCTTGCGGCGGTGGAGGAAGCGGAGGCAGCGCCACCTCGTCGACCGAACCGCTGACGACCTCTCGGGAGCTCGAGGAAGGGGATCGCGTGGACACGCGAAGAGCCGATCACGAGCAGGTCGAGATCGCGGTCGCCGCGCAGCCCGACGGGCGGCCGCTCATCGCGTTCACGCGCATCGCCGCGAGCGAGGCCGAGGACGGCGCTGGGAACGTCGTGCACGCCGCTCAGCCCATCGCGGTCGACCTCGACGCGCACGCTTTTCCGCCGCGCGCGCTCGACCCCGTGCTGAGCGTCGGCCCGCTGCGCTTCGCTCACTACACGCATCCGCATCCGGGCGTGCTGCGCTTCTCGATCGACGACGCGAGCCGGCTGGCGCTCGGCGCCGAGGTCTCCGTGCAGTACGGGCGGGACGCATCGAGCCGCCGCG
>JBBSAT010000443.1:0-4641 GCA_038252025.1 Polyangiales bacterium | reverse complement strand
TCTCGAGCGCGCGCGCGCCGCCCCAACGACGCGTGTCGCCGAGCCCACCCCAGGGGGTGAGCGAGAGCCCGACCACCCGGATGCCGCGGCGGTGCGCCTCCACGAAGGTCCGACGGATGTAGCTGTTCGTGCGCGCCGAGTTCGCGGCGCTGTTGAGCCCGCCGTTCCAGACGAGCCAGAGCTCGGTGCCGTCGCGGGCCTGCGGAAAGCGGGGGCTCCTCAGCACCTCGCGCTGGAAGACCCCGTAGAGCTGCGACGCGCCGAAGCCGACGTGCGAGAGGTTCCGGATCTCGGCGTTGCCGCACCACTCGTGGAGCTGGCGCGCGTAGGGCTGATCCTGGAACGCGCCGATCGAGCCGGCGAGCAGCACGACCTTGACCGACCGGTCGGGCAGCACGAAGCGCCAGTCGTCTCCCTCGCAGGCGAAGCCGCCTCCGCAGTGCTCCTGCCCGAGCGCCGCGGGCACGCCGGACGCGAGCGCGAGGCAGAGCGCCAGGCTCGCGAGGAAGGCAGGAGTGCTCGTGGAGAGAGCGCGAGCCCGCACGACCAACGCTCAGCCCTTCAGAGCTTCGGCGCCGCCGATGATCTCCATCAGCTCCTTCGTGATCGCCGCCTGGCGCGCGCGGTTGTACACGAGGGTCATGCGGTCGATCATCTCGCCCGCGTTCTTCGAGGCGTTGTCCATCGCGGTCATGCGCGCGCCGTGCTCGGACGCGACCGACTCGAGGAGCGCGCGGAAGATCTCGATCTCGACGTACATCGGCAGGAGCCGGTCGAGGAGGGCCTCCTTCGACGGCTCGTAGATGAAGTCGACGCCACCATCGACGCGCGGGGCTTCTCGTTCGTCCCCCCCGACAGCCATCGGCGTGATGGGAACGAGCGGCTCGAGGACGACCTTCTGGCTGATCGCGCTCTTGAACTCGTTGTAACAGAGGTACACGGCGTCGAAGCCGTCGGTCTTGTACTCGGCGACGATCGAGCGGCCGATCTCGCCGGCCTTCGTGACCGTGAGCGCCTCGAAGACGCCGGTGAACTCGAACTCGACGTTCGCGTTCCGCCGCCGGAAGAAGTCACGGCCCTTCTTGCCGATGACGGCGAAGCTGACCGAGACGCCCTGCGCCTCGAGCTCCTTCCACTTCCGGTGCGCGGCCTTGCAGATGCTGCCGTTGAACGCGCCGGCGAGGCCGCGATCGCTCGTCAGGACGACGAGGAGCACCTTCTTGGGGTCGCGACGCGCGAGGAGCGGATGCACTTCCTCTTCGCCCGCGCGGGCTGCAACGCTGGAGAGGACCTCGAGCGTCTTCACCGCGTACGGCCGAAGCTCCGTGATCGCCTGCTGTGCGCGACGCAGACGCGCCGCCGCGACCATCTTCATGGCCTTCGTGATCTTCTGCGTGTTCTTCACGCTTCCGATGCGCTTGCGGATGGCCTTGAGGCTGGGCACGGGAGCTCCCTTCGATCTACAGGAGTGCTGGCGGAGCCAGCCGACTACAGGAGTGCTGGCGGAGCCAGCCGACTACAGGAGTGCTGGCGGAGCCAGCCGACTACAGGAGTGCTGGCGGAGCCAGCCGATCTTTCAGAGGACGAAACCGAACGAGGACGTGATCAGGCCTCGGCGGCCGGCTTCGCCTTCTTCTTCTTCTTCTTCGGCGCGTCACCGGGCGCCCTGGTCGTGCCCGAGCTCGTGCCCTCGGCGGCTGCCTTCGGATCGGCGACGAAGATGCTGGCGAACTCCTTGAGCGCGTCGTGGAGCTCGACGGTCAGCTCCTTGGTGAGGTCGGGCTTCGTGCGCAGCGTATCGAGGATCGAGCCCTTGCTCCCCTCGATGTACGCGAGCAGCTCGGACTCGTAGCGGCGGACCTCGGAGACCGGGATCTCGTCGACGTAGCCGTTGGTCGCCGCGAAGATGCCGACGACCTGCTTCTCGACGCGCATCGGGACGAACTGGTCCTGCTTCATGATCTCGACGAGGCGCGTGCCGCGCGCGAGCTGCCGCTGGCTGGTCTTGTCGAGGTCGGAAGCGAACTGCGCGAAGGCCGCCATGGCGCGGTACTGCGCGAGCTCGAGGCGGAGCTTGCCGGCGACGCCCTTCATGGCCTTCGTCTGCGCGCTGCCGCCGACGCGGGAGACCGAGATGCCGACGTTGATGGCCGGACGAACGCCGGAGAAGAACAGATCGCTCTCGAGGAAGATCTGCCCGTCCGTGATGGAGATGACGTTCGTCGGGATGTACGCCGACACGTCGCCGCCCTGCGTCTCGATGATCGGAAGCGCCGTGAGCGAGCCGCCCGAGTCGGGGATCTTCTTCGCGGCGAAGTCGCTCTTGGCCGCCGCCTCGCCGAGCGAGCTCTCGAGCTTGCCGCACTCGCCCTTCGCGGCCTTCTCGGCGTCCTCGTTCTTCTCCCGCTTCGCGTCCGCGGCGCGCTTCTCGGCCGCCTCGAGCTGACCGAAGAGGGCCGAGTCCACCTTCTTCCACAGCTCGCGAGTCGCTTCCTTGCGGGCTTCCTCGCCGACGTGGACGTGGACGCCAGCGACGCCGCGCTTCGGCTCGTCGTTCTTGCCGACGCAGACCCACTCTTCGGCCATCTTCGCGGCGCGCTCGAGCAGGCGGCTGTGCACGTAGAAGACGTCGCCCGGGTACGCCTCGCGGCCCGGCGGGCGGCGAAGGAGGAGCGAGAGCTGGCGGTACGCGACGGCCTGCTTGCTGAGATCATCGTAGATGAGCAGCGCGTGCTGCCCGTTGTCCCGGTAGTACTCGCCCATCGTGACGCCCGAGTAAGGCGCGATGAACTGGAGCGGCGCCGACTCGGACGCGCCGGACATGACGATGGTCGTGTACTCCATCGCGCCGTGCTCTTCGAGCTTCGTCACGACGTTGGCGACGGTCGACTGCTTCTGGCCGATGGCGACGTAGATGCAGAAGACGTTGAGGCCCTTCTGGTTGATGATGGTGTCGATCGCGACGGCGGTCTTGCCCGTCTGACGGTCGCCGATGATCAGCTCACGCTGGCCGCGGCCGATCGGGATCATCGCGTCGATCGCCTTGATGCCCGTCTGGAGCGGCTCCTTGACCGGCTGACGCTGGACGATGCCGGGCGCCTTGAGCTCGACGCGGCGGCGGAGCTTGCTGTCGATCGGGCCCTTGCCGTCGATCGGCTCGCCGAGCGCGTTCACGACGCGACCGACCAGCGCGGGGCCGACGGGAACGTCGAAGATGCGGCCCGTTCGCTTGACTGTGTCGCCCTCGCGGATCTTCGTGTCCGAGCCGAGGATGGCGACGCCGACGTTGTCCTCCTCGAGGTTGAGCACCATGCCCGAGAGGCCGCCCGCGAACTCGACGAGCTCGCCGGCCATGGCGCTCTCGAGCCCGTACAGGCGCGCGATGCCGTCACCGACGGAGAGGACGGTGCCCGTCTCCATGACGTCGACCGCCTTGTCGTAGCTGGCGATCTGCTTCTTGATGATCTCGGAGATCTCTTCGGCGCGGAGCTGCATGGGGTCGACCTTCGTGATGGGAAAACAGTGCGTTTTCGGAACTTGCGTTCTCGGTAGCGGTAGCTCGAAGACTCAGCGGTAGTTCGAAGACTCAGCGGTAGCTCGAAGACTCAGCGGTAGCTCGAAGACTCAGCGGTAGCTGGAAGACTCAGCGGGCCCCGGGCGCGGCCTGCGCCAGGAGCTCGCTCTTGAGATCACTGAGACGGTTCTTGAGCGAGCCGTCGTACACGGTGTCGCCGACGCGCGTGACCACGCCGCCGATGATCGAGGGATCGACCTTCTTGGTGATCGTGACCTCGCGGCCGGTCGCCTCGGAGAGCACCTTCGCGAGCTGGACGTAGTACGCGTCCGGAAGCGCCGACGCGGTGATCACCTCGGCGCGGACACGGCCGGAGGTGCGCTCGACGATCGCGACGAACGCGTCCGAGATGTCCCGCACGTAGCGAAGCCGACGACGGTCGGCGAGCAGCGACACGGTGCTCAGCACCATGTGCGAGGCGCCGAGCTGCGTGGCGATGGTGACGAGGACCTTCTTCTTCGCTTCCTGCGAGAACGCCGGGTTGTCGAAGACGTTCCGGAGCTCCTCGCTCGCGTCCCAGGCGTCCGCGATCGCGACGATCTCGCGCTGGACGCGATCCACGCTCTGGTCCCCCGACGCGAGCGCGTAGAGCGCCTTCGCATACCGTCGTCCTAGCGCCGACATCAGCTCTCCGCCTTCGGGCTGGGGGTCCGTGAAGTGATCGAGCTCTTGAGGCGCGAGAGGTACTCGTCGGCGAGCCGCTGCTGGTCGGCGGCGGTCGAGCGCTCGCGAAGGATCTTCTCGGCGGCAGACATCGCGGCCTCGACGGCCTCGCGCGTCAGGTCCTCACGGAGCTGCTTCATCTGCTGCTCGATGAGGAAGCGCGCCTCGGCGCGGGTCTTCTCGGCGCGACCGGCGGCGTCCGCCACCATGCGGTCGCGCTCTTCGAGGCCGGCGCGCTTGAACTCCTCGCGCAGACGCTCGAGCTCGGAGTCCAGGTTGTCGATGCGCTCGCTGTACTCGGCGTGCTTCGACTCGGCGGCTTCCCGCAGCTGACGGGCCTCTTCGAGCCCGTCGACGATCCCGGCGCGGCGCTTGGCGAGGAAGGGCGGGACCACCTTGCTCAG
>JBBSAT010000442.1:0-4654 GCA_038252025.1 Polyangiales bacterium | reverse complement strand
GTGAGGTCCTCGAGCTCGGCACCGACAAGAGCTACGCGCTCGTCCGCTACGCCAAGGCCATCGGCGACAAGAAGCGGGCCGCGATGTTCCTCCGCAGCGACCTCAAGATCGCCGGCATCACGCTCGGAGAGCACTCCGCCATCGCGCTCAACGCGGCGCGCTCCCTCGCGCAGGCCAGGCTCCGCGACCGAGCCGACGCCGAAGACGGCACCGCGCAGGATGCCGACAAGGCCGTGCGCGCGCTCGGCACGAAGCTCCGGAGGAACGGCGCGCCCACGGCGAAGCTCCAGCGCAAACGGCGCGGAGGCCGCTTCGTCGTGCGGGTCGAGCTCGATCCCCACGAGGCGATGGAGCTCGCCAAGCGCTTCGTGGGCGCGTCCCGGTGATGCAGCGACGTTTACATCCGTGTCTAGCTTGCGAGACATTTTTGAGAATGTGCCTGGAATATAGGCGTGAAACGCGGACAAATGTTTCGCGGAGGGGCCGTTTCTAGATCGTCTGATTGGGTGGAGGCGCCCCTCACCGGCGGAGAGGGAAGCGCGCGGACGAGGTCCTCGGGGTCGCTCTCGGGATCCTCGAGCAGGCGCGCGCCGCCATTCCGGCGACCGAGGCGCGCGTCGCCGCGCTGGCCGTGCGCGTCGCGGAGGCCCGGCACGACCGGAGGCAGCGCGGAGCGTGAAGAGACGGACGGGCGGCGCAAGAAGGCCGAGACCCCAGGGCGTCAGCAATCCGCGCAGCGCGCAGCCATCGCCCTGTCGAAGCGGCTCGCCCGAGAAGGCATCGACGCGCGCGTCACCGCCATCAGCCAGGGCGGCGGCGCGCTCGTGCGCATCGAGCTCAGCGGGAAGGAGAGCCGGCGAATCGGGAGGACGTCGAAGGAGTAGCAGGAGAAGGAAGTGGACTGCGCTCGATGACGTCGAGAACGCCCTCAGCCACCAAGCGGACGCCCTCTGCGCCGCGCTACCCGACGCCCACGCCCGCGCGCTCCGCCGGTACATGGACGCGGACATCGCCACGAGGAAGACGACGACGGCCAGCAGGTGCTCACCTTCGCGCGAGAGCGAGCGTTCGAGGACGCCGCGATCCGCTTCGGCGTCCCCGGTGCCGAAGCGCTCGGCGCGCGTCGCGAGGCGGAGCGTGTCGAGTCCGAGGCCCGCTGGCGCGTCGCCGACCTCGAGAGACCGAGCCCCGAGCGGCGCCTCAGCCCCATGCGCGACGTCCAACGCGTCCTCGTTGAAGCGCTCAGCGGCCGCGTGACCCGCCCGGCGCTCCTCGCGCGGTGGCCCGAGCCATCGACGACTACGACACCGCGCTACTGGAGCAACGTCGGCCCCTAATTTGGGCGACCCGCTCCGCCCCTCCGGGCATCGCGAAGCAGAGCCCCTGACGACTTCAGCGCGGCCAGACGACCGTCGGGAACGCCGCGCCCGGCTTGGCGAGCAGGTAGCCCTGCACGACGTCGCATCCGAACTCGGTCACGGCCCGCAGCTCGCTGACGGTCTCGATCCCCTCCGCGACGCAAACGATCCCGAGATCGCGGCAGAGCGACGCCATGGAGGCCACGAGCTTTTGCTTGGTGGCACTCTTGTCGACATCCCGGATGAGCGACATGTCGAGCTTCGCGACTTCGGGTTCGAGCGTCGCGAACGCAGTAAGCCCGGCGTAGCCGGCGCCCAGATCGTCGATGGCCAGGCGAAACCCGCGCTCGCGCAGCTCCGCTCCGCGCTTCTTCACGTCGCCGAGCCGGTCGAGCGATGCGCGCTCCGTGCTCTCGAGCACGACGCGCGACGCGATGGCGAGAAGCGGAGAGGCGTCGTTGAGCAGCTCCGGATCGAAGAGGTCGCGCGGATGCAGGTTCACGAACAGCAAGCCGCACTCAGGGGCCGCGGCCACTGGCGCGGCCGACAGCGCGCGCATGTGTCGCCCGAGATGGTCCAGGCGCCCGAGCCGCTCCGCCGCGTCGAGCATGGCGCCGGGGTGCGGCAGGTCCGGGTCAGGGCTCCGCAACAGCGCTTCGTGCCCATAGGGCGTCCCATCGACTCGGACGAGGGGCTGGAACGCAGACCAGACGGTGGACATGGCCCGCTCGAACATAGCCTCGAGGCCAGCTCGATCCCCCGCGCCCCGCGCGTCACCGCCCGTCTCCGCGAGGGCGGCGCGCTTGCTCCGCGCGAGCCGCCCGAGCTGGACCGCACGGCGCATCGTCGCTCGCAGGCGTGCGAGATCGGCGGGCTTGGTCATGTACTCGAGCGCGCCGTACTCGATCGCGGTCATGGCGGTCTCCACGGTCGGGAGGCCCGTCAGCAGCACGACCGGAACGTCGAGGTCGCTCTCGCGGATGGCCCGCAGGAGCTGGATACCGTTCAGGTGTGGCATCGAGATGTCCGTCAGGACGGCGTCGAACGGGGCCTCTGCGATCGCGGCCAGCGCGGCAGCGCCGTCCTCGGCTTCGACCGTCACGTGCCCATCGTTCGAAAGCGCACGCGCGACGCTGCGGCGAAGCGCCGCCTCGTCGTCCACGACCAGGATCCGCCCGGAACCAGGACGATCGCCCTCTGACTTGCTCATTCAACACTCCCTTTCGGCGAGGACGCGTCGATCGCCTCTCGCACCGTTCTACACAACGAAGCCGACGCGACCGGCTTGGCCAGGCGCGCGACAGGACCCAGGATGGCGTCGTCCTCGGCGCCGGCGGCCCCATCGACGAGCACGAGCGGCACCCCGCGAGTCAGGAGCGCCGCCGCCAGCTCACGCCCATTCATGCGCGGCAGCTCGAGCTCGGAGACGACGACGCGCACCTCGCTCCCCAGAGCCTCCACGATCGCGATGGCATGCTCGGCGCGATCGAGCTCGATCACGCGGAAGCCCTCGCGACGCAGCGCGCGCGCGGAGGCGGACGCGAGGGCTCGCTCGTCGTCGACCAGCAAGACGAGGTCACCCTGGCCGACCGGCGTGGCGCGCGGCCTCGTCGACACGGGGGCCTGTCGGGCGGCGGTCGGTGCCGGCACACGCGCAGCGCTCACCGGCAAGCGAATGGCGAACGTGGTCCCGCGACCGAGCTCGCTCTCGACCTCGACGCGGCCGTCGAGCCTTCGCACGATCCCGTGGACGGTCGAGAGCCCCAGTCCTGTCCCCTTGCCGGGCCCCTTGGTCGTGAAGAAGGGCTCGAAGATGCGGGTGCGGGTGGCCTCGTCCATCCCGACGCCATCGTCACGGACAGTGAGGGTCACCAGCTCTCGCTCGCTCGTCACCTGCATCGTGACGTGCCCGTCCTGGCCGACCGCGTCGCGAGCATTGACCGTCAGGTTCATGAGCAGCTGTTCGATCTCGCCGCGGTCTGCGAGCACGAGTGGGAGCTCGCTCTGCACCTCGAGCGCGAAGGAGACCTTCATGCCGGCGGCGCGACGAAGCATCGTCTCCATCCCGATCGCGACCCGGCCGAGGTCGAGGTGCTCTGGCCGGATCACCTGCTTGCGCGAGAAGGCCAGAAGCTGGCGAACGAGCGCGGCACCGCGGCCGGCGGCGCCGAGGATCTCATCGAGGTCTTCGATCGCCTGCGCGCCGATGCCCGCCGACTCGCGAAGCAGCTCCGCGAAGTTCGAGATGACCGCGAGAATGTTGTTGAAGTCGTGTGCGATCCCGGCGGCGAGCTGGCCGACGGCCTCCAGCCTCTGCGACTCGGCGAGCTGCGTCTCGAGACCGACGCGATCGGTGACGTCGACCGCGGCGCCCGCCGCGACGCCGAGCGTCGGATCGAAGCGGCCGACGTTCGCGATCCAGACCTCGCCGCGGATCGGGTGCATCGCGCGATAGCGGATGTCCCAAGACCGTGCCGCACCGGACAGGGCGTCGGCGAGCGTTCGAGCGACCAGCGCCCGGTCCTCGAGGTGGATGCGGTCGAACCACGCATTGGTGCGCAGAGACGCCTCGTCGTGGCCGGTGACCTGCTCGGTGTTGCCGACCACCCAGTCGGTCACGAACGTCCCCTCCGCGTTCGGATGCCCGCGATAGAGGTACAGGGGGATGCCTGCGAGGGTCTGGCGCACGGCCTCGTGGAGCTCTGCCATGGCTTGCTGCGCGGCCCTCGTGTTGGACTCGTCGCGCAGGCGCTTGAGCTCGAGCAGGGTTCGGCACTTGCACCCGAGCTCCACCCGATCGATGGGCTTGGTGACGAAGTCGATGGCCCCCGCGGTCAGCGCGTCGACCCGCAGCTTGCGCTCGTCGTGCGCGGTGACCACGACCACGGGCAGCGCGGGCAGCGCGCCTTGCTTCTGCAGCTCGACGAGGACGGCCATCCCATCGACGTGCGGCATCATCATGTCGAGGAGCACGAGGTCGACGGGCTCGCGCGCGAGCACCGCGAGCGCCTCTGCTCCTCCTTCGGCCAAGATCGGAGTCCACCCGTTGGCGCTCACGAGCCCGGCCAGCAGCTTCCGATTCGACGCGTCGTCGTCGACGATGAGGATGTGCGCCTGTTTCACGCTATTCCGCCTTTCCCCTCGTGCGGCGTGCGGGCCAGGAGCTGCGCCACGACGGCGAGGAAGCTCTTGTAGGCGATGGGCTTGGCCACGTACGCATCGCAGCCGGCGGCGAGGATGCGGTGCTCGTCGCCGCGCATCGCGTGCGCCGTCACCGCGAGGATGGGCAGCGCGCG
>JBBSAT010000441.1:0-4659 GCA_038252025.1 Polyangiales bacterium | reverse complement strand
CCGGCGTGTAGCGGATCTCGGTCGAGGTCTGCACGAAGTGGAGGTCCTGGATGCGGGTACGCGCGTCGATGTCGACGATGTTCGGACAGCCCGCGTAGGCCGCGTGGTCGACCTCGGCGCCGCTGCGAGTCCACCAGACGCGGATGTCGGCCCGCAGCAGCGTTCCGGGGAAGATCCACGCGTAACGCGACTGGACGCAGTAGACCATGTCGGTCGCGACGGCCGTGGGCATGCCGTAGTAGTCGCGGAAGCGCTCGGGCGCGCCGGACAGGCCGCCGAACGCCTGCCACGGGCTCGGCGCCGCAGACGCAGCGGTCGGAACCTCGCGCAGGAAGCGCGTCGTGCTGAAGGTCGTCGCGCCCGCGCCCGAGGTCGTCCAGTTGAGCGCGTCTAGCCGCACGAGCTCCGCCGACGAGCGTGCGATCGAGGTCGCGGTGCCGAGCTGGCGCGCCTCGATGTTGCCGTGGATGACCGCCTCCTGCATGCCGATGATCGCGACGCCGCTCGCGGTCAGGATGCCGATCGCCATCATGACCTCGACCAGCGTGTAGCCGGCGCGGCTCCGTCGGCTCCGCTTCCTCGTGCGCGCTTGGCTCATCGGAGGGTCCTCGGTGCGCCGGCGGAGGGAAAGACGGCGCCCCGGATCGGATCTGCGCCGGTAGGGCTGGAGAGCGCCGCCGTGATCGTCACCAGGCCGTTGGCCGGGGTCACGAAGGCGCCCGCCGAACCATTCGGGCGCACGACGGTGTCGCCGTTCGGCATGAAGCAGAGCTCCTGGAGCGCCGTGGTCTGCGAGATCGTCAGCACGTAAGGTGTGGTGGCGTAGGTGCTCGAGTCGACGTAGTCGGCGCAGTTTCCGTCGGCCGCGAGCGGTGGCGCGCAGTTTCCCGCGCCGGTGATCGTGGTCCAGTCCTGACGGCAGAGCGAGGTGCGTCCGCGCCAGAGCTGGGCGCCGCCGTCGCCCGCGGTCGTCATGCGCAGGAGGTAGGCGCGTCCATACGCGATGGCTTCGGAGCGGCCTCGGCGTCCGATCCGGATGATGTCGTGGACCGAGCGATCCGCGCGCGAAGAGGCGATGGCCCGTCCGATGGCGGGCGCGGCGATCGCGGCCGTGATGCCGATGATCGCCACGACGATCATCAGCTCGAGGAGCGTGAAGCCCTCGAGAGGGCGTCTGGGAACGGGACGAAGAGAACGCACGGCGGGGGGCCAGGGTGCAAGGCGCATTCCTCCGATCGTACCCGAGCCGGCGGCCGAGGATCGCATTGGCGTCGTGCCTCCCCGGGCGGAATCCGGGCGGATGGGGATGCGGCGGACCTCGCATCCTGTGCGCGGAGTACGAAAACATTACCTAGTGCGTCTTCGAACCGGAACCGGCCACCGAACCCGCTGCCCCGCTTGACGGCCCCGGGCCGATTGCGTAGTACGGCGGCCCCACGCGGAAGTGGCGGAATTGGCAGACGCACTGGATTCAGGTTCCAGCGCTCGCAAGGGCGTGGAGGTTCAAGTCCTCTCTTCCGCATAAGGCGAGGAACCCGGGTGGTCAGGCTTCGGTCTGGCCATCCGGGATTCGTCGTTTTCGAGCCAGCGACGCCGTCTGCGCGCCCGGCTCGCAGAGCTGAGACGTCTGCGGCGGAGGAGAGCGGACTCGAGTCGGGCTTCGCAGGATCTTCGCGTCGCGTGGGGGGGTGGGCCGCCGTGCGATGCGCGGGCGCTCGGTTCGAAGGATCATGTCCTCGTTCCCTCGGCCCCTCGTGATCCGTCGCATACGTCGCCGTTCTCGATTCGTGGTCTCGCTGTCCTTCCGCCGCAGACGACCTGAAGACGAGCATGTGCAGTGCCATCGGGCTCGATCGCGTTTCACGCCATCAGACGAGAAAATCGCGATCGCGGACGAGGCGGAGGCGAGCCACGAGGACCGTGCCGGCGTGCTGCCCCTGCTTTGGAGCGCAGCCTCTCGAAGCACGCGTCTTGCTCGAACGAGGCGAGGAGATGTCGGTCATGATCAAGGACGAGAAGATCGAAGCGTTCGAGAGCACGCTCCAGGCGAGCCACGCGTGGATCAACGAGTACGGCGCGAAGCTCGGGCAGGCTCATCCACCGCTCGCGTTCCGCTGCTTGAGAGCTGCGCTCCACGTCATCCGGGACAGGCTGCCCGTCGCGGAAGCTGCGGCGCTCGCTGCACAGCTCCCGATGCTCTTGCGTGGCGCGTACTACGAGGGGTGGCGGCCGATGCACAAGGCGCCGCGCATCCACGACGCGAACGAGGTCTACCAAGCGGTGTCGAACGAGCTCGGAGACGGGCTCGGTGCGCGGCCGCACGACGTGATGCGCGCGCTCTTCGTGGTGCTCGAAGATCACGTCGCGCCAGGCGAGATCAAGAAGCTGAGAGGCATCCTGCCGCAGCCGCTTCGCGAGATGTGGTCGAGCGCCGTTCCCTCCGCGGCCGGCGACACGCACGCGAGCCGGTGACCGAGACAGGAGCGCTCGCGTTCAGTCCGGGGGATCGGTGACGAGGACGAAGGGCTGGACCACGATCGCGATCCACGTCCGCTCCGGGCTCGCCGCCCATTCGCGCAGCTCCTCGTCCGTGGGTCGCCTCAGCGCGCCGCTCGCGAGAAACCCGCTGACGCTCGCCGAGTCGTCGGCCGCGACTGCCAATGCAGCATCGAGAAGGGCGAGCTCCCGCGAGACGAAGAACACGGCGCTCCGCCGGACGTGAGCCTCGAGATCCGAGTAGAGGACGGGGCCCGTGGAGGCCTCGAGCTTTGCGCGGAGCGCGTCGGTCATCGGCGGAGAGTGGATCGAGAAGCGCGCGCGACAACCCGAGAGAAACGTGAGCGGTGGCGCGCGTGGCGACGGGGCCGATGGGCGTACTGACGAGGCTCAGCTCGCCAGCCGATCCTCGGCGAGGCCGACGGAAACGACGGCGCCGTCCCGGTTGTCGGAGCGCGCGACGACGACCCGCCCGACCCTGCCGGCGATGCGGACCACGAGCGAGACGCGCGTGCTGTCGCCGCGCCACGGGACCAGCACCATCGAGGACGACGTGATGAGCCGGTACGTCGCGCGCTCGCGCGAGGGAAGCCAGTCCGCTTCCACGACCGCTTCCGTCGGGCATCGGCCGCTGCCGAGCTCCAGTCGGAGGAGGATCGGCCGCACGGGGCTCGAACGGTCACGGTCGCCGAAGATCCGATGCCAGAGCGTCATATGGGGGAGTTGGTGGCACCGCCCGGCCCGCGCGTTCATCGCCGGCGATTGACCGCACCTCCGGAACACGCCAACCCTCGCGCCGCATGAAGAAGCAGCACCTCGCCTTCGTGGGCATGTGGCTCGCCGCGCTGGTCGCGATGGGCGCGATCTACTTCACGCAGGAGCGCGGGCGCTCGGCCCACCTCACGCGCCCCACGGAGGACGCGCCCGTCTACGACGTCGACGACGCGCACCCGAGCACGACCGCGCGCGGCGCGACGGCGGAGCAGCTTCCGATCCCCGTCGGCCCGCCGACCCAGCATCGAGGCGATCGCCGGCACACGGGACGAAGCCCGTATGTCGGCCCCGGGCGTCCAGGCGTGTTCTGGTCGTACGAGTCGGGGCACCACATCGTCGGCCAGGCGGTCGTCGACGCGGAGGGCAACGCGTACTTCGGCTCGCGCGACAACAACGTCTACTCGATCTCGCGCACGGGCGGCCTCCGGTGGCAGACCGACCTCGGGGGCGACATCTACTCGACGCCCGCGCTCGACGGCGAGGGACACCTGTTCGTCGGCTCCGACTCGGACTTCTTCTTCTGTCTCGACGCAGAGACGGGCGAGGTGCTCTGGAACCTGCGCGCCGAGGACGACGTGGACACGGGCATTGCGATAGGTCCCGACGGCACGCTCTACTTCGGAGCGCGCGACGAGCTCTGGGCGGTCGCGCCCGATGGGACGACGCGCTGGCGGTTCCGCGTGCGGGTCAAGATCTTCAGCACGCCAGCCGTCGACGACGACGGAACGATCTACGTCGGCGCGCAGGACGATCATCTCTACGCGATCGCCCCCGATGGGCAGATGCTCTGGTCGTTCGGGACGCCGGACGACATCGACTCTTCGCCGGTGATCGGGGACGACGGGACCATCTACTTCGGCTGCGACGACAGGCACGTGTACGCGCTCGACCGCGACGGCCACCAGCGCTGGCGCAGCGACGTCGGCGGGTACGTGCGCGCTCCAGTCGCGCTGGGCTCGCAGGGCGACCTCATCGTCCCGGTGTTCGGGCCGAACTCGCGCGTGACGTCGCTCGATCGGGCGACGGGGGCGATGCGCTGGGACTTCGCCATCACGCTCGTGGCGACCGACGCTGGCGTGGGCGCTGGGCCCCTCGTGGATCGGGACGGCAACATCTACTTCGGAGCCGATGACGACTTCGTGTACGCCATCGACGCGAACGGCGGACTGCGCTGGATCTTCGAGACCGAAGGCAACGTCGACGGGGACCCGACCCTCACGCAGGACGGCACGCTGCTCGTCGGGTCGGACGACCACCACATGTACGCGCTGCGGGCCGACCCGATCGCGGCGACGACCGCGTCCGAGCGCGCGCCGGCGCCCGTCGTGGCCGAGCCGGCAGTGGTCGAGCCGGTCGTGGTCGTGCCGGCAGTGGTCGTGCCGGCAGTGG
>JBBSAT010000440.1:0-4669 GCA_038252025.1 Polyangiales bacterium | reverse complement strand
GGTCGCGCGAACGACGTACCTCTCGCAAGGCGATCCGCGAGCGCCGGGTTATGCGCTCGACGACGCGATCCTGGTCTGCCGCCGCGGCGCCTGAGCGCCCTTTCTCGGCTCACGCCTCGACGCGAGACTCGAGAAGCGCCGCGTCGTTCTGCCTTCCGAGAGCGCGAAAGCACGCTGCGAGCGTGAAGAGCGCGACGGCCTCGCCGCGCGGGTCGCTCGCCCGGCGCGCATCGGCCAGCGCCGACAGCGAGAGGCGCAGCGCGCTCGGAATCGCGCCGCCGCGCAGCGCGACCATGGCCTCCGTGAGCAAGGCGCGGCGATCGCGCGGCGTGTTCTGCGCGCGCGCGCGATCGAGCCGCCGCTGGGCACCGGCGAGATCGCCGCGGAGGGCCTGACCCAGCGCGCGTAGACGCGCGACGGCGGCCATGTCGCTACCTTCGGCGATCGCCCGCTCCGCGAGCCCCTCGAGCGCCCCGAAGTCCCGGCGGCGGATCGCGTCGCGCACGTCTCCGATGAGATCCGTCTCCTCGTCGACGTCCTCGGGGATCGGGATCTCCTCGGTCCCCGGGTCGCCGTTCGCGTCGATCACCAGCATGGCCGTCCGTGCGAGCGCGGGCCTCTCGCTCGGCGGCGCGGTGACGGGCGGCGCGGCGACGGCCTCTTCGACGGGAGCGGCTTCGACGTCCGGCTTGGGGCGCAGCTGCAGGCGAAGCGTGTCCGGGGCCCCTCGCCGGCTGGTCGGACGAGGCGGCTCCGCCTCCACGGCGTCTCCGCGAAGGACCGCGAGCTCGCGCGCGAGCTTCTGTGCAGCCACGCGTACCTCGCCCGTCGCCGAGGAGCGCAGCACGGAGACCGCGAGCTGCCCCGCCGACGCCGGATAGCCGGCGTCCGCGGCGACCGTGGCGGCGCGGACGAGCAGCACGGCTGCGTCTTCCTCTCGGCCCCCGCCGACCAGCTGGATCGCACGCTCCGCCGCCATCCCGACCGTCTCGCCGCCCGCGGCAGCGAGCGCCTCGAGCGAGGTGGCGACGAAGCGGTGGAGCTCGGCGACGCGCGACGGCGGGACCGCCGAGACGACGAAGCGACGCACGAAGCTCGAGATAGGCCTCGGCAGATCGTCCACGCTCCGCGGATCCAGCCACCCCTCGCGTCCGAGACGCTCGAGACCGCGCGCGATCGATCGAGGGCGCACGCCGTCGCTCCCGGCGACCGCCGCCACGAGCGAGCGCGGAGAGCCGTCCGGCATCACGGCGATCGCCTCGAGCACGCGGCGGCTCTCGTCGTCGAGCAGCTCGAGGCGCTCCGCGACGAGGACGTCGAGCGCGAGCGCGCGCACGCCACCGCGGGGAGCGGAGCGCCACACGAAGGCTTCGCCGTCGAGCACGAGGTCGCCCGATCCGATCATCGCGCGGGCGGCCTCGACGACACCGAGGGGCGTGTCCCCACCGAGCACCGCGACGCGCCTCGCGACGTCCCCGGCCGTCGCCTCCCCGAGGACCGCGCGAGCGATCACGCGCGCATCTCCCGTTCGAAGCGACGGAAGCGTGAGGTCGATCCGCCGTGGATCGCTGAGCAGGCTCGGCAAGGCCGCGTCCACTGCGTGGCGCACGACGAGGGCGACCTTTGGTCGCGCGTGATGGAGCGCCATCACGAGCGCGAGCGTCGCCGCGTCGATGACGGAGACGGGCGTGAGGAAGAGCCAGACCGCGCCGACGGAGGCGTCGACAGCCCGGACCAGCGCGCCGAGCAGCTGCTCGCGCTCCGGGATCTCGCCACGCACCACGCTCTCGAGCGCTCGACGCGCATCCTCGGGAGCGGCGGCGGCGACCCCCTCGAGCCCGGCGCCGCGAACGAGCGACGCGCGCAGGCTCCCGAGGGGCGCGATGCCGCCGCTGGCCGCGCCGATCTCCGCGACGTGGGTCGGCTTCAGGCTTCGCTCTGCAGTTCGCAAGAGCTCGACGGCGCCCGCGCCCACCGGCCCCCGCAGCACCGTGAGGCTGCCTGGCTGGCGCAGGGCAGCCTCGAGCGCGGGGAGCAGCGCTTGGGTGGCCAGCGCGAGCGGGACGGCACCGAGCCGCGACATGGCGAGCGCGCACGCGTCGCGCCGCGGATGAGAGCGGTCGATCGACGCGGCCTTGCTCCCCGCCGAGCCCGCCCCCACTTGCCGCGCGAAGAGGAACAGGCCGCGCGCTCGCTCGCGCGCGATGGGGTCGAGCACCACCTCGCCGGGATGAGCCCGCACGGCCAGTGACTCCGCGATCTCGATCGCCCCGCCGCTCACTGCGCCGCTCTGCTCGATCAGCCCCGAGACGGCCGCCCCGAAGGAGACGGCGAGCGGCCCGTCGTCGGCCTCGTCGAGGAGGTCGAGGACCAGATCGAGGACGTCACCGATGTCGGCCGACTCGAAGCTGGCGACGACGGTGCCCGAGAGGCTGGCGAGGATCGTCCCGCCGGCTGCGGAGCATCGCGCCGCGACCGTCTTGGACCAGAGACCGATCGACGCCGAGTCCACGCGGTCGCGCCCCCGGGACACCGCTCGGTGCCATACGACGAGACGCTCGACCACGGCCTTCCCGTCGCGCCTTTCCGGCTACTTCCCCTCGAGCCGCTTCTTCAGCGCGGAGAGCTCGTCCTCGACGACGACGCCGCCGGACTTGCGCTCCAGCTCGCGAAACCGAGCCTCGACGGATGCGCGATGCGGATCGTCGAGCACATCGCCCGCCTCCACCTCGGCCTCGAGCTGGTCGATCCTCCCCGAGAGCCGGTCGAGGTCGTCGAGCGCGCCCGAGCCGAAGCGCCCGCCAGCGGCAGCGCCGGCTCCGGACGTGTCGCGGGCCCGTCGCACCTGCGCGGCGAGCGTGGTCTTGCGCGCCTTGAGGTCCTCGATCTTCGTCTCGATCGTCTCGAGGGTCGACTGGAGCTGGCTGGCGGCCGAGCCGGCGGCATCGGCCTGCTTCTGCGCGACGTCGGCGGCGCCCTTCGACTTCTGCTTCATGCGGAGGGCCTCACGCGCGAGGTCCTCGTCGCCGGCGCGAAGCGCGAGCACAGCCTTGTTCTCCCAGCCCTGCACCTCCTCGTTCATCTCGAGAACCTTCTTCTCGAGGCGCTTCGCGGTGCCCATCTGCGTCACGAGATCCTGACGCGCCCGCTTGAGCTCGCTCTCCATGTCGGAGACCGTCTGCTCGATGAGCTTCGTGGGATCCTCGGCTCGATCCACGAGGGAGTTGAGGTTCGACTTCAGCGCGCGGTTGAACCTGTCGAAGATCGCCATGGAGCCCCTCTCTTGGTCTGCGGACGACGCTGGCCAGGAAGCTTCTATTTCCGGGCGAGCGAGGCGGAAACGTAACACGAGCGATGGGTGCCGCTCGTCCGTCCCAGTAAAGCATGGTAGCCCGCGCCCATGATCGAGGGAGCGACGTTTCTACTCACGGGCGGCGCCGGGTTCATCGGGACGGCGCTGACGAGGCGCATCGCCGAGAAGAACCGGGTCCGGATCTTCGACAACCTGCGCCGTAACGCGCTCGCGGAGGCGGGGCTCGACGTGCATCCCAACGTCGAGATGATCAAGGCGGACGTGCGCGACGCGCCGGCGCTCACCAAGGCGACCGAGGGCGCGGACTACGTCATCCACATGGCGTCGATCGCGGGCGTCGACACGGTGCTGAAGAACCCGGTGCTCACCATGGAGGTCAGCATCGAGGGGACGATGAACGCGCTCCGCGCCGCGACGGCCACCGGGAAGGTGAAGCGCTTCATCGACTTCTCGACGAGCGAGGTCTTCGGGAGCTACGCGTTCCGCGTCCGCGAGGCCGACGTCACGAGCCTCGGGGCCGTCGGAGAGGCGCGCTGGACCTACGCCGTCAGCAAGCTCGCGACCGAGCACCTCGCGCACAACTACTGGAAGCAGTTCGGCCTGCCGACCTGCGCGATCCGTCCCTTCAACATCTACGGTCCGGGCCAGGTCGGCGAGGGCGCGGTCCACGCGTTCGTCGTGCGCGCGCTCAAGAACGACCCGCTGCTGATCCACAACGAGGGCGATCAGATCCGCGCGTGGTGCTTCATCGACGACATCGTCGACTCGATCTTGCTCGCGCTCGAGAACGATCAGGCCATCGGGCAGTCGTTCAACATCGGCAACGCGCGGAGCACCATCACCATCTATCAGCTCGCGCAGCTGATCCGCCGCCTGAGCGGGTCGACGTCGAAGATCGAGTTCGTCGAGTGGGACTTCCCGGACGTGGAGCTCCGCGTTCCGGACGTGAAGAAGGCCGAGAAGCTGCTCGGCTTCCGTGCGCAGGTGGAGCTCGAGGACGGCCTCGAGCGGACCATCGCCTGGTACCGGGAAAAGCAGTCGCGCGGCTAGCGGAGACCGCCGGAAGACGGGGCGAGGGCTCCGCGCCGACGTTCCGGTTGACGGGCCGCGACCACACCGGGGATCATGCGCGTCTCGTGAGCCAGGCAGTCCGCACAATCTCGCTCGATGAAGTCCGAGCCGATGGCTGGTTCGAGCGCCTCGGCGAAGGATCTGCGGCCTTCGCCCAGCTCACCGGCATCGTCGGATCGCGCTTCGTCGCGTTCGCCATCGTGGCAGGCCTCCGGATCACCGCGCTCGCCGTGGACGCCCGGACCCCGGACGCATCGTCGGTCGAGTTCGGGGTCGGCGACGGCG
>JBBSAT010000439.1:0-4677 GCA_038252025.1 Polyangiales bacterium | reverse complement strand
CCGTCGTCGAGCACCGTCGTCGAGCACCGTCGTCGAGCACCGTCGTCGAGCACCGTCGTCGAGCACCGTCGTCGAGCACCGTCGTCGAGCACCGTCGCCGAGCAGTCGAGCAGTCGCGTCGTCGAAAAGTTGCCCCTCGGGATCGCTGCGGGCGATACGCGAAGGGTGGCATCCGACTCTGCAGCGCTGATCGTCCGGACGATCGATCTCCTCGTGCGCGGTTCCGCCACGGGAACGGTCCGGGTGACGTGCGCGGCGCGGGAAGGAAGCATCGCGCTCGTTCAAGGTCGCATCGCGCACGTGCATGCGCCCGGTGCTGCGCCTCTCCTCGGTGAGCTCCTCGGGATCGACCGTGAGCCGGAAGCGAGAGAGGGCTGGATCGGAGACCGCCTGTTGCGCTCGGGGATGGCATCGTCGGGGCGGGTGACGACGGCGCATCGCGAGCAGATGCGAACGCGGCTCTTCGCGATGATGACCTGGCGCTCCGTGCGCGTGACCTTCGAAGCGGGAGCGCCGCGCGTCGCGCCGGGGGTGGACGCCGCGCACGCCGCCGATCTCGTCATCGAAGCGCTTCGTCGGTCCGTCGAGAACATCCCGATCGAGCACGTGAAGGAGAAGCTCGGCGCGCAGAGCTGGGTGCTCACGGCGCTCGGCCGATCGCTCGTCGCGCGCGCGGCGCTGCATCCGGAAGAGGCCGCCGTCGCCGCGTCGCTTCGCATGCCCATCGGGCGCTCCGAGCTCGAAGCGACCGCGCGCCATCGTGAGCGCGCGCTGCGCTTCGTGTACGCGCTCTCGTGGATCGAAGCGATCGCGCTTCCGACCGCGACGGGATCGATGAGCTTGCTCGCGCGAAAGACCACCGAGGTCCGAAGGTCGGCCTCACCTCGACGCCTCCTCGACATGACGGCGCATGCGCGCCCGAACGAGGCACGCGGCGCGCTCCGGCGGCTCGCGAAGGACCTCCATCCCGACCGCTTCGCCGTGCACGCTTCGGCCGCCATCACGGAGGCCTCGACCGAGGTCGTGGCCGCGATGGTCCGGGCTGCGGCCAGCGTTCGCTGACCTGCCCGGCGCGGCTCAGCGCAGCTCGAGGATCTTCTCGCCGAAGAGCCGCTCGACGGCTGCCATCAGCGAGTCGCTCGGCTCGATCGAGACGCCCAGCTCGAGCACGGTCACGCTCCATCGCTCCTCGGAGGAGAGCTCCATGCTGACCGGGCAGGGCCCGGGGGCGGCACGGAGCGCATCGCGCAGCGCTCGAAGCTTCTGCGTGTCCACGCGCTCCACCGGGATGCGGACGCGGACGCTCTTGGTCTTCTCGCGCAGCGCGACCGAGAGCAGCTTGGCCGTCTTGAGCTGCAGCTTCGGCTCGGCGGCCTGGTTCTCCTCGCCGTTCTCGTCACGCTCGAAGCGGAGCCGCGCCTCGAGAAAGACCGGCTCGCCGCTCATCAGGATCTCGCGGTTGGCCTCGAGCTCGCGATCGCGGACGATCACTTCCACCCGTCCCGCCGCGTCCTCCAGCGAGAAGAACCCGATCTTCCCGCCGCTCTTCGTCGGCCGCTCGCGCAGCCCCTCGACCGTTCCGCCGATGCGGATCTCCGAGCCGTCGCTGCCGCCGCTCAGCGTCTCGGTCGACGCGTTGCCGAAGCGAACGAGCTCCGTCTTGTACCGATCGAGCGGGTGCCCGGAGACGTAGAAGCCGAGCGCGCTCTTCTCGCGGCTGAGCAGCTCGCGCAGATCCCACGGCGGGATGCTCGGATACGCCGCCGCCGACGTGCGCTCGACGCTCGCTTCCGGGCTCGCCTTGCCGCCGCCGCCGAACAGACCGAAGAGGGATGTCTGACCGCTGATGCGATCCTGGCTGGCGCGCTTGCCGCGCTCGAGCGCGGCCTCGATCGCCCCGAACGCCTGCGCGCGCGAGATGGCCAGCTTCTCGTGCGCCTTGTCGAACGCGCCGCACTGGACGAGCGCTTCGACGACGCCCTTGTTCACGCGCCGGAGATCGACGAGCGAGCAGAAGTCGAAGAGGTCCGTGAACGGCTGCTCGTTGCCGTGCTCGTCCACGCGGGACTCGAACACCGCCTCGAGCGCCGAGCTCCCGATTCCCTTCACGCCCCCGAGGCCGAAGCGGATCCTCGGCTGCGTGGGATCACGGAGGACCCCTCCGATCGAGGCCGGTCGATCCGGCCGCCGCTTCGGCGCGTGATCCTGCGGGTCGTAGATGACCGTGAAGTCGATCTGTGACTCGTTCACGTCCGGCGGGAGGACCGTGATGCCGAGCGAGCGGGCCTCCGCGACGGTCCGGACGACCTTCTCGATCTTCTCCTTGTCGGCGCTCAGCGTCGCGCAGACGAACTCGACCGGGTAGTGCGCCTTCAGGTAGGCGGTCTGGTACGTGATCAGCGCGTACGCGGCAGAGTGGCTCTTGTTGAAGCCGTAGCCCGCGAAGAAGTCGACGAGCGTGAACACCTCGTCGGCTCTCTCGGCCGTGTGACCGCGCCCGATCGCGCCGTCGACGAAGGTCTGGCGCTGCTTGGCCATCTCCTCCGCGTTCTTCTTTCCCATCGCGCGGCGGAGCAGGTCGGCGCCCCCGAGCGAATAGCCCGCCATCGTGCGGGCGATCTCCATGACCTGTTCCTGGTAGACGATGACGCCGTAGGTGTCCTTGAGGACCGGCTCGAGCGAGGCGTCCGGGTAGGCGACCTTGATGCGCCCGTGCTTTCGCTGGACGAAGTCCTCCACCATGCCGCTGCCGAGCGGGCCAGGTCGATAGAGGGCGACCGCGGCCGTCACGTCGTCGAAGACGTCCGGCTTGAGCTTCTTGAACAGCCCCTGCATGCCGGACGACTCGAGCTGGAAGACGTTCGTCGTCTCTCCCGACGAGAGCAGCGCGTACGTCGCCTTGTCGTCCATCGGAAGCGCGTCGATGTCGAAGCGCTCGCCCTTGCGATCCGGCCGCCGGTCGATGACGCGCGCCGCGAAGTCGATGACCGTCAGCGTCTTCAGGCCGAGGAAGTCGAACTTCACCAGCCCGGCGTACTCGGCGTCGTTCTTGTCGTATTGCGAGACGTAGACGCCCGGCTCCGGACAGAAGACCGGCACGTGATCCCAGAGCGGGCCTTCGGTGATCACGACACCGGCGGCGTGCATCCCGGCATGTCGGTTCAGGTCCTCGAGCGCCATCGCCGTGTCGAGGAGCAGCTTGATGCTCGGGTCTTCCTTGTAGACGGCGTCGAGCTTCGGCTCGTCGGCCATCGCCTTCTTGATCGAGACGATGTTCCCCTGGACCGGCTCCGGGATCATCGACGCGATACGCGCGGTGTCGGCGGGAAGCATGCCGAGAGCGCGGCCCACGTCCTTCACGACGCTGCGGCTCTTCAGCTCGTGGAAGGTCGCGATCTGACCGACCGACTCCGCCCCGTACTTGTTCTTGACGTACTCGATGACCCGGTCGCGCTTGTCCATGCAGAAGTCGACGTCGAAGTCGGGCATGGAGACGCGCTCTGGGTTCAGGAAGCGCTCGAAGAGGAGGCCGTGTTCGATCGGATCGAGGTCGGTGATCCGCAGCGCGTACGCGACGAGAGAGCCGGCGCCCGAGCCGCGGCCGGGGCCGACGGGCACGCCGTTGTTCTTCGCCCAGTTGATGAAGTCCTGGACGATCAGGAAGTAGCCCGGGAACCCCATCTGCAGGATGGTCCCGAGCTCGAAGTCGAGGCGCGCGGAGTACGCCGCGCGGTCGCACGTGCGGCCACGGCGGGCGATCTCGTCGTAGCGGCGCACCAAGCCCTCGTGCGCGAGACGCCCCAGCCACTCGCCCTCCGTGACGCCCTCGGGGACGGCGAAGCGCGGGAGCTTGGGCTTGCTCTTCGGGTTCACCTTCCCCGCGCAGCGCTCCGAGACGAGCAGCGTGTTCTTCACCGCGTCGGGGAAGCGGGCGAAGCGCGCCGCCATCTCGTCCGCAGACTTCAGGTAGAGCTCGGACGAGCCGTGGTGCGCGCGCTCCATGTCCGTCAGCAGCCGGCTCGCGCCGATGCACTGCAGCACGAGCTGCGCGCGCGCCTCCGACTGATGGAGATAGTGGCAGTCGTTCGTCGCGATGACGGGCAGCGAGAGATCGCGAGCCAGCTCGGCGAGGATGTCGTTGAGCGGCTCCTGCTCGGGAAAGCCGTGGTCCTGGAGCTCGACGAAGAGCGAGCCTGGAGCGAGCACGCTCTTCAGCGTGTCGATCGCCTTCCGGCCCGCCTCGGGCCCGCGGAGGAGGATCTCCTGTGCGACGTGCCCGCCCATGCAGGCCGTGCTCGCGACGATGCCGTCGGAGTTCTCGCTGAGCGCTTCGAGATCCACGCGCGGAACGCCGTTGGCCATCCCGTCGACCCAGCCGAGGCTCACGATCCGCGACAGGTTCGCGTAGCCCGTCATGTCCTCGGCGAGGAGGACGAGGTGACCGTGGTTCCGGGTCGTCCCGTCCTTCCGCGAGCCGGACACGAAGTTCACCTCGCAGCCGACGATCGGCAGCACGTCCTCGGACTTGCACGCCGAGACGAACTGGAGGACCGCGTGCATGTTGCCGTGGTCGGTGAGCGCCACGGCCTTCTGCCCGAGCTCCCGCACTCGCTTCGCGAGGCCCTTCAGGCGAATCGCGCCGTCGAGCATCGAGAACTCGGAGTGGACGTGGAGGTG
>JBBSAT010000438.1:0-4730 GCA_038252025.1 Polyangiales bacterium | reverse complement strand
GTTCGGGGTCGGCGACGGCGGCCCCTCGCAGAAGATGCCGCTCGGCGAGTTCCGACGGCGACTGGCCGCCGCCCTCCTCGGCGAGGACGAGCCTGCGCGGCCGCTCCCGGCATCGCCACAGACGGAGGATCTGCAGGCGCTGATCGGCTTCCGCTACGTGCTGCTCAGTCCGATCTTCGGGATCCGTCTCGTCGCGCTGAAGCTCGCGCCGAAGAGCGAGCCGATGGTCGAGGTCGAGCGCGCCGGCGGGAAGGCGACGCTGAGCATCGAGGCTCTCCGCGAGCTGGTGCGCCAGGGGATCCGCGACGAGGCGTCTCGAGCGGCGGCGCCTCGCGCACCGTTCGCGATCGACCTCGAGGTCGTGCGGATGGCGAGGCTCGCGGGCGAAGACTCTCAGCCCGAGCGCGTCGTGGCGCTTCTCGGGGGCTGGCCCGGCCCGCTCTCGATGCTGCTGCGCACCGCCGAAGGCCAGGGCCTGTCGAACGAGGTTCGCTCGACGATCGCAGAGGGCCTCGGCATCCTCGGCTCGGCGTACGGCGCGCTCGGACGGGCCGACTGGGCGCACGAGGTGCTCCGCCTCGCGATCCAGTGGGGCTCGGATGGCCCCGCGACGGCCGATCTGTTCCGCCGTCTCGGCCAGGCGCACCTCGAGACCGAGCGGCCCGGCGAGGCCATCGGGCTGCTCCGGCGCGGGCTCGGTCTCGGCGGCAAGCCCGAGACGATCCTGCCGCTCCTCGCGCGCGCTTTCGCGGGTCGTCAGCGGCACATCGCGGCGATGCTCACCATCGAGCAAGCCGTCGAAGCGGGCGTCGCGCCGGCGGTGCTGGCCTCGGTCCGCGAGGAGGCCACGGGCGCTCTGGGAGATCGGTGGGCGCGCTTTCGCGCGTACCTGGCCGAGTGATGGCCGTCGGCACCGCACGCGCGGACCGGGTGGCCGCGCCGCGCTTCGGTCTGCGCTTCGATCGCGGGCGCGCGCAGCTCGTTCTCGGTGAGCCGCTCGACGCAGGCCCGCTGCGCCTCGAGTCGCTCGTGGCCGAGCTCTCCGTCGGTAAGGGCCGGATCTCGCTGCGCGAGGGCTGGCGCGCGTTCCGGCACCGTCGGACGACCCTGGTCGAGGCGCGCATCTCGATCGCGCTGGCGGATCTCGCCCGCCTGATCTCGGAGGCGCTCGGCGGCTCCGCGCGCGCAGAGGTCGCCCTCATCGGCGGCTCGGCGAGCGTCTCGCTGGCGATGCGAGCCCAGGCCCAGTCGGTCGTGATGGACCTCGCGTGGGGCTGGGACGACGCGGATCTCCTGCTCGCGCTGACGAACGCTCGTGCGCTCCCGCGCGGGCCCCGCGGCCCCATCGCGTCGGCGCACGACCTTCTCGCGTCGCTCTCCGCCGAGCTGGACGACGTGCGCGGTGCGGCGCGGCTGGTCGATCCTCTCGAGCGCGCACTGCTCGAGGTGCTCCTGCCGGCGGGTGTCCGCGTTCCGTCGACCCGCGGCATCCCGCGCTCGGCGCAGGTCGTGGGCGGCCGGCTCGTGCTGTCGGCGGGGGAGGGAAGCGAGGGGCCCGAGACGGCGCGCGATCACCTCGAAGCGGGGCGGAGCCTCGCGCGAGCGACGGCGGCGCTCGTCCAGGGCGACCTGCCTCGTGCACGTGAGCTGGCGAGCGCGCTCACCCCGGCGAGCTCGCCGCTGGTTCGGGCGCGCGCCGTCGCGATCGTGGCGGAGGCGAGCGACGCTCGAACGGCGACCGAGAGCGAGACGCTGCCGCGGCTCTCGACGGACCTCGCATGCGCGCTCGAGGAGCGGCCCATCCGCGCGCCGGAGCTGAAGGCGGCGGCGCTCGCCTACACGCGCTCCGAGCCGCACGGCGGTGTGGCTGCCGACGCGCTCGTGCTGGCCGCGAGCGCCCTGGCCGGCACCGGCGCCCATCGGGCCGCGGCGCGAGCGCTCGGGCGGGCCGCGATCGAGCGCCTTCCGCTCGACCGTTCGCTCGGAGCGATCGATCTCGACGTGCTGGCGCGAGCGATCGAGCTCGCGACGGCCGACACGGCTTCACTCGACGTTGCAGGAGGCGACGAGACGGCGTGGGAGCCGATCGTTCGCGCGCTCGCCGAGCGCGTCGCAACCCAGCGCGGAGACGTCGCGATCACGCGCGCGCATGCGCTCGCACTCGAGCACGCGGGTCGGCCGGCCGATGCGCTGACGGCGTTTCGGGCCGTGCTGCGTCGAGGAGACGACGAGCCCTCGGCGACGGGGCTCGCGCGCGTGCTCGGCCAGCTGGAGCGCTGGGACGAGGCCCTGTCTGCCTGGGATCGAGTGGCGAGCCTTCGTGCCGCGATGGGCCACGACACGCGCGCGCGGGAGGCTCGGCTCCATGCTGCGCGAGCCGCAGAGCAGGGAGGTCGGCTCGAGGCTGCGATCGCGCGGCTCGAAGGCGCGCTCGAGGACGCTCCCCCGGATCTGCCGGCGCTCGAGGCGACCTCTGCGCTCGCGGCGCGCCTCTCGGCGATGGGTCGAGCGAGCGAAGCCGCCGTCCTCGACCGGCGGCTCCCTGGGATCGTCGATGCGCTCGGCGCTGCCTTCGCGATCGAGGGCCACGCCGCGCTCGTGACAGGCGCCCGCCGCGCGATCGGGCGCGGCGATGACGTGGCGGCGCAGGCCTGCCTCGATGCGCTCGGCCGCCTGGTCCCGGAGTCCGCCGAGGTCGCGTCTCTCGCGCGCGAGATCGCCGTGGCCGCTGGGCATCGCCTCGTCGCCGGCGATCCGAGCACGCTGCGAAAGCGCGCCGAAGCGCTGCGCGCCGAGGGTCGCACCGGGGACGCTGCGCGCGTCCTCGTCGAGCTCTTCGCGGCGAGCGGCGACGCCGCCGTTCTGCGCGCGGCCGTCGAGCTGGCCGAGCGATCGGGCGACGCCGAGGCGCGCGCGTCGGTGCTCGACCGAGCTCTGGCCATCCTCCCGCCGGGCGCGGCGCGTGATGCGATCGCGCTGCGACGCGGAGATCGCTAGCGCGCTCAGGCGCGCGGGACGCCGAACGCGACGAGCTGTCGTCGGTCCCGGGAGACGACGGTCGTCGTCCCGTCGGCTGGGAGCGCGATCGGCGCGTCCTCGCCCAGCCCGAGCAACGAGATGACGTGCGCGCGGCCGCTCGGCCCGACGATCTCCTCGTGCCCTTCGTGGGCGTGCGGACCCAGGTGGCGCGCGTCGTTATACGAGCGAAGGACGCGCGCTCCGTTGCGTACCTCGAGCGTGGTGATGGCGGTGTTGCGCGCGCCGACCAACGGACGCCGGGTACCTGCGAGGCCGAGCATCGCCATGAGCACCGTGCGGATCACGCCGCCGTGCGTGACGAGGAGCACGCGCTCCCCTTCGCCGGACTCGGAGATGACGCGATCGAGCGTCGCCCCCACGCGCGCCGCCAGCTCGCGAAGCGTCTCCCCGTCGACGCCGATGCGATGCGCGCTGCCCTCCTCGAGGGTCCCGGCCTGGAGCGAGGTGAGCTCGCCGGGGAACTTCGCGAGCACCTCGGCGTGGAGGAGGCCGCACCAGCGGCCGAGGTTCATCTCGCGCAGCGACGGGTCGCGCTCGATCGGAGGCAGGGAGGCCAGAACACCAGCGATTCCCGACGCCGTGTCGAACGCGCGCGATAGATCCGAGGAGACGATCCGGTCGAAGCGCTGCCCCCGAAAGCGCTCGGATGCACGACGCACTTCGCCGCGCCCCTTCTCGGAGAGCGCGACGTCGGTCTGCCCCTGCCAGCGCCCTTCGGCGTTCCAGACGGTCTCGGCATGCCGGATGAGGACGATCTCCACGGAGGGCTCATAGCGCGCGCCCGCGGGGATGCTTGCGAGCGGCCGCCCGTCCGCGCAGTCTCGCGCCCCATATGCGCCGAAATGCCTTCGCAGCAGCCCTCTTTCTGCTCATCTCCGCGAGCGCCGCCGGGTGCGTGATCGTCCCGCGCTACCAGCGCGAGTGGCTGGCGGACCCTGCGATGGACAGCTCGGGCGACCAGCTCGCGCAGCGCTCGCTCCGCAAGATGCACGGCGCGAGAGAGGGCGCAGCGGGCGGAGACGGGCTCGCCGCCGGCGGAGGCTGCGCCTGCGGGCAGTGAGCGCTCGATGCTGCGTGACTCCGCACGGCTGATCCTCGGCCTCTCGCTCGCGACCCTCGTGTGCGCTCCGGCGCACGCGCAGGACGGTGCTGCGCTCGACGTCGAGGAGGCGGACGTGGTCGCGGCCGAAGATCCGGGCTGGGGGCTCGAGCGCTTCGCGATGCGCTTCGGCGTCTTCCAGCAGGACGGCGCGGGCGGGTACCAGTCGCAGGCGAGCGTCGATCGACACGCGCGCGGCAGCGAGCAGACGTGGATCTTCCAGCCGATGCTCTACGCCCGCATCCGCCAGAGCCAGAACGTCCACCACGACGTCTACATCCCGGTCGACGTCATCACGGCGGCCTCCACGGACGCGCGTTCGCCTTCCGGGAGGGAAGCCACCGCGGAAACGTACGTGTCGTCCTGCTTCACCGCGTCGGCGATGCCCTTGTTGTGCTTTTCGCTCACCCGCCCACCTTGGCCTTGAACTCGTTGACCTTGCGCGCGTTCTCGTCGGTGAGGGAAGACGTGGAGTCCGCGAGCATGTCGAACAGGATGGAGTCCTTGCGCATGACGATGGCCTTCTCGACCTCGCCGGCGTCCATGACGATCTTGAGCTCGAGCTTCAGCATGATGCCCTTGTTCTTGATCT